>JAKEFB010000078.1 GCA_022616275.1 Chloroflexota bacterium
AGGTTAGCAATGCGTTCAGACAGATTAAAGAAAGGCTATGACCGCGCCCCAGCGCGGGCCATGCTCAAAGCGGTTGGCTTTGACGACGAAGCGCTGGAGCGGCCGCTGGTGGGGGTGGCTAACACCTGGATTGAGATCGGGCCGTGCAATTTTCATTTGCGCCGGCTGGCGTCTAAAGTGAAAGAGGGGATTCGCGCTGCCGGGGGGACGCCAATGGAATTCAACACTGTCTCCATTTCCGATGGCATTGCTATGGGCACGGAGGGCATGAAAGCTTCCCTCATCAGCCGGGAAGTCATCGCCGACTCGATTGAGCTGGTCGCCCGCGGCAACCAGTTCGACACCGTCGTGGCCCTCTCCGGCTGCGACAAGACCATTCCTGGCACGATCATGGCCCTGGCCCGGCTGGACGTTCCCGGCCTGATGCTCTACGGCGGCTCCATCGCCCCCGGCCGCTTCGAGGGCCACGACGTCACCATCCAGGACGTTTTTGAAGCGGTTGGGGCTTACGCCGCCGGCCGGATGACGGCCGAACAGTTGAAAGCCCTGGAAGATTCGGCCTGTCCCGGCGCCGGCGCTTGCGGTGGGCAATTCACCGCCAACACGATGGCCACAGCGGCCGAGTTTCTGGGCATCTCGCCCATGGGCAGCGCCAGCGTACCGGCTATGAACTCGCTAAAAGACGAAGTGGCTTTTGCCGCCGGCAAACTGGCGGTCGAGATGCTGCGCCAGGGGAGAACGGCCCGCCAGGTGCTCACCCGCCAGGCCATTGAGAACGCCATTGCTTCTGTCGCCGCCACCGGCGGCTCGACCAACGCCGTCCTGCACCTGCTGGCCATTGCCCGCGAGACCGGCGTGCCTCTAACCATTGACGTTTTTGACGAGATCAGCGCCCGCACCCCCCTGCTGGCCGACCTCAAGCCGGGCGGCCGCTTTGTGGCCAACGATCTCTACCAGGCCGGCGGCGCCCGGCTGGTCGCCCGGCGGCTGCTCGACGCCGGCCTGCTACATGCCGACGCTCTGACCGTTACCGGGGAGACGATGGGTGAAGAAGCGCAGAAGGCGGTGGAGACGCCGGGGCAGGAAGTGGTCAGGCCGTTAGATAATCCCCTCAAACCAACCGGTGGCCTGGTCATTCTCCGGGGCAACCTGGCCCCGGAGGGCTGCGTGGTCAAGCTGGCTGGCCACGATTTGCGCCACTATCGTGGCCCGGCCCGCGTTTTTAATTGCGAAGAGGACGCCTTTGCCGCCGTCCAGGCTGGGCAGATCGCGCCTGGCGACGTGGTGGTTATCCGCTACGAGGGGCCGAAAGGCGGCCCGGGTATGCGCGAGATGCTGGGCGTGACGGCGGCCATCGTCGGGGCCGGCCTGGGCGACTCGGTCGCTCTGTTAACCGACGGCCGCTTCTCCGGGGCGACGCACGGCCTGATGGCCGGGCACGTGGCCCCGGAGGCAGCCAACGGCGGCCCCATCGCCGCCCTGCGCGACGGCGACACCATTGTCTTTGACGTGGCCGGCCGGCGGCTGGACGTGGAGCTGTCTGCAACCGAACTCCAGGAGCGCCTCGGCCGCTGGCAGCCCCCCGCCCCCCGCTACACCAGCGGCGTCATGGCCAAGTACGCCCGGCTGGTTTCTTCGGCGGCCGAAGGGGCAGTCACAGGATAGGACTGAGGACTGAGTGATGAGCAATGAGCGATGAGTAGGGGCATGATGCATCATGCCCCTACTGGCAGCTTTTTACGAGGAGAAGGGTAAGCATGTTAAAAACTGGCGCTGAGATTATGTGGGAATGTCTGGTGCGGGAGGGAGTGGAGGTGGTCTTTGGCTATCCCGGCGGGGCCATTATGCCGGCCTACGACGCCATGCTGGACTACCCGGTCCACCACGTCCTGGTCCGCCACGAGCAGGGGGCAGCCCACATGGCCGACGGCTACGCCCGGGCCTCGGGTAAGGTCGGGGTGGCCATGGCCACCTCCGGGCCGGGAGCGACCAACCTGGTCACCGGCATCGGCACGGCCATGATGGATTCCTCGCCCATCGTCTGCATCACCGGCCAGGTCCCGGTCCACCTCATCGGCGGGGACGCTTTCCAGGAAACGGACGTGACCGGCATTACCCTGCCCATCACCAAGCACAACTTCCTGGTTACCAGCGCCGGCGAAATGGCCGAAGTCGTCCGCGAGGCGTTTTACATCGCCCGCAGCGGCCGGCCCGGCCCAGTGCTCATTGACATCTGCAAAAATGCCCAGGTGGAAAAGGTCGAGTTTATCTACCCGGACGACCCGCAACTACCCGGCTACCACCCGCCCAAACACGCCCCCCTGGAAGCATTACAAAAAGCGGCCCGGCTGATTGCCGAAGCGGAACGGCCGGTCATCCTGGTTGGCCACGGCGCGCTCAAGTCGGGGGCCATCGAAGAGCTGCGCCTCTTTGCCGCCAAGACGCAAACGCCCGTGGCCATGACGCTGCTGGGCCTGGGCTCCTTTCCCGCCTCCCACCCCCTCAGCCTGGGCATGATGGGTATGCACGGCGAGGCCTACTGCAACAACGCCATCCAGCAGGCCGACCTGTTGCTGGCCTTTGGCATGCGCTTCGATGACCGGGTGACCGGCAACCTGCGCACCTACGCCCCCCGGGCCCGCAAAATCCATGTCGAAATTGACCCTTCAGAAATCCACAAAAACGTTCCCGTAGACGTGCCCCTGGTCGGCGATTTGAAGACGGTGCTGGGTGACCTGCTGCCCCTGGTGGGAGCGGGCGACCACGAAGAGTGGTTGGACCAGATTGCCGACTGGAAGAAGGATACTGAAGAGCGGGACATCCTGGCCTGGCCGGAAGACGGCCTGCTCTACTCTTCCCACGTCATTCGCGACCTGTGGCAATTCACCGGCGGCCAGTCCATCGTCACCACCGACGTCGGCCAGCACCAGATGTGGGCCGCCCAGTACTACCACCTGGAGCAGCCTTACCACTTCATTACCTCCGGCGGCGCAGGCACGATGGGCTTTGGCATGCCGGCCGCCATTGGCGCGTGGTTTGCCCACAAGGACCGTGAAATCTGGGCCATCGTCGGCGATGGCGGCTTCCAGATGACCCAGGCCGAGCTGGCCACAGCCGTCCAGGAGCAGGCCAACGTCAAGGTGGCCATTCTCAACAACAGCTACCTGGGCATGGTCCGCCAGTGGCAGGAATTTTTCTTTGAAAAGCGCTATTCGGCTGTCCACCTGAAGAACCCTGATTTCGTCAAGCTGGCCGAAGCCTACGGCATTCCCGCCCGGCGGGTGACCCAACGGGAGGAGATTCAAGCGGCCGTAGAGTTTGCCCGGCGGACCCCCGGCCCGGTGGTGCTGGAATTTGTGGTCGAGATGGAAGAGGCCGTCTTCCCCATGGTCCCGGCCGGGGCCGACCTCGACGCCATGATCCGCCGCCCCGTCCGCCGCCAGCCGGCCGCCGCATAAGCGTGTCAGGTGTTTCCGTGTCACGTGTCAAGTAGGGTTGTGTCAGGTGTTTCCGTGTCACGTGTCACGTAGCTTCAACTCACATGACACTTGATACATGACACATGACACTTGGAAAAGGAGATTTTTATGCGACAGACGTTAATTGCTATCGTGGAAAATAAGCCGGGGGTGCTTAACCGGGTGGCCTCGCTCTTCCGCCGCCGCAATTTCAACATTGACTCGTTGAACGTCGGCCGGACGGAAAACCCCGGCGTGTCGCGGATGACCATCGTCGTCAACAGCCGCGAAGCTGAAGCCCGCAAGGTCGAGGCCAACCTGTACAAGCTGGTCAACGTCATTGACGTCCAGGACGTGACCAACCAGCCGGCCGTCCTGCGTGAGCTGGCCCTCATCAAGGTCGCCGCCACGCCCGAACACCGCAGTGAAATTATTAGCCTGGCCGACATCTTTAAGGCCAAGATCGTGGACGTCTGCCCCGAATCGCTCATCCTCCAACTGGCGGCTTCGGAAGAGCGGGTGGACAGCCTGATTGAGCTGCTGCGCCCCTGGGGCGTCGTCGAAATCGTTCGCACCGGCCACGTGGCTATGATGCGCGGTACGGCCGACGGCGTGCGCCACACCCCTGGCGCCAGCGGCCGCAAGCCGGCCACCAACGGCCACGGCAATGGCCGCCATGCCCTTGAAGAGATAGAGCCTGAAGTCGAACAAGAAGCTTTTGAGGAAGAAGAGTTACCCACGCTGGCTATGGAGAAAGAATAATAATGGCAACCATTTATTACGACCAGGACGCCAACCCGGCGCTCATTCACAACAGCAAAGTGGCCGTCGTCGGCTACGGCTCCCAGGGCCACGCCCACGCCCTGAATCTACGCGACAGCGGCGTAGACGTGACCGTCGGCCTGCGGCCCGGCAGCAAATCGTGGGCCAAAGCCACGGCCGAGGAGCTGAAGGTAGAACCGGTGGCCGCGGCCGCCACCTGGGCCGATACGATTATGATCCTGGCCCCGGATACCACGCAGCCGGCCATCTATGCTGAGCACATCGCCCCCCACCTGGCCCCCGGCAAGACCCTCATGTTCGCCCACGGCTTTAACATTCGCTTTGGCGCTATCGTTCCCCCGGCCGGGGTGGACGTGAGCATGGTCGCTCCCAAAGCCCCTGGCCACCGCGTCCGGGAGGTGTTTGTCGAGGGTGGCGGAACGCCCTGCCTGCTGGCCGTCCACCAGGACGCCAGCGGCCAGGCCAGGGAGAACGCCATTGCCTACGCCTGGGGCCTGGGCGGGACCCGCGCCGGCGTGCTGGCCACCACCTTCGCCGAAGAAACGGAGACGGACCTCTTTGGCGAGCAGGCCGTTCTCTGCGGCGGCGTTTCCGCCCTGGTCAAGGCCGGCTTCGAGACGCTGGTAGAAGCCGGTTACCAGCCGGAGGTGGCCTACTTCGAGTGTATGCACGAGCTGAAGCTGATCGTAGACCTCTTCTACCGGGGTGGCCTCAACTTCATGCGTTACTCCGTCTCCGACACGGCCGAGCACGGCGACTACACTGCCGGCGAGCGAATCATCACCGAGGAAACACGCTACGAGATGAGCCAGATTTTGCGGGAAATCCGGGACGGCTCCTATGCCCGCAAGTGGATCGAGGAGAACCAGAACGGCCGGCCCTGGTTCAACACCGAACGCCGCCGCCAGCAGGAGCACCTCATCGAGCAAGTCGGCGCGGACCTGCGCGGCATGATGCCCTTCGTCAACCCCGTCACCGTCCGGCCGGGCGATTAAGGAATTGGGACGCAGATTTTCATGATAACCGCTGATTGCTTTATCGCGAATAACGCAAATGGGCGAATGGCGCCAATCTTTTTTAATAATCATTCGAGCTTCGCGTTTTATATCTGCGTCATCTGCGTTCATCAGCGTCCAGTCTCCACAGGATAGAAAACAATGAGTGGAAATTACATCCGTATTTTTGATACCACGTTGCGTGACGGCGAGCAGTCGCCGGGGGCGACGCTGACCTCGGCCGAAAAGCTGGAGATTGCCCGGACCCTGGCCCGGTTGGGGGTGGACATCATCGAAGCCGGCTTCCCGGCCGCCTCGCCCGACGACCTGGAAGCGGTCCGCCGCATTGCTCTGGAGGTTGGCCACCTGCCGGGTCCGGCCGGCCAGCCGCCGGTCATTTGTGGCCTGGCCCGGGCCACCCGGAGCGACATTGACCGGGCCTGGGAAGCAGTCCAGCACGCCGCCCGGCCGCGCATCCACACCTTCCTGGCCACCTCGCCTATCCACATGAAATATAAGCTGCGCCTGGACCCCGAGGAGGTCGTCGAGCAGGTGCGAGAGATGGTCGCCTACGCCCGGAGCACCTGCGCCGACGTCGAATTTTCTCCCGAGGACGCCGGCCGGAGCGACCCGGAATTTCTCTACCTGGTCCTGGGCGAAGCCATCAAGGCCGGGGCGACGATATTGAACATTCCCGATACGGTCGGTTATACCACCCCGGACGAATTTGGCGCGCTGATCGCCGGCATCGTCGCCCACACACCAGGTGTCGAAGACGTCGTCGTCTCCGTCCACTGCCACAACGACCTGGGGCTGGCCACGGCCAACACCCTGGCCGGGCTGCGGGCCGGCGCCCGGCAGGCCGAAGTGACGATCAACGGCATTGGCGAGCGGGCCGGCAACACCTCGTTGGAAGAGGTAGTCATAGCCCTGCACACCCGCCGGCCGGTCTTCAACCTGGAAACGGGCATTGACACCACCCAGATCATCCGCGCCAGCCGGCTGGTCTCCAATTACACCGGCATCCCCGTCCAGCCCAACAAGGCCATCGTCGGCGCTAACGCTTTCGCCCACGAGGCTGGCATTCACCAGGACGGGATGCTCAAGCACAACGAGACCTACGAAATCATGCGGCCGGAAACGGTCGGCCTGCAGCGCTCCACCCTGGTCCTGGGCAAGCATTCCGGCCGGCACGCCTTTCGGGTGCGGCTGGCCGAGATGGGCTACGACCTGAGCGAAGGTGAATTAACCGAGGCCTTTGCCCGTTTCAAAGAGCTGGCCGACAAGAAAAAACATATCGCCGACGCCGACCTGGCCGCCCTCATTACCGACCAACTGTACCAGCCGCGCGAAGTCTACATCCTGGACGGCCTGCAGGTCGCCTGCGGCACGATGGGTATGCCCACGGCCACGGTCCGCCTCACCGGGCCCGATGGCCAGCAACACATCCAGGCGGCCGTCGGCACCGGCCCGGTGGACGCTACCTACAAGGCCATTGACGCCATCGTCCAGGCCCCCAACACACTGCTGGAATTTGCTGTCCGCTCCGTTACTGAGGGCATTGACGCCATCGGCGAGGTGACCGTCCGCCTGGAGGCCCACAACGGCGCCACCCACCAGCGCACCTCGCCCCAGAGCGGGCAGCCCCGGCCGCGCACCTTCGGCGGCCACGGGGCCGACACAGACATCATCGTCGCCAGCGCCAAAGCCTACCTGACCGCCCTGAACAAACTGCTGGTGGCCAGCGGCCGCTACGACGCCCAGGTAGAGGCAGAGCATCCGGCCGTTGTCGCGGCGCAAGTGGTGGCTTAATGTCTTATAATTACACCGTCTGGCAGACCCCAGAACTGGCGCATACCTACCTGACCGGCGTGCGCGGCGCTATCCCCCTGGCCCAGGAACAAATCAGCGTCGTGCTACACCTCATTCGTCTGGCCCGGCCAGCCCTCAGTACCTTCCTCGACCTGGGCTGCGGCGACGGTGTTCTGGGCCACGCTATTCTTGACGAGCATCCAACAGCCAGCGGCGTCTTTGTAGATTTTTCCGAGCCAATGCTGGCCGCTGCCCAGGAGCGGCTAAGTCACTACCGGCACACTGCCTTTCTACAATTGGATTATGGCGACCCAGCCTGGGTCCGGCCGGTGGCCGCCTACGCCCCCTTCGATCTTATCGTGTCCGGCTATTCCATCCATCACCAACCAGACGCGCGCAAGCGGGCGATTTACGCCGAGTTGTACCATTTACTGCAACCGGGCGGCCTTTTCCTCAACCTGGAACACGTCGCTTCCCACACCACATGGGGAGAACAGGCTTTTGACCACTATTTCTTAGACAGCCTTTATACCTTTCACCGGCAAAATGGCGGCCGCAAGTCGCGAGAGCAAATCAATCGCGACTACTACGAACGGCCGGACAAAGCCGCCAACATCCTGGCCCTGGTCGAGACTCAATGTGAGTGGCTGCGCCAGATCGGCTTCGATCACGTGGACTGTTTCCTGAAAATCTTCGAGCTGGCCCTGTTCGGCGGCATCAAACCGGAGAAGCAATGACACAACCGCGTACGCTCTTCGACAAAATTTGGGACTCACACGTCGTCGTCCAGGAGCCGGGATCGCCGGCCGTGCTGTATATAGACCTGCACCTGGTCCACGAAGTCACCTCGCCCCAGGCCTTCGACGGCCTGCGGGTCAGGGGGCTGCGGGTGCGCCGGCCGGACCGGACGGTGGCGACGATGGACCACTCCATACCCACCACCCCGCCCTCCCTGACGGTTGTAGACGAGATGGCCGCCCGCCAGTTGCGCCAGTTGCAGATCAATTGCCAGGAATTCGGCATCCCCCTCTACGACTTCGACAGTCCCGACCGGGGCATCGTCCACGTCATTGGCCCGGAACTGGGGTTGACCCAACCCGGCCTGACCATCGTTTGCGGCGACAGCCACACCTCCACCCACGGCGCCTTTGGCGCGCTGGCCTTTGGCATCGGCACCAGCGAGGTGGAGCACGTCCTGGCCAGCCAATGCCTCCTGCAATACCGGCCGAAGACGTTCCAGGTTAACTTCACCGGCCGGCTCGGCCGGGGGGTAACAGCCAAAGACATGATCCTGGCCCTGATTGCCCAGATTGGCGTCGGCGGTGGGGCCGGTCACGTCTTTGAATACGGTGGCCCGGCCGTCCAGGCTCTCTCCATGGAAGCGCGGATGACGCTGTGCAACATGTCCATTGAGGGCGGGGCGCGGGCCGGGCTGGTCGCCCCTGACGACACCACCTTTGAATACCTGGCCGGCCGGCCCTTTGCTCCCCAAGGTGCGGCCTGGGAGCAGGCCCTGGCCGGCTGGCGCGTTCTACCGACCGACGAAGGCGCTGCCTTCGACCGAACTATCACCATCCCCGTAGACGACCTGGAGCCGATGATCACTTACGGCACCAACCCCGGCATGGGCCTGCCCATCAGCCGGCCGGTGCCCGACCCCGGCCAGGAACCGGACCTCAATCGCCGGACTACGCTGGAGAAAGCTCTGCGCTACATGGACCTGCAGCCGGGGCGGTCGTTGCTGGGTCACAAGGTGGACGTGGTCTTTATCGGCAGTTGCACCAATTCTCGCCTGTCCGATCTGCGCCTGGCGGCCGGCCTGATCCAGGGGCGCAAAGTGGCCGAAGGGGTGCGCATGCTGGTCGTACCCGGCTCGGAAACCGTCCGCCGCCAGGCCGAAGCCGAAGGGCTGGACCGCATCTTCCGCGAGGCCGGCGCGGAGTGGCGGCTGGCCGGCTGCTCGATGTGTATCGCCATGAACGGCGACCAACTGGAGCCGGGCCAGTACGCCGTCAGCACCAGCAACCGCAACTTTGAGGGCCGCCAGGGCAAAGGCGGCCGGACCTTCCTGGCCAGCCCCCTGACGGCCGTGGCCACGGCCGTCAACGGCTGTGTGACCGACCCCAGGACGTTGCTGAATGAGTGCTGAGGACTGAGGACTGAGGACTGAGGATGGAACCGTTCAGACAGTTAATTTCTCATGTGGTCCCGTTGCCCTATAACGACGTGGACACGGACCAGATTATTCCGGCGAATTATCTGAAAGTGACCACCCGCGACGGGCTGGTGGATGGCCTCTTTGCCCGCTGGCGCTACCGGCCGGACGGCAGCCTGAACCCTGACTTCCCCCTGAACCGGCCGGAACACCAGGGGGCGCGCATCCTGCTGGCCGGCGACAATTTCGGCTGCGGTTCCTCCCGCGAACACGCCCCCTGGGCCCTGGCCGGCTGGGGCTTCCAGGCCGTCATCAGCACCTCCTTCGCCGACATTTTCTGCAACAACGCCCTCAAAAACGGCCTGCTGCCGGTCGTCGTGGACGTGACGACCCAGCAGCAATTGTTTTCGCTGGTCGCCGAAGAGCCGGACGTGGACGTGACGATTGATCTCGCCAGCCAGACCCTCACCCTGCCCGACGGCCGGCGGGTGACGTTCCCCATTGATGCCTTCAGCAAGACCTGCCTGCTGGAAGGCATTGACCAGCTTGGGTATCTGCTGAAGCACGAAGTGGCCATTGCTGCTTACGAACAAGGGAATGTCAAGTGATTCAGTGTCAAGTGTCAAGTGTTTGAGCTTTGCCTTGCAAAGCCTGTCAAGCATGACACGGCACCTGCCACATGACACCTGACACCTGACACATGACACCTGACACGGAAACTACCATGACCAGCAAGTCCATCTACGTTTACGACACGACGCTCCGTGACGGCGCCCAGCGGGAAGGGCTTTCCCTGTCGCTGAACGACAAGCTGAAGATTGCCCAACGCCTGGACGACTTTGGCGTCCACTACATTGAAGGCGGCTGGCCAGGCTCCAATCCCAAGGACGCCGACTTTTTCCGGGCTGCCCGGCAGATGACCTTCCGTCACGCCAAAATTGCCGCCTTTGGCTCGACGCGGCGCAAGGATACTACCCCCGACGCTGACCCCAACATCCAGGCCCTGCTGGCGGCCGAAACTCCGGTGGTGACCCTGGTCGGCAAAAGCTGGGACCTGCACGTCTACGACGTGCTGGAGACCGACCTGGAAGAAAACCTGGCCATGATTGCTGAGAGCGTCGCCTACTTGAAGGCCCAGGGCAAGGAGGTCGTTTACGACGCCGAGCACTTCTTCGATGGCTACAAGGCCAAGCCCGAGTACGCCCTGTTGACCCTGAAAGTGGCCGCCGGGCATGGGGCTGGCGTGGTTGTGCTCTGCGACACCAATGGCGGCTCGCTGCCCTGGGAAGTGGAAAGTATTGTCGGCCGGGTCGTTGCCCACCTCGGTGCGCCGGTCGGCATTCACACCCACGACGATGGTGGCTGCGGCGTGGCCAACACCCTGGCCGCCGTGCGGGCCGGGGCCGTCCACGTCCAGGGCACGATCAACGGCTACGGCGAGCGAGTGGGCAACGCCAATTTGTGTACCGTCATTCCCGACCTGCAGCTCAAAATGGGCAAGCAGTGTGTCCCCCCGGAAAATCTGGCTCGCCTGACGGAGCTGTCCCGCTTTGTGGCCGAGGTGACCAACCTGGGCCACGCCAGCCACCAACCGTTCGTCGGGACCAGCGCCTTTGCCCACAAAGGGGGCATCCACGTCGCCGCCATGCGCAAGAACGCCGCCAGTTACCAGCACGTGGACCCGGCGCTGGTCGGCAATCTCAAGCGCACCGTCGTCTCCGAGCTGTCCGGCCGGGGCAACGTCCTGGACAAGGCCGCCGAGTACGGGGTGGACCTGGACAGCGACCAGGCCCGCCACGTCTTGCAGCAAATCAAGGAATTGGAAGCCCAGGGCTTCTCCTTTGAAAGCGCCGAAGCCTCTATGAGCCTGATGCTGCGCCGCCTGCAGCCCGGTTACCGGCCGCCCTTCGAGCTGCTGGACTTCACCGTGCTCGTCCAGCAGCGCCAGGACAAAGGGATGTGCGCCGACGCCACGGTCAAGGTCCGGGTGGGCGACCAGGTGTTGCACACGGCCGCCGAGGGCAACGGCCCGGTGAACGCCCTGGACGCCGCCCTGCGTAAGGCGCTCCTGAGTGTCTACCCTATGCTGGCCGGCGTGCGTCTGGCCGACTACAAGGTGCGCATCCTGGATAGCGAGAATGGCACCGGGGCAACCGTCCGCGTCCTGATTGACACCGAACAGGAGCTGCGCCACTGGAGCACGGTCGGGGCCAGCGCCAACATCATCGAGGCCAGTTGGCGGGCGCTGGCCGATAGCTTGGAGTTCGCCCTATTGAACGGCAACGCTCAGGGAGAGCAGTAAGCAATGGAAGCCCGGATTGTCGTCCTGCCTGGCGACGGGATTGGCCCGGAAGTGGTGGCCGCCGCCCTGGCTGTGCTGCCGGCCGTTGCTGCCCGGTACGGTCACACCTTTGAGACCGAAGAGCATTTGATCGGCGGCGGCGCCATTGACGCCTGCGGCACAGCCTTGCCGGATGAAACACGCCGGGCCTGCTTGCAGGCCGACGCCGTTCTGTTGGGGGCAGTCGGCGGCCCCCAATGGGACGATCCGGCCGCGCCCGTCCGGCCGGAGCAGGGCTTGCTGGCCATCCGCCAGGCAATGGGCCTCTTTGCCAATCTGCGACCGGTCCGGCCCCACCCTGATCTACTGGCCGCCTCCCCGCTACGGCCGGAACGGCTGCAAGGGGTAGACCTGCTGGTGGTGCGCGAATTGACCGGCGGCATTTACTTTGGCACGCCCCGCGAGCGGCGAACTGTCAACGGTGAAATCCAGGCCGTAGATACCCTGGTCTACAGCCAGAGCGAGATCCGCCGGGTGAGCCACGTGGCTTTCCAGGCCGCCCGCCAGCGCCGGGGCAAAGTCACCTCGGTGGACAAGGCCAACGTCCTGGAAAGCTCGCGCCTCTGGCGGCAGACGGTCAACGAGGTCGCCGCCGAATACCCCGGCGTGGTCCTGGAGCACGTGCTGGTAGACGCGGCCGCCATGCACCTGCTCACCCGGCCGGCCAGCTTCGACGTCATTGTGACCGAGAATATGTTCGGCGACATCCTGACCGACGAGGCTTCGGTCCTGGCCGGCTCGATGGGCAACCTGCCCTCGGCCTCGTTGGGCGAGACCAGGAACCGGCACGGCTTTCCCCGGGGATTATATGAGCCCATTCACGGCTCGGCCCCGGACATTGCCGGCCGGGGCATCGCCAATCCCATCGGCACGATTCTTTCCCTGGCCCTGCTGCTGCGCCATTCGCTGGGGCTGGAAGGCGAGGCCAGGGCGGTGGAAGCGGCCGTCGCTCAAACGCTGGCCGCCGGCTACCGCACGGCCGACCTGGCCGCCAATGGCCAAAAGCCGTTGAACACCCAGGAGATTGAGGCGGTTATTGTCAGCCACTTGGGCTGAAATTATTGGTTATTGGTTATTGGTTATTGGCTCCGCTGGCTGATAACCAATAACCAGTAGCCCAAGAGAGGAGACAACATGGACCGGACTATCTATCAGAATGGCCAGGGCAACGGCGCCGGGGTCAAGGCCCAAACGGCGACCACCAACCAGGCCCGGCCGGCGCGCTCGACGATGCAGTCAGAGTACATCTGGCTGGATGGCGAACTGGTCCCCTTTGAGCGGGCCACCGTCCATTTTCTGAACCCCACCCTCCACTATGGGCCAGGGGTCTTTGAGGGCATCCGCTGCTACGCCACGGCGCGCGGCCCGGCCGTCTTTCGTTTGCGGGAACACCTGGAGCGCTTCCTGGCTTCGGCCCGCGTCCTGGGCGTCACCGATCTGCCCTATGGCCTGGACGAGCTGCGCGACGCCATCTGCCGGACGGTCTGCGCCAATGGCTTCAGCGAATGTTACATCCGCCCCCTGATGTACTTTGACGGTCCGCTGGGGCTAAACCTGGACGCCTATCGCCCGGTAGTCGCCATTGCTGCCTGGAAATGGGGCGCCTACCTGGGCCAGGAGGGGCTGGAGACCGGCGTCCGGATGATGGTCTCCTCCATGACCCGCATGCACCCCAATTCTAGCATGACCAAGGCCAAAATCAGCGGCCAGTACGTCAATTCCATCCTGGCCAAGACAATGGCCGCCCGGGCCGGCTTTGACGAGGCAGTCATGCTCGACCCGGACGGGTACGTGGCCGAGTGTACCGGCGAAAATCTGCTGCTGGTCCGTGACCGGATTATTTATACCACCCCTCGGGCGGCCATCCTGGAAGGCATTACCCGGGATACGGTCATTACCCTGGCCCGCGACGCCGGCTACACGGTGGTGGAAGAGCGCCTCTCCCGCGACCAACTGTACATCGCCGACGAGGTCTTTGTCTGCGGCACGGCCGCCGAGGTTGCGCCGGTCCGGGAGATTGACTACCGCGCCATCGGCAACGGCCGGGTCGGCCCGGTGACCCATCACCTGCAGCAGCTCTTCTACAGCGCCGTTCGTGGCGAACACCATCGCTCGGCCGAGTGGCTGGACTACATGGTCATGGAGCCGATGATCTAGGCTGGTTATTGGTTATTGGTTATTGGGTATTCGTCGAGGGGCAATAACCAATAACCAATAACTCATTCAACTTCGGGTTGGAGCTGCCAGAGCTTGAGGGCCAGGTGGAGGGCCAGGCGCATGTCGGCCTGGTTCAGATCCTGGCCGGTCAATTCCTGGATACGCTCCAGGCGGTAGAGGAGGGTGTTGCGGTGAATGAAGAGGGCTTCGGCCGTCTGGCTGATGTTGCCGTGGTGGTTAAAGTAGGCGGTGATCGTCTGGACCAGGCCGCTGCGGTGCTGCTTGTCGTACCGGGCCAGGGGGCCAATGAGCTGGTTGCAAAAGCGCCGTAGCGCCGGCAAGTTGTCCAACTGGGCCAACAACTGGTAGATGCCCAGGCTGTTAAACTCTACCAACTGGTCCAGTTGCAGCCGTTTACCGACTTGCATGGCCTGGACTGCCTGCCGGTGGGTCTCCGGCCAGGCGGCCAGCGTTTTGGCCGGGCCGCTCAGGCCGCCCAGCAGCCGGGACCTGGGGTACTCGGCCCGCAGGTGCTCGCGCAGCCGGTGGGCCAGCTCCCGGGTGGTGGGCATGTCCTCGTCGCTGTCCTCCAGGGCCTGGAAAACGCAGACGTGGTCGTCGCTGTAGATGTGGGTCAGGGCCGGCCGGTTGTGGCTGGAGAGCAGCCAGTTGACGGTGGTCTCCAGGCGGCGCAGCGACGGTATCTCCGGCCCATCCCAGGCAAAGGTCATCACGGCGTGGGGCTGGCTGGTGTTGTGGTCCAGCCGGCCGGCTAATCGCTCGATCTCCTTCTCCGGCAGGCTGCCCGCCAGCAGACCCTCCAGAAAGTCGCCGCGCAGCGCCTTCTTGGCCTCGCTGACGGCCTTGGCCTTGGCCATTTCCAGGGCGCAGGCCGCCGCCCCGTGCTCGGCCGTGAGCGTGTCCAGCAGGTCCAGCTCGTCAGGCGAGCCAATGAGGGAGAGATAACCCCGCGCCCGGTCGCCAGAAATAATGGGACTGAGCAGCCGGGCCATTTTCTTGTTATTGACCGGTAACAGTTGCTGCCAGTGACTCTGCCGCGCCCTGGCCGCCGCCTTCCGGTTGCGCAGGACGGGCGGCAAATTTTCGTAGTCGCCCAGCACCCCGCGAATACTCTTTTCGTCCACCTCGCTGTTAGGTGGGATGGTCATAGCCTGGATCTCCAGGCGTTTATCCTGGACGACAACGATCTTGCCCGTCAACTGGGACATGATCTCCGTCATCGCCTCCAGGCCCTGCCCCTCGCGGGACATCTCCGTCAACCGGCGGTACAATTGCATGCCGCGCTCAGTAATTTGCTTTTGGCGGTCTATCAGCAGGGCCGCCACCCCCTGGTGAATTTCGCGCAGCGAGGCATCGCCGGTCACGACCAGGATGGGTAGTTCGTATTTCGCCGCCGCCTGGGCCACCGGGCCGGCCACCGGCCGGAAAGTAAGCAACGCGGCGGCCGGTGATTCGCCCAACTGGCCCAGGGCCTCCACCAGTTCGCCATCCTGGATCTGGCCCTGCAGCGCCGGGGGTAAAATGACCAGGTCGCCGGGCTGTACCTGCTCCATCAAGATATCCAGCCCGGTGAGCATGGCCACCCAATGGACTACCCGATCCGTGTGCTCCCCACCCATCACCAGGGTATTCAGGGGCAGCACCAGGCGCAACACGTCATTTAAAGTCACTTTATTGGCTGACTGTTGCTCTTTCATACCAGGATAAGTATAGATGTTATGAACAAAAAACAAAACACCCTGGTTGCCTTTCAGGGTGAGCCAGGGGCTTACTCGGAACAGGCCATCCGCCGCCATTTTGGCCCGGAAGTAACCACGCTGCCCTGCCGGGCCTTTGCCGAAATCTTTGAGGCCATCCACCACGGCCGGGCCGGACACGGGATGTTGCCGGTCGAAAACTCCCTGGCCGGCACCGTGGTCCCGGCTTACGACCAACTGGTGGACCACGATTTGCGCATCCAGGCCGAGGTGATCCTCAAGGTGGAGCATTGCCTTATGGCACCGGCCGGCGCGACCCTGGCCGGCATCCGCCGGGTCATCTCCCATCCCCAGGCGCTGGCCCAGTGCGAGCAGACGCTGCGCCGGCTGGGTCTGGAGCCGGTAGCCCATTACGACACGGCCGGCGCGGCCCGCGACCTGGCGGCTAACCCCGAGCCGGGCACGGCGGCCCTGGCCAGCGAGCTGGCTGCCCAGACCTACGGTCTGACCATCCTGGCCCGCAACCTGGAAGACCTTGCTTTTAACTACACCCGTTTCTTTCTCCTGGGCCTGGCGGACCCGCCCCGGCAAGACCCCAGCAAGACCTCCGTCATCTTCACCACCCGCCACACGCCGGGGGCGCTTTACGCCGTGCTGGGCGAGCTGGCCCAGCGCGGCATCAACCTGACCAAGATCGAGTCCCGGCCGCGCCGCAACCGCCCCTGGCACTACCTCTTCTACGTAGACTTCGAGGGCCACGAAGACGACCCGGTCGTTCGCGAAGCCTTATTGGGTATTCTCAAACGCGCCTCTTTTCTCAAAGTCCTCGGCTCCTACCCGGCCGCCCAGCCGCCGGCCGTGCCGGAGGCTCCGGACGATTGATAGCAAGGGGTACAATAGACAGCGGAGGTTCCATGAAACCCACCCGCCAGATTTTGCCGTTCATCTTCGCGGCCGTGCTCATTCTGGCTTGCAACATCCTCAGTACTGACCCGACCCCTACAGCCGCATCGCCGGCAGCCACCGTTACCCGGCCGGCTACGGCCACTCCGGCCGTTACTCCCTCCCCCACCCCCTCTACCACCCCCACCCCGCCGCCCCCACCGGCCGAACACCCCATTCAAATTCGCCTGGCCGGCGGCGTAGCCGAATTTTACGACCGGCGCACCGGCGAGCCGTTCATCCCCCGCGGCGCCAACTACTTCTATATCGTTCCAGTCTCTGGCGGCTTCGAGGACCGCTTCTTCGGCGTCGGCATCTTTGACCCGGCGCGGGTCGCGGCCGATTTCGCCCTGCTCAAAGAGTACGGCTACAACACCGTCCGCATCTTCCTCGATTCTTGCAGCGGCGGGAGCGGCTGCGCCGGCAATCCTTCAGGGCCGGGTCTGAACCCGCCTTACCTGGACAACATTGCCGAGACGATGCGGCTGGCCCGGGAAGCCGGCCTGTTTCTACTGCTGACTTCCAACGACCTGCCCGGCCAGGGCGGCTACTGGGCGCTGGTGGATACGGCCGTCAACGATCAATTTGGCCCGTACCGCAACGCCCATTATCTCACGGAGCCGGGTGTAGAGGCCGGCCGGCGCTACTGGGAAGATTTAATGGCCGGCCTGGCCGAACGCGGCGCGCCCTTTGAAGTGGTGCTGGGCTGGTCGCTGCTCAACGAACAGTGGTACTTTTACACCGACCCGCCCTTCTCGCTCGGCAGCGGCCTCGTCACCACGGCCAACGGCAACACCTACGACCTCTCCGACTCCGGGCAGAAGCGCCGTATGGCCGTCGAGGGGATAGTCTACTACATCCAGCAGTTGCGGGAGGTCATCTTGCGTTACGACCCCACGGCGCTGATCACCATGGGCTTTTTCGTCCCCGACTACCCCAACCCCATCCGCCAGGGGGATTTCCGCTACGTGGAGACCGCCCCGTTGCTGGAGGTCGCTCCCCTGGACTTCTTCGACTTTCACGCCTACCCCGGCGTTGACCCCTTCCCGCCCATCGCTGAGAACTTCGGCATGACCGGCTACGAAGCCAGGCCCGTCATTCTGGGTGAGGCCGGGGCGTTCATTGACCGCTACTTCTCCATCGAAGCGGCCGTGCGGGCCATGCCAGGCTGGATTGCCGAGTCCTGCCAGGCCGGCTTCGACGGTTTCCTCTACTGGGGCCTGTACCGCGCCCCGGAGGCCATCGGCGATGCCACCTGGGGCTTGCTGGACGAAGACCGGGCCATGCTGCTGGCCCTCTCCGCCGAGGGGCTGCCCAACCCCTGCGACCCGGCCCTGCTGCCGCCGGAAAACCTGGCCCTGGGCCGGCCGGTGACGGCCTCCGCCTGGCTGCCCCAAGAGCCGCCGGAAAACGCCGTGGACGGGCTGCCGGCCCAATGGGGCGCCGGTGGCCACCCACCGCAATGGATTGAAGTTGACCTGGGCCGGCCGGTAGACGTGACGCTCATTCGCCTGGTGGTCGGCCAGTGGCCTGCAGGGGAAACCGTCCACCAGCTTTGGGGCGGTGGCCCCGGCGAAGAACTGCGCCTGTTCCACGAATTTCGCGGCCAGACGGCCGAGGGCGACGTCCTGGAATTCACCCCCGCCACCCCCCTCCCTGGCCTGCAATTTATCCGCGTCGTCACCCTCGCCAGCCCCTCCTGGGTGGCCTGGAAAGAGATTGAAGTTTACAGCACAGGCAAGTAGATGAAAAGCCTCAGACTTACAAAAAGCGCCTTAAGAACATTAAACGCCGGGTTTGCCGGAATGTTCCTGTTTCTCACAGCGGCCACTACCCTTCAACTCCCTTATCACTTTAGCTGGTACATTTTACACCGTCGTCTCATGTTCCCCAGCCGGCTGGTTCTAGGATGGGCACAGATTGCTATTTGGGAGTTTATCCCTACTTTATACCCTCTTAAGCGTATCGAAGTAATTTACGTTATCACTGCCGCCACTCTGGGCTTTCTTGGGAGCTTACTCATGTATTTCCTGTGGACCAAGCGCTGGATCGGCAAGGTGCTCGTTGGCCTTTTCATCTTAACCCATATCCTGGTAGGCTGGTTTCTATCGTTCTGGCTGGGAGATTTGGTCAGATCACCGGCAGAAATATGCCGGGTTGCTGTGACAGATAACGTGAGCATTCGGATTCTCGGGTATGGGCCACAGAACGAATCCTGGTTTGATAACTACTTTGTTCTATCAACAGTAGACAGAGGGCAAACCTGGAATCAGGTATTGGTTCAATATTACGACACGTGGGATATGGGTCCACCACCCCCAGATTGTGAAGGTCAGGAGTTGTATTACCAAACGCTGCCAAACGATGAATTTATCTGGATATGGACAAAGGAAAATTTAAGCATCTCAAACGATGGCGGCCGTAGTTGGCAAAGCTGGACTCCTTCCTGTGGGGTACGAGAGCGGTGTGAGTACGGGTCAATTATCGCTGTAACTTTTGAGGATCCGAAGAGGGGGCACATGAAGGCAAGCCTACTTTTCAAACCAAGAGGAGTGGTAACCGACCTCTATTCATCGGATGGTGGGTTAACCTGGAGTAGGGTGCCCTAGAGAAATGACCTGTTGCCTTATCAATTCCTTTGAACCAAGCAGAAAGGTAGTGATTTAATCCACGGCCGCCTCGGCCGCGGCCAGTTGCTGCTGTAGTGCCTGCGGCGCCGTCCCACCCATCACCTGGCGGCCGGCCAGGGCGGCGGCCACGTCGAAAACGTCCAACGCGCCGGCCTCAAACTGTTCGCTGATCGTTTGCATGTCGGCCAGAGAGAGGTCCGCCAGCGTCACCTGCCGGGTCTCGGCCAGTTGCACCGCCTGCCCCACCAGCTCGTGCGCCTGGCGGAAGGGCACACCCCGCCTGACCAGGTAATCGGCCAGCTCCGTCGCCAGCAGGCCCGGCTCCAGTTGGGCAGCCATCCTTTCCGGCCGCAGCCGCAGCGTGCCCACCACCCCGGCCATCACTGGCAGGGCCAATTCCAGCGTCTCGGCCGCGTCAAACAATGGTTCCTTATCCTCCTGCAAATCCTTGTCGTAAGCCGAAGGCAACCCCTTCAACGTCGCCAGCAGCCCGGCCAGGTGGCCGATGAGCCGGCCGGCCTTGCCCCGCGCCAGTTCTAGCGTGTCCGGGTTCTTCTTCTGCGGCATCAGGCTGGAGCCGGTCGTGTAGGCGTCGTCCAGGACGGCGAAGCCAAACTCGGCGCTGCTGAAGAGGATCAACTGCTCGGCCAGCCGGCTGAGATGCACCCCCAACACGGCCGCCGCGTACAGAAAATCCAGGGCAAAATCCCGGTCGGCCACCGCGTCCAGGCTGTTCTGGCTGGCGGCGGCAAAGCCCAGCCCGGCCGCCAGCGCCTGGCGGTCCACCGCGACAGGCGTGCCGGCCAGCGCGCCCGAACCCAGCGGCAAAACGGCCGCCGCCGCCCGCGCCGCGGCCAGGCGGCCGGCGTCCCTGGCCAGCGGCCAGAAGTGGGACAGCGCCCAGTGGCCCCAGGTCACCGGCTGGGCGTGCTGCAGGTGAGTGTAGCCGGGCATCGGCAGCTCCAGGTTGGCCCTGGCGCTCGCCAGCAACGCCCGCTGCAAAGCGGCGAGGTGACCTTGTAGCCGGTCCACCGCCCGCATCGTCCACAGGCGAAAATCGGTGGCCACCTGGTCGTTGCGCGACCGGCCGGTGTGCAGCTTGCCCCCCACCGGCCCGACCAGCTCCGTCAGCCGCCGCTCGACGACGGTGTGGATGTCCTCGTCGGCTTGGTCAAAGACAATGGTATTGCCCTGGAATTCGGCCCGCACCTGCTCCAGCCCACCGATAATCGTCGCCACTTCGTCGGCCGTCAAGATGCCCGCTCCCCCCAGGGTCAGCGCCCAGGCCACGCTGCCGGTAATGTCCTCGTCGTAAAGCTGGACGTCAAAAGGCAGACTGGCGTTAAAACGATGGGCCAGCGCATCCGTCGCCCCCGCAAACCGGCCGCCCCACAATTTACCCACCAGATTCAATCCTCCTCATTTCGGCCTCCACTAGCGCCCGTTCACGTTGCCAGGCACTCAAGTCGAAGTGGGATCTATTGGGGTATCTCGCAGAGCCTGGGCCAGCGAGCCCTGAGCAGGACGAAAGCCAGACGGATCAGGTGGCGTTGCCTTGATCATGGCAATAACCTGTTCTACTGTTAGCTCATCCCCTTCCTGTTCTGTCAAGTGGTTCAAGATGCGAAGTCTCCTCTCCCCCTACTTCGATATGTCATCTGAGGGATCAACGATATCAAGCCGGAACTGCCAGCCCTCATGCATCGCCAGGATCTCTCCCAGATCTGCCAGAGTCAATGGTATCCCATCTACAACTACTACCAGCCCTTCTGCCTGGCTCCAAGTGATCCGGCCCCGTATTGTGCCGTGCATTGGCACATACTGGGAGTCACGCCACGTGATGTGGCGTGTCGCCAGCGAGCGGTACATTTTCTCGCGCAACCTGAAGAGCGCATTGCAGGGACTCGTCTCGCTAAACGCCGAAAACTCGTAGCCCAGGCCCTCTTTGCCTTCCTCCCGGGCTATCAGAGTATATCCCAACCCAACCGATTCATAGGTGATCTGGAAGGAT
Organism: Chloroflexota bacterium; assembly: GCA_022616275.1. Classification (GTDB taxonomy): domain Bacteria; phylum Chloroflexota; class Anaerolineae; order Promineifilales; family Promineifilaceae. Next base: position 21,003 of record JAKEFB010000078.1, read on the forward strand.
CGTTTATTCCCAAATGCATCTTCGACACTCTCGCGTATGGGGAAATCTTTGTCAGGATCTTCCTCAGGTTCCATGTTGGCTCCCCAGGGCGTTCGATCATTTCCGTTGTTCTCCATAGCGTCATCCTGCTTCATTATGCAAAAATCTTCTTTGTCCAGTATATCACGAAGGCTACCCGCTTTATGGAGTTACCAACCCAATCTAAAATCTTGACGAAGATTTGCTTTCGCATCCAAAATCTCAAGTTCGATAGTCAGCGTTGATACTCACGTAGTCGTGCGTCAGGTCGCACGTCCACATCGTCGCCTGGGCCTGGCCTTGCCCCAGGTCCAGACGGATAACGATCTCCGGCCGGGCAAAAACGGCCGCCGCGTCCGCCTCAACGTAACCGGTTGAGGCGCCTTCCTTCACCAGTTGCAGCGCCGGCGCGCCGGGGTTGCTGACCCACAACGCCAGCCGGCCGGCATCCAACTGCACTCCGGCCCGCCCGGCCGCGGCCAGAATCCGCCCCCAGTTCGGGTCGCCGCCGGCCAACGCCGTCTTTACCAGCGGCGAGGTGGCAATGGTCGCCGCCACCGCTCGCGCCTTCCCCACCCCACTCGCCCCGCTGACCTGGATCTCGACAAACTTGCTGGCCCCTTCGCCGTCGGCGACGATCAGCCTGGCCAGCTCGGTGCAGACCGCGTTCAGCCCTTCGGCCAAATGGGCCAGCGCGGCCTCATTCTCGACGGCGACGCCGCTGGCCCCGTTGGCCAGCAGCAGCACCGTGTCGTTGGTGCTGGTGTCGCCGTCCACGCTGATGCAGTTGAAGCTCTGGTCTACCGCCTGGTGGAGCAACGCTTGCAGGCTACCGGCCGGAACCGCCGCGTCGGTCGTCAGGACGGCCAGCATGGTGGCCATGTCCGGGTGAATCATCCCCGCCCCCTTGGCCATGCCGCCAACCGTCACTGTCCCGCCCGGCAGCGCGACCCGGACCGCCAGTTGCTTCGGCCGCGTGTCGGTGGTCATAATGGCCTGGGCCGCCGCGCCATTATCTGGTGATAACCCTTTGCTGACTATGCGAAGGCCAGCTTCAATTTTATCCACCGGCAGCGGCACACCAATTACCCCGGTGGATAGCACAAACAGTTGCTCCGGCCGGCAACCCAGGGCCACGGCCGCCGCCTGCTGCACCGCCCGCGCCGCCGCCAGCCCCCCTGCCCCGGTGCAGGCGTTGGCGTTGCCGGCGTTGGCCACCACTCCCCGAATGTGGTCCCGGCCAGCGGCCAGCACCCCCCGATCCAGGACCACCGGCGCGGCCGCCACCTGGTTGCGCGTAAACACCCCGGCCGCCGTGCATTCCCGCTCCGAATAGACCACCGCCAGGTCCAGCTTCCCCGACTGCTTCAACCCGCAAGCCACCGCCGCCGCCCTAAAACCCTGCGCGCTGGTCACACCGCCGCTAACCACTTTCTCGATCATTCCTTAATGCCTCAAAATTAGACGCAAAGGCGCAAAGACGCAAAGATCAAATTTTTATCTCTTTGCGTGAACTTTGGCCTTGCCAAAGTCTGCGTCTTTGCGTCAAAACCTCTTCCTCAATCGCGCTTGAACAGGGAGTAGTCCGGGGCGGCGTAGCGCGTTTTGCCGCCGTCACTCACTTCCATCATCGCCTTGACCTTCATCTGCAGGCCGAAGAGGTTAATAAAGCCGGCCGCATCCTGCTGGTCATAGACGTCATCCTGGCCAAAGGTGGCGAAATCTTCCCGGTACAGGCTATGCTGGCTGGCCCGGCCGGCGACGGCGACGTTACCCTTGTACAGCTTCAGCCGCACCCAGCCGCTGACCGTCTCCTGCGTCTGGCTGACAAAAGCTTGCAACCCCTCTCGCAGCGTATGGTACCACTTGCCGAAGTAGACCAGCTCGGCGTAGCGCAGCGCCACCTGCTCCTTGTAATGCAGCGTGTCCCGGTCCAGGCACAGCGACTCCAGCTCGCGGTGGGCGGCGTAGAGGATCGTCCCGCCCGGCGTCTCGTACACGCCGCGCGACTTCATCCCCACCAGCCGGTTCTCCACCAGGTCCACCCGGCCGACGCCATGTTTCGCCCCGACCTCGTTGAGCGCTTCAATCAGGGCGGCCGGGGCCAGCGGCCGGTCGTTGACGGCCACCGGTACGCCCTTGTCAAAAGTAATCTTGACCACTTCCGGCACGTCCGGGGCCTGTTCGGGTGCGGCCGTCCACTGGTACATTGCTTCTTCCGGCTCATTGGCCGGGTTCTCCAGCAGCCCGCCCTCGTGCGACAGGTGCCACAGGTTGCGGTCCCGGCTGTAAATGGACTTTTCCGTCTGGGCCACCGGCACGTTATGCTTCCGGGCGTAGGCCAGCGCGTCCTCCCGCGAGCGGATCTCCCATTCCCGCCAGGGCGCAATCACCCGCAGCGTCGGGTTAAGCGCCTTGTAGGTTAACTCAAAGCGGACCTGGTCATTGCCCTTGCCGGTGCAGCCGTGGGCCACCGCGTCGGCCCCTTCAGCTTCGGCCACGGCCACCTGCCACTTGGCGATGAGCGGCCGGGCCACCGAGGTCCCCAGCAGGTATTGCCGTTCGTACACCGCCCCGGCCTGCAGCATGGGAAAGAGAAAATCGGAGGCAAACTCGTCGCGCAGGTCCTCAATGTACACTTGGCACGCCCCGCTGGCCAGGGCCTTTTCCTGCAAGCCGGCCAGCTCCTTCTCCCCCTGGCCAATATTGGCGCAAAAACAAATCACCTCGCAGCCGTAATTCTCCCTTAGCCAGGGCACAATCACCGACGTATCCAACCCACCCGAATAGGCCAGCACCACTTTGTATACTTTAGGTTTAGACATGGTTCATTCTCCTTTGCGTAAATTCGCGTTAACGCAATTTTTTTGCGTCATTCGTTGCTTCTTCCCTGAATAAATGAAGCACAACCGTCGTCTCATCACACCGCTGCCGGACCGGGCAGCGCCGGCAATCCAGCCAGACCTTTTCCGGGAAGAGGCTTTTGTCGGCCACCCGAAAGCCGCACCGCTCAAAAAAGCGCACCGCCCGCGTCAGGGCAAAGAGCGTCGGCGTCCGGCGTCGGCGCGCCTCGGCCATGAGTGCCCGGACCAGCCGGCCGCCCACCCCCTGCCCCTGGACCTCGTCCCGCACCGCCAGCGACCGGACCTCGGCCAGCCCGGAGGTGTAGCGCAGCAGGGAAACACAGCCGACCACCTCCCCGCCGGCCGTGGCCACCAGCCAGTCGGCCAGGCTATTGGCAATGGCCTGGGCCGAGCGGGGCAGCAGGTTGCCGCGCCGGGCCTGCTCGTTGACCAGGGCAGTAATGCCCGGCAAGTCGCCGGGAACCGCCGGCCGGATATCTACCATCGCCTCACCCAGGGCCGGCGACCTGGGAACTACAAGCGCAGCAGACATTGGCCAATCACGTCCACGGCCGTATCAATCTGCTCCCGGTTGATAATCAACGGTGGGCAGAGGCGGACGACGTTCTCGCCGGAGCCGATAATCACCAGCCCCTGTTCGCGGGCGGCGGCCAGCAGCGGCGCGACGGGCACGGTCAGCTCCAGCCCCACCAACAGCCCGGCGCCGCGCACCTGGACGATTTTGTCGGAAGCTAATTCGCACAGCCGCTGCTGCAGATAAAAACCGTTCTCGCGCACGGCCGCCAGGAACTCCGGCCGGTTGACCCGGTCAAAGACTATCTGGGCAGCGCGGCAGACCAGCGGCCCGCCGGCAAAGGTGCTGCCGTGGTCGCCCGGCTGCATCACCTGGGCCACCTGCTCGGTGACCAGCGTCACGCCAATCGGCAGCCCGCCGGCCAGCGGCTTGGCCAGGGTCATGACGTCCGGCGTCACCCCGTAAGCCTGGTGCGCCCACAGGTGGCCCGTCCGGCCGAGGCCGCACTGGACCTCGTCAAAGATCAGCAGCGCCTGGTGTTCGTCGCACAACTGCCGCAACCCCTTCAGAAATTCAGGCGTGGCCGGGTGAATGCCCCCCTCCCCCTGGACCGGTTCGACGATGACGGCGCAAGTTTCGGCGTTGATGGCCGCCGCGGCCGATTCCAGGTCGTTAAAGGTAGCAAACGTCACCCCCGGCACCAGCGGCGCAAACGGCTCACGGTACTTGTCCTTGTGGGTCACGGCCAGCGCGCCCATAGACCGGCCGTGAAAGCTGTCGCTGAAGGCCACGAAGCCTGTCTTGTCCGGCCGGCCGCTGCTTTGTCTGGCCCACTTGCGGGCAAACTTCAGCGCTGCCTCGTTGGCCTCGCTGCCGGAGTTGCAGAAAAAGACCCGGTCGGCAAAAGAGTTTTCCACCAGCCGCCGGGCCAGCCCGATTTGGGGCGCGGTATGGTACAGGTTGCTGGTGTGCGTCAGCCGGCCGGCCTGCTCCGCCACCACCTCGGCCCATTCCGGGTCGGCGTGCCCCAGGGCGTTCACGGCAATCCCGGCCATAAAGTCCAGGTATTGCCGGCCGTCGCTATCGTACAGGTATACCCCCTGTCCATGCGTAAAAACCACCTCCGGCCGGGCGTACGTCGGCACCAGATACTGCGCCGCCGCTTCAACGATGTCTGCTGCTTTCACAATCAACTCTCCTCTTGAGAATAAGGTCAAAAACGCGAATCACGCCAATAAACGAATGGCGCGAATATTTTTATTAAATTCGCGTCATTCGCCTATTCGTATCATTCGTGATTTTTCTTCAGTTCCCACAAATAATGTCCCGCCGCCGTTGCCGAGGCCGGCCAGGTTGACAATCCGGGCGCGGTGTACGCCCCGGCCGACCACCGCCAGCGCCGCTCGCACCTTGGGAACCATCCCGCCGCCGATGACGCCGCTCTCGATCAGCGCTTCTGTCTGGCCGGCCGTCAACGAGCGGACCACCTGACCCTCCTGGTCCAGCACGCCGGGCACGTTGGAGACGAAGGTCAGCATCCCGGCCGGCAGGGCGGCGGCCAGCGCCCCGGCCGCCTCGTCGGCGTTGACGTTGTACACCTGCCCATCCAGCCCCAGCGAAATGGGCGCAATCACCGGGGTGATTCCCTGGCTCACCAACTGCCGCACCAGCTCCGGCCGCACCGCCGTCACCTGGCCAACGTAGCCCAGGTCGGCCGTGGGGTGCTGCTTCTTCACGCAGCGCAGCAGCCCGCCGTCCACCCCACTTAGCCCAACCGCGTCCACCCCGGCCGCCAGCAGCGCGGCGACGATGACCTTGTTCGTCTGGCCGCACAACACCATCTGGGCCACCGCCAGCGACTCGGCGTCTGTCACCCGCAGCCCATCCACCATCACCGGCCGCAGCCCCAGCCGCCGCTGCATCTCCCCAATCGCCTTCCCGCCGCCATGCACCACCACCACCGCCTCCCCCAACCCGGCGACCACCCGCCCCAGCCCGGCCAAAAACCCCTCGTCATCCAACTCATTGCCACCAATCTTTAGAAGTTGCATCGCACCACCGTTTTTCGCGATTACCAACACCTGTCATTCTGAGCCGCCTTGCGGCGAAGAATCCCTACCAAGTGGATGGAGTGGGATTCTTCACTCCGCTCCGCTGCGTTCAGAATGACAATGGCCTACTCAACCAGGCCCCTTACTTCTTCTAGCCTAAACATTACGTTCATATTTTGCACCGCCTGGCCGGCCGCCCCTTTCACCAAATTATCAATGGCCGAGGTCAGAATCAGCATGTCCCCGGCCAGCGTCAAGGCAATAACGCACAGGTTCGTATGGTTGGCGTGGGCCAGCGTAGCCAGCGTCCCGGCCGGCAGAACCTTGACGAACGGCTCATCCGCATATGTTTCCTGGTACAACGCGCGCAGCGCCCCCTCGCTCCAGCCGTTGTTGAGCGGTACGTAAATGGTCGAGAGGATGCCGCGTGGAACGGGCAGCAGGTGGGGCGAAAAGATGAGCGGCGGTGGGTCGGCCTGCCAGCAGCGCAGCCCTTGCTCCATTTCCGGCAGGTGGCGGTGTACCCGGCCGATCTTGTACGGCGAAAAGTTATTGGCTACCTCGACAAAGTGGGTGTCCTGCCGCGGCGCCCGGCCGGCCCCGGACACGCCCGACTTGGAGTCGGCGATGATCGTCCCCCCCACCGCCCCGGCCTCCAGCAGCGGCCGGAGCGCCAGCAGGACGCTCGTTGGGTAACAGCCGGGGTTGGCCACCAGCCGGGCTGTTCGCAGCGCCGGCCGGGCAACCTCCGTCAGCCCATAGACCGCCCCGGCCAGCAGGTGCGGGGCCGGGTGCTCCTGGCCGTACCAGGCCGCGTAGACGGCCGGGTCCTTCAGCCGAAAGTCGGCGCTCAAGTCTACCACTCGCACGCCGGCGGCCAGCGCCGTCTCGGCCACCGGCGCGGCCACCCCGTGCGGCAGGCACAGAAAGAGCACGTCCACCTCCCCCAGCGCCGCTTCCTCCTGGGCCACCAACCGCAACGGCGGCGCAGCCGGGTACACGTCCGACAACAACCGGCCGGCCTGCGACTGCGACGTGGCAAACTGAACGGTAACGGCCGGATGCCGCCCCAAAATCCGCGCCAACTCAAACCCCGTATACCCCGTCGCCCCAATAATACCGGCTCGAATCATATTTCCTCCGAACGTAGCGATGAGCAATGAGCGCAGTTGGCAAGGCCAACTACGAGCGATGAGCGATGAGTCAAATAACCTTTGCGTCTTTGCGTCTTTGCGTCAAAGTGGCAAAAAACAAAAAACCCGCCAACCGGTGCTTCGGTCTGGCGGGTTCTCGTGTACTTGCGCTGTTGTGTCGCTACTCAGGCAACCCTAAAAACCAGACCAATGGTCTGGCGAGGGCGGCGCACGCGAGGCGCGCAAAGAATAGCGGCCGTTGTTAGCATGAGGACTATGGTAACAGATGTAAAGTCCGTGTCAATCCATTGGGGTTGTTCAATCTGCACAATATTTTTTGCCACGAATTGCACGAATTGCACGAACCCAATCCGTCAATCGTAAGAAATCATTCACGGGATATCCAAACAGAGGAAATTCGCACCGTGTCCCCTCCCTACGGCAAATCCGTCTCCCCCATCAAATACCGGTCGCACTCCCGCCCGGCCGCCCGCCCCTCGTGGATCGCCCAGACCACCAGGCTCTGCCCCCGCCGCGCATCCCCGGCCGCAAACACCCCTGGCACGTTCGTCGCATACCGGCCGGCCGCTGCCCGCATGTTCGACCGCTCGTCCCGCTCCACCCCCAGTTGGGCCAGCAGCCCCTCCTCCGGCCCCAGGAAGCCCATGGCCAGCAGTACCAGTTGCGCCGGCCAGCGCCGCTCTGTGCCGGGGATCTCGCGGGGAGCCGGGGCCGGCCGGCCGTTCCCGCCGGCCGCCCAGCTCACCGCCACCGTCTCCACCGCCGCCACCCGCCCCTGCCCGTCGCCAATGAACCGCTTCGTCATCAGGCCGTACCGGCGCGGGTCGTCGCCAAAGAGGGCCGCCGCCTCTTCCTGGCCGTAGTCCATCTTGTAGACCCGCGGCCACTGCGGCCAGGGATTGTCTGGGGCGCGTTCGTCGGGCGGCCGGAGCAAAATTTCAAACTGGACCAGGCTGCGGCAACCGTGGCGCAGCGCCGTGGCCACGCAGTCCGTCCCCGTGTCCCCCCCGCCAATGACGATCACGTCCCGGCCTTCGGCCGAAGTGTACCGGCCGTCCCGGTGCTGGCTGTCCAGCAGGCTTTTGGTGTTGGCGTACAGAAAGTCAACGGCAAAGTGGAGACCCTCTAACGGCCGCCCCTCCACTACCAGGTCGCGCGGCCGGGTCGCGCCAGTACAGAGCACGATGGCCTCAAACCCCCGGCGCAATTCGGCCGCCAACACATCCCGGCCAACCTCCACGTTGGTCACGAATTCAATACCGGCCCCGGCCATGAGGTCTACCCGCCGCTGGACGATGGCTTTGTCCAGCTTCATATTGGGAATCCCATACATCAGCAGCCCCCCCACCCTGTCGGCCCGCTCAAAGACCGTGACCTGGTGACCGACCTTGTTCAGTTGGTCGGCGCAGGCCAGCCCGGCCGGGCCAGAGCCAACCACCGCCACTCGCCGGCCGGTCCGCCGGGCCGGCCGCTCCGGCGCCACCCACCCCTCGGCAAAGGCCCGTTCGATAATGGCATATTCCAGGCTCTTGATCGTCACCGGCGGATCGTAAATCCCCAGCGTGCAGGCCGCCTCGCACGGTGCCGGGCAGACCAGCCCGGTAAACTCCGGGAAGTTGTTCGTCCGCTCCAGCCGCAGATACGCCTCCCGCCACAACCCCCGGTACACCAGGTCGTTCCACTCCGGGATGAGGTTGTTGATCGGGCAACCGGAAGCCATGCCGTTGAGCACTGTTCCGGTGTGGCAGAAGGGAATACCACAGTCCATGCAGCGCGCTGCCTGCCGCTGCAGCCGCTCTTCCGGCAAATGTAAATGCAGCGGCCGCCAGTCCCGCACTCGCTCTTCCGCCGGCCGCTCGGCCGGCCCCTCGCGCGGGTAAGTCAAGAAAGCAGTGGACCTGTCTGTAGTCATAGAGTGATGTGGATGGATAGAGTTTGCGAGTTTGCGCGTCTGCGAGTTTGCGCGTCACTCGCCTACTCGCCTACTCCGCCTCTCCAGCAACACCGTATCCCGCCACTGGCCGTTGAGCCGGCCAATGCGTTCGCGGACGCCGACCTGGCGGAAGTCGCAGTCCCAGTGGATGGCCAGGCTGGCCCGGTTCTCGGGAAAGATGCTCGCCTGCAATGTCCAGAACCCGGCCTGCTCCGATTCAGCCACCAAGGCTTGCAGCAGCGCCTTGCCCACTCCCCGGCCGCGCGCCGCCGCCGCCACGTAAACGCTGACCTCGGCCACCCCAGCGTAGACGCGCCGGCCGGAGACCGGGCTGATCGCCGCCCAGCCGATAACCCGGCCGTTCTCGCGGGCCACCAGCCGGCCCTCCGGCCGGTGGGCGGCGTCCCACTGCGGCCACGCCGGCGCCTCCGTCTCAAACGTCGCGTTGCCGGTCATCATCCCTTCACAATAAATCGCCCGCACCGCCTCCCAATCGGCCGGCGCCATCGGTTTGATCTCGAACTTCATCTTCTCATCCTGCTACCAAAGAATCGCAAATGGCGCGAATAAGCGAATGACACGAATAATTTTCTTTAAAAATTCGCGCTATTTGTCCATTCGCCTGATTCGCGTTTGGCATCTTTAAGTTACCCTGTGGCCGTACCACCAACGTGGTCCAATAACCAATAACCAATCTCTAATCTCTAATTTCTAATTCCCACCCACCCGCGCCACGTCCCGTTTATTCGCCTCAAAGGCGGCCATGATGGCTTCGTCGCCGCTGAGGCCATCTCGTTCGGCCTGGGCGATGGCTTGTAGCATCCGCTGGTAGTCTCGGGGCATGACTTTAACGAAGCACGGCCGGTACTGGTCCCAGGCGGCCAGGATGTGCCAGGCGCGGCGGCTGCCGGTGTGCAGGGCGTGCCGCCAGATGAGGTCCTGGACGGCGTCGCTCTCGGCTTTGTCCGCTTCGGACATCCCTTCCAGCCGCTCCAGCGTGACCATCTCCTGGTTGCAGCGGCGATGGAAGTCGCCGGCCTCGTCCAGCACGTAGGCCACGCCGCCCGACATCCCGGCGGCAAAATTCCGGCCGGTCGGCCCCAGGACGACCACCCGGCCGCCGGTCATATACTCGCAGCCGTGGTCGCCTACCGCCTCGACCACGGCCTGCAGGCCGCTGTTGCGGACACAAAAACGCTCGCCGGCCACCCCGTAAATGTAGGCCTCGCCGGCCGTGGCCCCGTAAAAGGCCACGTTGCCAATGATGACGTTCTCCTCCGGGACAAAGCCCGCCCCGGCCGGCGGGGTGACGACGATCTTGCCCCCGGACAGCCCCTTGCCCAGGTAGTCGTTGGCCTCGCCCTCCAGAATCAACGTTACGCCCGGGGGAATAAACGCCCCAAAGCTCTGCCCGGCCGCGCCCTGGAAATGCAACTCAATCGTGTCCTCCGGCAGCCCGGCCGGGCCAAAACGGCGGGTCACCTCGCTGCCCAGGATCGTGCCCACCGCCCGGTGGGTGTTGCTGATCGGCAGCGTGGCCTGTACCGGCCGGCCCTCTGCCAGCGCCGGCCGGCACAGCGCCAGGAGCACCTGGTTGTCCAGGGCTTTATCCAGCCCGTGGTCCTGGGCCACCCGGCCGGTCCGGCCAACGCCGGATGGTATGGCCGGCTGGTAGAGGATCTGGCTGAAGTCCAGCCCCCGGGCTTTCCAGTGGTCAACTGCCCGGCGCGGCGCCAGCTTGTCGCTCCGGCCGACCATCTCCTCGACCGTGCGGAAGCCCAGCCGGGCCATCCACTCCCGCACGTCCTTGGCCACGAAGCGCATGAAATTGACCACGTGCTCCGGGTCGCCGGTAAATTTGCGGCGCAGCTCCGGGTTCTGGGTGGCCACACCCACCGGGCAGGTGTCCAGGTGGCAGACACGCATCATGATGCAGCCCAGGGCCACCAGCGGGGCCGTGGCAAAGCCAAACTCCTCGGCCCCCAGTAGGGCGGCAATAACCACGTCCCGGCCGGTCTTCAACTGCCCATCCGTCTCCAACACCACCCTGCTGCGCAGGCTGTTCAACAGCAACGTCTGCTGCGTCTCGGCCAGGCCCAGTTCCCAGGGCAGGCCGGCGTGCTTGATGCTCGTCTGCGGCGACGCCCCGGTGCCGCCGTCGTGGCCGCTGATCAGAATCACGTCGGCGTGCCCCTTGGCCACCCCGGCGGCAATCGTGCCCACGCCCACCTCGGAGACGAGCTTGACGCTGATCCGCGCCTGCTGGTTGGCGTTCTTCAGATCGTAAATCAGTTGGGCTAAATCTTCAATCGAGTAAATGTCGTGGTGTGGTGGGGGAGAAATCAGGCCGACACCGGGGGTGGCGTAGCGGACGCGGGCAATCCAGGGGTAGACCTTGTGGCCCGGCAACTGCCCCCCCTCGCCGGGCTTGGCCCCCTGGGCCATCTTGATTTGCAGCTCCCTGGCCTGGACCAGGTAGTGGCTGGTGACGCCGAAGCGGCCAGAAGCCACCTGCTTGATGGCGCTATTGCGCGAGTCGCCGTTGGCGTCAGGCGTGTAGCGGGCCGGGTCTTCGCCCCCTTCGCCGGTGTTGCTCTTGCCGCCCAGCCGGTTCATGGCAATGGCCAGCGTCTCGTGGGCTTCCTGGCTGATCGAGCCGTAGGACATGGCCCCGCTCTTAAAGCGCCGCACAATGGCTTCTACCGGCTCGACCTCTTCCAGCGGGATCGGCTCGGCCAGGCAGTTTAGCTCCAGCAGCCCGCGCAGCGTACACAGCCGCTCGGCCTGCTCGTTGACGGCCGCGGCGTACTGCTGGTAGGTGGCGTAATCGCCGCTGCGGACGGCGCGCTGCAGGCGGTGGACGGTAGCCGGGTTAAAGAGGTGGTGTTCGCCGTCGTGCCGCCATTGGTAGCGGCCGCCCTCCTCCAGCGTGTGGCCGTTAGCCGGCCGGTCCGGGAAGGCCTGGCGGTGGCGGATACAGACCTCCTTGGCCAGCACGTCCAGCCCTACCCCGCCAATCCGCGACGGCGTCCCGGTAAAATAGTCGTCCACCACGCGGCGATGCAGCCCCAGCGCCTCGAAAATCTGCGCCCCCCGGTAGCTCTGGACCGTGGAAATGCCCATCTTGGAGATAACCTTGACCACGCCCTTGACGATAGATTTGACGTACAGGTGGACGGCCGCTTCCCGGTCAATGCCGGTCAACATCTGCCGGTCAACCATGTCGCCCAGCGTCTCAAAGGCCAGGTAAGGGTTAATGGCGTCGGCCCCGTAACCCAGCAGCACGGCAAAATGGTGGACCTCGCGCGGCTCGCCCGATTCCAACAGCAGGCTCACCTGCGTCCGTGTGCCCTGGCGGACCAGGTGGTGGTGCAGACCGGCCACGGCCAGCAATGCCGGAACGGCCGCCTGTCGCCGGTCCACCGCCCGGTCAGACAAAATCAGCAGGTTTGCCCCTCTGGCCATCGCCCGGTCGGCCGCTTGCCACAGCTCAACCAGCGCTTCCCTTAACCCCGCCTCACCCTCTTCCACCGGAAACAGGATCGGCAACGTTACCGCACAGAAGTTGTGTAGGGGTGTATGAGAGTTTGCAAGTTGGCGAGTTTGCGAGTCACTTGCCACTTGTACACTTGCATACACGCCGCGACCTTTGGTCGCCGCTCGCACACTCGCCAACTCTTCGTTGGTGAGGATCGGCGTTTCCAGGCGGAGGCGGCGGCAATCTTCCGGCCGGGGAGCCAGCAGGTTGCCCTCCGGCCCCAGCAGGACCTCCGTGCTGGTGACCAATTCCTCGCGGTTAGCGTCAATGGGCGGGTTGGTGACCTGGGCAAAGAGCTGGCGAAAATAGTTGTAGAGCGGTTGGGGCTTGTGGGACAGCACGGCCAGCGGCGTGTCGTCGCCCATCGAGCCGACCGGCTCGACGCCGTTTTTGGCCATTGGGGCCATGATCAGGCGCAAATCCTCAAAGGTGTAGCCAAAAGCCTGCTGGCGCTGCACCAACGTCAGCGGCGGACCCTCTCGCCCACCGGAGGAGGTCGCATCCTCAGATGCGACCGTTGCGGCATCTGAGGATGCCGCGCTCCTTTGGGAAGCGCCATAGATGGAAAGGGAACCCCCTGGGGCCAGGGGTGCTCCAGGGGGCCAGCGCGGCGGGAGGTCGGCAAGCGACAGCAAATGTTGATCCAGCCACGGCTGGTAAGGCTCGGCCGTGGCGATATCACGCTTGATTTCTTCGTCAGAAATGATCCGCCCAGCGGCCGTGTCCACCAGCAACATCCGGCCGGGTTGCAACCTGCCCTTCTGCTTGACCTGCTCCGGGGCAATGTCCAGCACCCCCGCTTCCGAAGCCATAACCACCAGGCCGTCATGCGTCACCAGGTAACGGGCCGGCCGCAGGCCGTTACGGTCCAGCACCGCCCCCACCCGGACGCCGTCGGTAAAAGCCATGGCCGCCGGCCCGTCCCACGGCTCCATCAGGCAACTGTGGTACTGGTAAAAAGCCAGCTTGTCGTCGTCCATCGTCTCGTGCTTCGACCACGGCTCCGGGATCATCATCATCACGGCGTGGGGCAGCGATCGGCCGGCCAGGACCAGAAATTCCAGGCAGTTGTCGAACATAGCCGAATCGCTGCCGTCCTCGTGGATGACCGGCAACACGTTGGCCAGATCGTCGCCGAACAGGGGCGAAGCGAATTGCGCCTGGCGGGCGTGCATCCAGTTGACGTTGCCGCGCAGGGTGTTGATTTCGCCATTGTGGATAATGACCCGGTTCGGATGGGCCCGCTCCCAACTGGGGAAGGTGTTGGTGCTGAAGCGCGAGTGGACCAGGGCCAGCGCCGTTTCCACGGCCGGGTCGGCCAGGTCCGGGTAGTAGCTCTCCAATTGGGTAGCCAGCAACATGCCTTTGTAGACGATGGTCTTGCCCGACAGGCTGGCCAGGTAAAAACGCTCCCCGCCGGGCAGATCACCGTAGCGGATACCGTTTTCGGCCCGCTTGCGGATCACGTACAGCTTGCGCTCAAAGGCGTCACCGCCGGCCAGCGCCGGCGAGCGGCCGATGAACACCTGGCGAATGCAAGGCTCAGCGGCTCTGGCCGTCTCGCCCAGCAGGCGGTTGTCGGTGGGGACCGTCCGCCAGCCCAGGAACTGCTGCCCTTCTTCGCGGATAATCGCTTCCAGCCGCTCCTCGCAGAGGCGGCGCTGCGCCGGCTCTTGGGGCAGGAAGACCATCCCCACCCCATAATCGCCGGCCGCCGGCAGTTCAATCCCTTCGGCCGTACCGACCTGTTGTAGAAAAGCGTGGGGCAGTTGCAGCAGGATACCGGCCCCATCGCCGGTGTTCGGTTCGGCCCCGGTCGCGCCCCGGTGGGCCAGGCTCAGCAATACGGCCAACGCCTGGCGGACAATGGCGTTGGAGCGGCACCCCTGAACGTCGGCGACGAAGCCGATGCCGCAGGCGTCGTGCTCAAATTGGGGATGGTAAAGGCCCTGTTCGGCCGGTAGACCTGTCCTAAGCATGTCCACTTTCTCCTCACCATGGTACAAAAAACCGCCCATCGGGCGGCTGCGCTGGTCTGGCACACTCAGGATGGAGAGACCCCAGGGTTATGACTTTATGCAATCCACCGCTTACCAGGGAAAAGGGCCCTGGGGTCTCTATGGCTACTCCATTTTTACTATAAAAAGAACCCCGGCCGCTGTCTACGGGCAAGGTGTCTAAAGGATCGGCCGGGATTCTTGTCAAAGTTAGCCAAAGGGCGCTCGGCCGTTAGACAGGTTGCACAACCGGCCGTGGCCCTTTTTTGGCCAATGTGGCGAATTGACGCTGGGCCGCCCGGCCGGTAAAGTGTTTGGCAGGCACAACAGGATAGCTGATTTTCTGGGCCATGACGCCCCCAACGACGACTGAACTGTCGCACGTGGGGGCGTCTGCCTTTTCTAGAGTTAACTTCCGGGAGGTTCGGAACCTCCCGGAAGTTCGAGGAAGTGATGTTTATTGCCATTGGCGTTTTCGTCGTCGCTTACGTGGCCATTGCCAGTGAAAAATTCCCCCGGCACTGGGTCGCCCTCCTTGGCGGTGGGGCGCTGCTGCTGCTCGGCGTGCTCAGTCCGGTAGAAGCCTTGAGCTACATCAACTGGGAAACGCTTGGCCTGTTGTGCGGTATGTTCATTCTCGTTGCCATCCTGCACGAGGCGGGGTTCTTCACCTGGCTGGCCATGACGGCCGTGCGCCAGGTCAATTACCACCCCACCTACCTCTTTATCGCCTTACTCTTTCTGGCGGCCGTCCTGGCCATGTTGATGGACAGCATCACGGTGATGCTCTTCCTCTCCGCCCTCACCTTTCAACTATGCCGTCTGCTGAAGCTCGACCCTGTGCCTCTCATCATTGCCGAAGTGTGTGCCGCCAACACCGGCGGCGCGGCCACCCTGGTCGGCGACCCACCCAACGTCATCCTGGGCACGACGTTGGGCTTCAACTTTGCCGACTTTGCCACCCATACCGGCCCGGTTTCAGCCGTCGCCGCCCTGCTCTTGATGGCTGTCTTTTACCTCGTTAATCGCCGGAAGCTCCGTGACGCCCATGCCGCCTTGACGGATGAGGCCGTGCGTGAGATCGAAGCCCTGTACTGTGATCCGCTACACCTGCAACTGACCCGCACCGGCCTGATTGGTTTTGGCGCGGCCGTTCTGCTGCTCATCTTCCATCATTGGCTGATGGAATGGACCCGTTTGCCGGTTAACGCCGCCGTTTCGGCCCTGGTCCCGGCCGGGCTAACCATTGCCGCCTTACCACGCGTTAACCGGGGCAAGGTCTTTCACAAACTGCTGAAAGAGGATGGCGAGAGCCTGCTGTTCTTCGCCGGCCTGTTCGTGCTCATTGGTGGGCTGGAAAAAGTCCGCCTCTTTGAAATGATGGCCGATACCCTGGCCAGCTCGGCCGCCAACCACCAACACGGCCTGGTTATCGCCCTGCACTGGGGGCCGGGAATTCTCAGCGGCGTCGTGGACAACGTGCCGCTGGCCCTGGCCATGAGTTACGTGCTCAAAGATCTGGCCCAGTCCCCTGGCAT
Organism: Chloroflexota bacterium; assembly: GCA_022616275.1. Lineage (GTDB taxonomy): Bacteria > Chloroflexota > Anaerolineae > Promineifilales > Promineifilaceae. The sequence goes on from JAKEFB010000078.1 coordinate 36,610, forward strand.
GCCCGCGCTGGCCTTGATGGTCTGGTCGCTGGCCCTGGGCGTGGACATGGGTGGAAACCTGACGCCCATTGGGGCCTCGGCCAACGTGGTCGCCTACTCCTTCATGGAGAGGCACCACGGACCTGTTGGCTGGAAGCGCTGGCTGCTCATTGCCGTGCCGCCGACGATATTGGCCATGCTGCTGGCTTCGGCCCTGGTCACGTTAAAGAGTATTGCTGGTTGGTATTAACAAAGTTGATAGTTGGCAGTTGGTAGTTGATAGCCGGTGGTTAGCGGCTGATAGCTGACAGCTATTTACTGAGAAGGAGGAAACGATGATGAGATTTGCCAAATTGCACCGCTGGTTTATTCCCGTGCTGGCCCTGTTGGCGCTGCTCCTGGCGGCCGGAACAGCCTTCGCCCAGGACGAGCAGCCGCTGGCTGAGACTACGGCCGATACGGTGGTCAGTCTGAACGTCTTGTGGGTGCTGCTGGCTGGCTTCCTGGTCTTCTTTATGCAGGCCGGCTTCGCCTTGGTCGAGACAGGCTTCACCCGCGCCAAGAACGTCGCCCACACGATGATGATGAATATGATGGTCTTCTGTATTGGGGCCATCGGCTACTGGTTGACCGGTTTTGCCCTGCAATTCGGCGGCGTCAACCACACCTATCCCGAGATTAGCAGCAATTTGCCGGCCTGGGCCTTCTCGCCGGTCACGATGGGCGATTGGAGCGGCCTGTTGGACAAGCCCCTGTTGATCGGCGGTTCCGGCTTCATGGGTCTGACCGGCTTCATGCTGGCCGGTCTGAGCGCCAACTTCGGCGTCCTGGCCTTTTTCCTGTTCCAGATGGTCTTTATGGACACGGCCGCCACGATTCCTACCGGCTCAATGGCCGAGCGCCTCAAGTTCGTCGGCTTCGCCCTGATGGGCATGTGGGTTAGCATGTTCATTTACCCCCTCGTCGGCGGCTGGGTCTGGGGCGGCGGCTGGCTGGCCAACCTGGGCCGCACGGCCGGACTGGGCAACGGGGCGGTGGACTTTGCCGGTTCCGGCGTCGTCCACATGATTGGCGGCTCTCTGGCTCTGGCCGGGGCCATTGTCCTCGGCCCGCGCCTCGGCCGCTTCAACAAAGACGGTTCCCCCAACCCCATCCCTGGCCACAATATTCCGATGGGCGTGCTGGGCACGATTATCCTCTTCTTTGGCTGGTTCGGCTTCAACCCGGGTTCGGCCCTGGGTTTCACCGGCGCGTTTCGCAACCTGGCCGTCCTGGCCGCGGTCAACACCCTATTGGCCGGCGCGGCTGGCGGGGTCTCGGCCATGCTCTATATGTGGCTCATTAGCCCCACCAGGAAACCGGACCCGGGCCTGTCCGTCAACGGTATCCTGGCCGGCCTGGTGGCCATCACTGCTCCCTGCGCCTTTGTCAGCACCACGGCCGCCGTCGTCATTGGCCTGGTGGCCGGGGTGCTGGTCTGCCTGGCTACTGTCTGGCTAGAGAAGGCCCGGATTGACGACGCCGTAGGCGCTGTCCCCGTCCACTTCGTCAATGGCATGTGGGGCGTCCTGGCCGTAGGCATTTTCGCCAATGGCAACCCTGACACAGCCCTCTGGAATGGCGTTGACACACCAGTGACGGGCTTATTGTATGGTGGCGGCACACAAATCCTGGCCCAACTGGCGGAGGTGATCGCCATTGCCGTCACCGTCCTGGGCCTGTCGTTGGTATTCTTCAAAGTCCTCAATGCCTTTGGTCTGTTGCGCGTGTCCCAGGCTGACGAACTGGCCGGCCTGGACCTGCCCGAAATGGGCGTCAAGGGCTACGTCGAATCTGACGGCGTTGCGCTGCCGGGCGTCCAGATGAAGGAATGGCATTTCCCGGCGGCCGGCAACGACCATCCGGCAAGAGTCTTAGAGGAAGAAGTTTGAAAGGTATTCACCCCGGCCGGTAGTACGGCGGAGGAGTAATTCAGTCTCATAGTGCGCGGCGCATAACCGCGCACTAAATACTCACTATTGGAGGAATAAAAGATGATCACCAAAGTCAAGGAAAACAAAATAGTGGCTACTCCCGATCAAAATGGCCAAGCGCCCGCACTGTTGAATGCGCCTCAGGAAGTACTGGCTTACGCCCGTGAGGCCGGCATTCAAATCGTGGACGTGAAGTTCGTAGACTTGCTGGGGCTGTGGCGGCATTTCAGCCTGCCCTTGTCGGCGCTCGGCGAGCGAGATTTTGAGGAGGGGCTTGGCTACGACGGCTCGTCCATCATCGGTTTCCAGGGCATCCATGAAAGTGACCTGATCCTCATCCCCGATCCGACGACGGCCGTCCAGGACCCCTTGTTAGCAGTGCCCACCCTCAGCCTGATCTGCAACGTCTACGATCCCATCACCCGCCTACCCTACTCGCGCGACCCCCGCCGGGTAGCCCAGGCGGCCGAGCGCTATCTGATCGAGACAGGCATTGCCACCACCAGCTATTGGGGGCCAGAAGCCGAGTTCTTCGTCTTCGGAGACGTGCGCTTCGACAACACCCCCCAGGCCGCCTATTTCTTTCTGGACGGCGAGGAAGCGGAGTGGAACTACGGCCGGAACGGTGGCCAGCCCAATCTGGGCCACCGCGCCCGGCACAAAGAGCACTATTTCCAGTCGCCGCCGGTGGACACGATGCAGGACCTGCGCTCGGAGATAGCCCTGCGATTGATCGAGGCCGGCGTCCAGGTCGAAGTACACCATACCGAGGTCGGTTCCGGCCAGCAGGAGATTGACCTGCGCTTTAATTCTCTGACCAAAATGGCCGACTGGCAGATGATGTATAAGTACGTCATCAAAAACGTCGCCCGGCGGCACGGCTACACGGCCACCTTCATGCCCAAGCCCATCTTTGGCGACAACGGCTCCGGGATGCACGTCCACAACAGCCTGTGGCGCGACGACGAAGCCCTCTTCTTCGACGCCGGGGGCTACGCCATGCTCTCCGAGCTGGCCCTCCACTACATCGGCGGGGTGCTCAAGCACTCGGCCGCCCTGCTGGCCTTCTGCGCCCCCACTACCAACTCCTACCGCCGGCTGACGCCCGGCTTTGAAGCGCCGGTTAACCTAGTCTACTCCCAGCGCAACCGCTCGGCCGGCATCCGCATCCCCCGCTACTCGGACAGCCCCAGGGCCAAGCGCATTGAGTACCGCTGCCCCGACCCGACGGCCAACCCCTACCTGGCCTTCAGCGCCATCCTCATGGCCGGCCTGGACGGCATCCAGAACCGGATTGACCCTGGCGACCCGGCCGACTTCGACCTGTACGAGCTGGAGCCGGAAGAGGCCGCCAAAATTAAGACGGTCCCCAGCTCTCTATCCGAATCCCTGGCCGCGCTGGAAGCTGACCACGAGTTCCTGCTGAAGGGTGGCGTCTTTACGCCGGATTTGATTGAAACGTGGATCAAGACCAAGCGGGCCAACGAAATAGATCCCCTCCGGTTGCGGCCGCACCCCTACGAATTTTATCTGTACTACGACGCGTGATCCTCGCGGTTGCCCACGGGCGGGCCAGGCCCTGCAACTGGCTCGCCCACCGCATCTCCTCCCCTCCGCCAGGCCAGCGCCAGAATGGCCAGCGTCGCCAGGCCGAACAAACCGGCCGCTGCCCATTCGGGCAACAGGCTCCGTTGGACCAGGACGGCGCTGGCCCCTCCGGCCAGGACCACTGCCCAATAGGCCAGCGGAAACCAGACGTATTGTTTCCCCCAACGCCACCAGGCCAGCACGGCCATGATAACCATGACCCGGCCGGCCCACAGGTTGGCTTCCAGAATCAACCATAGCAAACCCAGAACCAACAGCAGCCCGATGCCTCCGGCCAGGGTGGCATGAAGTTGTTTGTGGGCCATCAACACGACCGTAGAGGCTACAATACCGATCAGGATCGACGTTTCCAGGAGACCCGCCCCGGAGGATAAGCTTTCCAACACCAGAAGCCCGCCAAAGATACCGGCCCAGACGTGTGGCGGGATAAGTGAGGAGCCAGTCCGGCGATGCTGCCAGGCCATCATCGCGGCCAACGCGCCAATGGCCAGGATAATCGTTGTCGGGCCAAGGGTAAGGTCCAGGAATTGATGATGGTAAGCATAGAAGCCCCATGCCCATAACGGCCCCAGGGGAATAAAGATAAAGAAGATGCCGCCGTCGCTCCACGACAAACCATTGGAGGCCCGCCATAAATTAGATGGTACGGCTCGGGCCGCTATGTAACCCAGGACGACCGGCCAGGCCGCCGCTACTCCAGCAACCAGAGGGGAAACATTTCTCACGTCCAGGTAATAGAGAACCAGGGCAACAAAAAAGACCATCAAATAACCGATCTGAAAGCCAATGTACGCCCCCTGATAGGTGTAGAGGCGAACCATCAGGTGAGGCGCCTTGTCCTGCGCTTGCCAGTAGGGATGTTTGCTGGTCTGGGTTAAAGCCCCAATAAGCAGTGGGATGACAAGCGAACCACCTGCGTAAGAGAAGGCAGCCAAAAGAGCCGTGGGCTGGTCAGCAAATGGCCAGTCCATAAAGGGAAAGGTTAACCGCCACACCAGCAGCCAGGCTGTCACCCATCCCACTGCCTGCAAAACGTCGGCGCGCGAACAATGGCCGCCTGGCCAACCCAGGCCACGTAGCATAAGGGCAAAGGGCTGTGGCAATGGTCCCTCTTCCGGCCGCCGGCGTAGCTTTTCTCTCAGGTCAAGAAGCCACCGGGGCCAGGGGCTTTCGGCCGATGGTGGAGTATCAGGTAGTGGCTCAGGCTCTGCTTCTTTCTCTCCTCCTTCTAAGCCGGGAAAAATGATCTGCTGCTCAACCTGATTCAGGGCACGATAATTGCCGGCCTCCAGCAAGGCATTGGCTTCGGCCGCGCTTTTCAGGCCACCATAGTCGTGCAGTACCCTGACCAGAGCCACGAGCACTGGGCGATAATCTTCATGAATCTTACTTCTGCCACGTTCCCATTCGCTGACGGCGGCACCAGTGAACCCAAAGGTGCCAAGTTCTTGCCCTAAAAGTTCACCTAAGCGTTCCTGAGTAAGGGGCCTTCCCCTTTGAGGGTCTAACGCTCTAGCCCGATAGTAGCGTAATAACTCACCAAATTGACTCATATTATGCATCTCTAAACGAGATAAACTAGGGAATTAATATGATAGTTTCTCGTTTGCGCCGCCAAACTTAGAGATATTCGAAGTTCCTAATCCATTGCGCTACTAACTCAGCCTGTATCCTGTAACCATTATCTAAAGGTTCTATAATGTCTCGCCACAACAAATATTGTAAAGATTTCCCTAGTGAAAACTGAGTTTGGCGGGACAATTCGTCCCGGCTTAGACCACTCTGCCCTGCGCGTGCTAAAACCCTTAGAATTGCTCGTTGTGCTGCATCGGTATCTGAACCATTCCAAATCTCAGTGAAATAGGCCGATGCTGTATAT
>JAKEFB010000079.1 GCA_022616275.1 Chloroflexota bacterium
ATCGCGTCTGGTCCTATTTCAGGAGCCGCGTCGGCTGGACGATGGCCCTGTTCAATATCCTGGTTGAGTGGCATGGCTTGGAACCCGATGAAGACGGCTTTTTCCATCTCTCCATTGCCAATTTCAGCCTATGACCCACTAGCACCAAAGGTTATATATATCATGCACTCCTTGCACATCTTGCTTACCTCCCCCCTCCCCCTGCCTCTTCCCTCCTCTTCTCTCACCCTCTCTTCTCACCCTCTCTTCCCTTCCCCCTTCCTCTCTCCTCATCACTCATCGCTCATCGCTCATCACTCATTACTCATTGCTCATTGCTCATTGCTCATTGCTCATTGCTCATTGCTCATTGCTCATTGCTCAGCCCCCCACCCCAATCAATTCCACCCGTCGCCCCTGCAACGCCCGCCGGTCCACTTTGCCGGTCGAGGTGCGCGGCAGTCGTGGCAGCAGTTCTATCTGGCTGGGCAAGCTATAAGCCGGTAATTTTGCCGCCAGGTATTTAAGCAATTCCATGTCCGTCACCGCCGTGCCCGCTTTGGCTACCACGGCCCCGGCAATGATCTGGCTGCCATTTTCATCGGCCAGCGGGTAAACGGCCGCCTCCGCCACCCCCTCCTGGGTGAGCAGCGTCGTTTCGATCTCATCCAATTCAACCCGGTAGCCGCGCGTCTTGATCTGGCGATCCTTCCGGCCAAAATGTTGGTAATCGCCACTCGGCAGCAGCCGCACCAGATCGCCGGTGCGGTAAAAGAGGTCCGCCTGCCCCCCGGCCGCGGCCAGCGTAAGAAGGCCCGCGCATTTAACGCCGGCCGGTTCCAATAACCACGCGTCACCGTCGGCCCAGAAACCAACAATTCGCCAACTTCACCCGCTTTTACCGGCCGGTCTTCTTCATCTACCACCAGCATTTCCATGTTTGGGCAAGGCCGCCCGATGGGGATCCCCTGCGTCTCATTCGCGGCAATCGGCACCACGTGATAATACGTACAGACATTCGTTTCGGTCGGCCCATACAGATTACTAAAGCGCGCCGCCGGCAATAAAGCCATCAACTGCCGCAGGTGCTTTACCGGGAACGCCTCTCCGGCAAACAAAATCCAGCGCAACGCCGGCAACTCCTGCGTCCCCAACTGCCCCTTTTCCATCAATTGGATCAAGGCATAAGGCACAGAGTACCAGACAGAGATCCCTTCTTCCGCTATCCACTTGGCCAGCGTGGTCGGAAACTTCGTCAAAAACTCAGGGACAAGGACACACGTCGCCCCCACGGCCGCGGCGCTGTACAGGTCAAAGGTCGAAAGATCGAAGTGAAAGGGGGCGTGGTTGCTCAGGCGGTCATCCGCTTGCAAGCCATACTCGGCCGCCGCCCACAAGGCAAAGTGGAGGGCGCTGGCGTGGCTATGGGCCACCCCTTTGGGAATACCCGTCGAGCCAGACGTATAAAGAATATAGGCTAAATCCCCGGCCGTAACCTGGACAGCCGGCCGGCCGGCTTCCACCTGGGCCACGGCCGGCCAGGGCAGGCAATGAAAGGGAGAGCCAGGTTGTGGCTCCAGACCAAGCACAACGCTAAAGTCACTCTCTTCGGCCGCTTCATAGACCTGCTTTTCCTGGCTATTTTCGGTAATGAGACAACGAATATCGCCGTCGGCAACGATCTGCTTCAAGCGGGCAACCGGCATAAACGGGTCTATCGGAACGTAGGCTGCCCCTGCTTTCATAATGCCGTACAGGGCCACCACCGCGCTGAGGCTCTTCTTCATGTACAGGCCAACCCGGTCGCCACGCTGCACCCCTTGTTCGATCAGCAGCCCGGCCAGGCGGTTGGCCTGCTGCTGCAACTCGGCATAGCTGAGGCTTTCGCCCTTGAAACGGATGGCCTCGTGATCGGGATACCGGCCCGTTGTCTGGTCTAACAGTTGTGGTAAAGAAGCAATCATTAGAGTTTATCGGAAATAACCTCCCGGAGGTTAATGTCTACTACCGGCCTCTGGTGTCAAACCTCCGGGAGGTTATCACTATTGTTGGTCAAACTTTTGCAAGGTGCGCCGCATCATTTGCAAGGCGGGCAGCTCTTGTTCGTCGTGTACGTCACTGCTCAACAGGCGCATAAACTCCTTGCGCTGCTTGCCCCGGCTTTGGTAGCCAAAGAAGACCGGGTATTTCCAGAAGTAGCGGATCACGTCATAGGCAGCGCTCTGGCCACGGTTGCACAAGGCAATATACTCGGCAAACGGCGCCGTCCAATCCCCTGTTGCCAGGGCAGTCAGGATGGCCCGGCTGGCTGCCTTGGCTTCCAGCATGGCCAGCGAGGCGCCAAAGGAGAAGATCGGGTCAATAAAGCGATGGGCATCGCCAATGCACAACCAGCCATTGCCGACGAAGGGGTCCACCTTATAGGAATAGTTGGTAATGGTGCGGATCTCTTCAACCCGCTCCCGGCCGGCAACCCGGCGGCGCAAATCAGGATTAATATTCTCCAGGCCCCACGCCAGGGCCGCGCTCGCGCTACCGGCCGCTTTCAACCGGTGCGCCGGCATGACAACACCAACGCTGGTCACATCCGGGGAAAGAGGAATAAACCAGGCCCAGTGATGGAGTTCAGAATAAAAGAGAAAGGTATTATTGCCCATATCACCAGGGTCACGCAGGGCATCTTTGAATTGGGTAAAAACGGCCACCTGGCGTGAGTACTGGTCATCATAGACGACCTCGCCGGCGATCCCCTGCCGGGCCAGGACGTTGGCCCGGCCGCTCGCATCCACAACATACTCGGCATACAGTTCTTGCATCGCCGCTTGCGGACTATCGGCCGGCAGATAGCATACGCCAATAACCTTGTCGCCATCGCGCAGGATCTCTTTGACGGTACCACGCCGGTAATGAGCGCTCATCGTCAGCGCATTCTTTAACAGGACATCGTCGAATTGATCCCGCCGGACTTGCCAGGTTGGTTGCAGCACAGGAACAAAAAACTCGCTTTTGGCCTCCTGGCCAATCACTTTTACCCCACTTTTCGGGGGAAAGTGCAGCTCATCCATCGTCGGGCCTAAGCCAAACTCATGAAGGATGCCGGCCGCCATACCCGTTAAAGATTCACCAATGTGATAGCGCGGGAAAGCCTCCTTTTCGATGATGAGCACCCGAACACCAGCTTGCGCCAGGTAGGCGGCCAGGGTAGAGCCACCCGGGCCGCCGCCGATGACGATAACATCATAGTGATTCGTGGCGTTGGTGGTGTTCATGAAACTCTCCTCAAGAAATTGCGAATGACGTAAATAAGCTCTTGTGGTTGTTCGGCCGGTGGGAAGTGGCCACAGCGCGCCAGCCACTCAACTTTGGCCTGCGGCGCCGCTTCCGCAGCGGCTAAGACAGCCGCCGCGGGGATGATGCCGTCATTTTCACCAGCCACAAACAGGGTGGGTACGGTCAGGCCGTCAAAGGTCGTTTTCATAGCCGCAAAACCACCCCCTTCGAGGAAGCTGCGATAAGCCGGCCGGTTTAAGACATCGTCAATCAATTCACGTAGCGCCTCTGTCAGGTGCGGTGGATGGTAATAAGCGGCCTGCATAAACTGCTCCGGCGAATCGGACAGGGTCATTAACCGCTGCCACCAGCTATCCGTGTCGGCAATCAAGCCAAAACCGGTTACGACCAGCGCCCGAACCCATTCCGGCCGGCGCCGGGCGATTTCCGTCGCCACCATCGCCCCGGCCGAACTGCCAACCAGGACGAAAGGCGCCGTGGCCGTTTTCTCTAAGAGCGCCATGGTCGCTTCGACATGATCGTGAAAAGTTGGCCGTTCCTTTTGCGTATGGGACAGGCCAAAACCGGCGAAGTCAACGGCAATCGCCTCATTCTCATCTTGCAATGACTGCAATATCGGTCCCCAAGAACTCGATGGATTGCCCAGGCCCGGCAAAAGAACCCAGGTGGGTTTGTCGCCGGCAACGCGCAGGGTGTGCATCTCTTCACCTGGGCTGAGCGTCGTTGCCTGTCGTTCAATCCCTGAGGTTTCTAAAAGACGGACCGCCTCTAACAGGGCGCTTTCTCTTTTGGTGAGCGCCGTCCCTGTGCCCTGGCGACTCACAGTCAGTTCAGCCAGCACCCGGAGGGTCTCAAAATTATCCGGGGTAATCTCTTCGTCAGGAATTCGTACGCCAAACCGGGTTTGGATATGGGTTAACAACGACACCATCGAAAGCGAGTCCAGAATGCCCATATCGAGAATGGGTGTATCGGCGTCAATCCCACTGCTAACATCCATAAGGATGGTATGATTAGTGAAAGCGACAAGTTGCTCGGCGACTTGTTGTGCATAAATAGACATTGATTTCTCCAACTATTCAGGATGCGCCCTACTGTATACCATGAAAGTAGTACCTTTATCGTTAAGCAAGATACACAATAACGACCAACAATTTTTCATTTAAAAGAGTAGACGTAACTGCTCAGGCCGGTCTCATGACCGAGCCTGGGGTGGCACGGTCTGAGACCGGCCACAGCTAGAGAGCCTGAGTAGTTACGAGTAGACGATGGAAGAACCAAGCACTCTCCAGCTCGTTTTGATTTTTGGCGGCGTCCTGTGCGGCATGGGGGCGATGGTGGTGGGGCTGCTGGCCATGGCCTGGCTGATGGGCCGGTCGTCGGCCGGGCAGGAAAAGGCGATCCAGGCCAGTTGGAACGGGGCGGCGCAGGCGTTGGGGCTGGCGGCGCAGGCGCAGGGGTCGCGGCCGCCAAGGCTAACGGGGGTGGTTGGGGGCCGGCCGGTGCAGGTGGCCGGTGGTTATGGGTCGAGAAATAGCTCGCCGTACACGAGCGTGGCGATCCGGACCAATTTGCCGGCCGGGGTGAAACTGGTGGCCGGGCGGCGGCAGGTGTGGCGGCCGGGGGAGTGGCTGGCGGCCGGCGACGCCGAACTGGATAAGGAGTACCAGTTCCAGAGTGAGCCGCCGGAACTGCTGGCGCAGGTGGTGGCGCAACCGGCGGTGCGCCAGTTGCTGCTGGAGATGCGGCCGGTGAACCTGACCATCACCGCGCAGGAACTCCACTGCGTCCTGAAGGGGGTGGAAGCGGACGCTAACCGGCTGCGGCTGCTGGTGGAGCTAGCCAGCGCCACGGCATCGGCCGTGGCGCAGCAAATGCGGGCCTAACCATCGTCCGTCGTCTGCCGTCCGTCGTCCGTCGTCAAACCGCTATTCTTCTTTGACCACAACTGGCAAATAGAGGTCAACGCCGGGCGGCGGCAGGGTGGCGGCGTATTCGTAGGCCCCCATGTCGCAAACAGGGTCGCCGTCCCCGTCCCCGTCCACCGGCCGGAGCGCGCCGCGCTGGTCGGTGGGCGGGCAGCCGTCGTTGCTGGCGGCGTCTATGGCCGGGCTGCCGGGGAGCAGGGCGTGGTTGAGGGTCCCATTGCCGCCGTTGTCTTGCAGGGGGCCGAGCAGGGGGTTGGTGTTGGTCAGGTCGCCGGTGGCCGAAAGGCCACAGGTGTTGCCGCTGTCCAGGTTGTAGCCGGCCGAGGCCACGTCGCCGTTGAGCAGGCAGTTGCCGCCGTCGTTAACGGCGACGATGGTGTTGAAGAGGGTGACGTCGCTGCTGTATTCGGGCCGGTCGTAGAGGCCGCCGCCCTGAGAGACGGCCGTGTTGCTGGCAATGGTCGTGTTGCTAATGGCGACGACGCCCTCGCCGAAAGCCAGGCCGCCGCCATTGAGCGACGAGTTGCCGCTAATGGTGCTGTTGGCCAGGGTGGCGTTACCGTCCAGATAGAGGCCGCCGCCCCTGGCGCTGGTTTCCAGGGTCGTGTTGCCGGTGACGCTGCTGTTCAGTAGCCAGAAAGCGCCGGTGCTGTTAATACCCCCGCCGCCGGTGATGTTGAATTCATAGGTCAACCGGTTATCGCGGACGATACTCTGGCTGACGGTGAGGTGGCCGGTGTTGTAGATTCCCCCGCCGACAACGGTGGCGCTGTTGTCGTGCAGCAGGCTAGCGTCCAGGTGCAGCGCCGCCGGGAGGGAAACGCCAATTGCCCCGCCGCCGGTCGCCCAGTTGCCGGTAAAGGTGCTGCTGAAGACAAGGGTGGGAGTGACCAGGCTGGCGTGGTAATCGTAAATGGCCCCACCCATCCCGGCCGTGTTGCTGATGAAGCGGGTGTCCTCGATGGTCGCGCCGATGGCCCCCAGGTAGATAGCCCCGCCCAGGCTGGCGCCATTGCCGCTGAAAGTGGAATGGCTGATGGTCAGCAGACCGCCGGCGGATAGGCCGCCGCCGCGCAGGCCCGGGTAGGCCAGATTATTGCGGACGGCGACGTTGGCCAGCCACAGGCTCTGGCCGTCATAGCTGCGCAGGCCGCTGCCCGTCACGCCATTGCCGTTTTGGATGGTCAGGTCGCTAATGTGGACGGCGGTGCCGGCCAGGAGCAGCTCAAAGATGCGCTCCAGGTCATTGCCGTCTATGATGGTCTCGGCCGCGCCCACCCCGCTCATGATCACGTCGTCGCGCAGGTCCAGGTCGCCGGTGGCGGCCGCGTCCTCGTTGCTGCCGGGAATGGTCAGGAGATAGAAACCGGCCGGCAATTCAATCGTGTCTGTGCCGGTGAGGGCGTTGCTCTCCTGGACGGCCGCCCGCAGGGTGCAGGTGTTGTTGCCGGCGGCCGTCTCGCACAGGCCATCGCCGGGGGTGGCGTCGGTGGCGTCGGCCGTGCTGTTGACGGTAAAGGTAGCCCCGGCGGCCGGCCGGTGCAGAGCAGCCAACGGCCCGCCGGCCGCCAGCAGGGCCACCAGGCATGACAACCAGGTAAGAAAGTATCTGGCTTGGTTCACATTCGGTCGTCGGTGGAACAGAACCGATCTATGTATACCCCTAAATCCGCTCGACAATCGTCGCCGTGGACATGCCGTGGCCGATGCACATGACCTGCAGGCCGAACTGGCCGCCGGTGGCCTGGAGGCCGGCCAGCATTTTGGCCATGAGGCCGGCGCCGGTGGCCCCCAGGGGGTGGCCGTGGGCAATGGCCCCGCCCCAGGGGTTGACTTTGTCCATGTCCGGCCGGAATTCGCGGGCCCAGGCCAGGACGACGGAGGCAAAGGCCTCGTTGATCTCGACCCAGTCCAGGTCCTGGATGGCCAGGCCGGCCCGCTCTAACGCTTTGCGGGTGGCGGGAATGACGCCGGTCAGTTGGAGGGTGGGGTCGTCGCCGGCGACGACGCGGGCCAGGAAGCGGGCCCTGGGCCGGAAGCCGTCGGCCGCAGCGACCTCGCGGTTGGCGACGAGAACGGCGGCGGCGCCGTCGGAAATCTGGCTGGCGTTGCCGGCAGTGACGCCGCCGTTGCCGGCCGGGCGGAAGACGGTGGGTAAGAGGGCCATTCGGGCCGGGTCTAGCACGTCGCGAATGCCTTCGTCGCGGGTAACGGTCATGGGCTGGCCGGCCGGATCGAGGCCGGGGGCGGGGATGAGTTCGCTGTGGCGGCCGGCCCGGGCGGCGGCGCTGGCCCGGCGGTGGCTCTCGGCGGCAAAGGCGTCCATCTCGGCCCGGCTAATGGCGTATTTTTCGGCCAGGCGCTCGGCGCTTTCGCCCTGGTGGATCAGTTCGTAGCGGGTGTGCAGCTCGGGGTTGAGGACCTCGAAGCCACCGCCCAGGCTGCTGAACATGGGGGTACGGGTCATGTTTTCGACGCCGGCGCCGATGGCGTAGGCCATGTCGCCGGCAGCAATGGCCTGGGCGGCAAAGTGGACGGCCTGCTGGCCGGAGCCGCACATGCGGTCGAGGGTGGTGGCCGGGACGGCGACAGGGAAGCCGGAGAGAAGGACGCCGAGGCGGCCGATGTTGGCCCCCTGCTCGCCGGCCTGGGTGACGCAGCCGGTGACGACGTCTTCGACTTTGGCCGGGTCAAGGCCCACCCGCTCGACGAGGCCGCAGAGGGCCTGGGCCAGGAGGTTGTCCGGCCGGGTCTCACGGTAGACGCCGCCGCGCTTGCCGAAAGGGATGCGGACTGCTTCTAAAATGACTGCTTCAGGCATTGGGTTACCTCATATAAGCGATGAGCTATGAGCAACGAGCGATGAGTAATGAATAATGAGTGATGCGGGTATTGTATCACGGCTGGGGTGGGGAAAAGAAGGAAAATGGATTATACTATAAGGTAGCCATGCAAGAGATCGAATTGTCGGTGATGTCATATAGTGAGCCGTTCCAGAGCGACCTGCGGGCGGCGCTGGAAGAGTTCGAAGCCCAACACGGCGCCCGGGTCCAGATCCGGTCGTTGGATTGGGAGACGAGCTGGTCTGAGCTGCTGAAGTTCACCTTTGACGGCCGGGGGCCGGCGGTGTCGGAGATAGGCGATACGTGGGTGGTGAGCCTGGCGACGATGAATGCGCTGCGGCCGTTTACGGAGCGGGACGTGGCGGCAGTGGGGGGGCGGGCGGCGTTTCTGCCGGCGGCCTGGCAGAGCACGCTGCTGCCGGGCGACCCGACGGTGTGGACGATGCCGTGGTTGGCGGAGACGCGGGCGATTTTTTACCGGCGCGACCTGCTGCAGGCGGCGGGGGTGGAGGAGACCACGGCCTTTGCGACACAGGCGAAGCTGGAAGAGACGTTGGAACGGCTGCAAGCCAGCGGCGTGGCTATTCCGTGGGTGGTGCCGACGCGGCCGACGGTGAATACCTTTCACAATATGACGAGCTGGATTTGGGGCGCGGGCGGCGACTACGCCGACGAAGGGCGACGGCAGGTGACGTTTGCCGAGGAGGCGGCGCGGGCGGGCATCCGGGCCTACTATAGCCTGCATCGTTTTCTGGCGCCGGAGGCGCGGGACCTGGACATTGCCGACGCGGAGGTCTTGTTTGCCGAGGGGAAGGCCGCGGCGACGCTGAGCGGCCCGTGGATCGCGCTTTCACCCTACGTGCCGCGCGTCCCGGGCGTGACGGAACATTTGGGGGTGGCGCTGCCGCCCGGAGTGCCGTGTGTGCTCGGCTCGCACCTGGTCGTCTGGAAATACGTTCCGCCGCGGCAGGAAAGGCTGGCGCTGGAGCTGGTCCGTTTCCTGTCGAGCCAGCGGGCCCAGCTTATGTGCAGCCAACAGGTGGGGTTGTTGCCGGTGCGGCTGGAGGCGTTGTCCTCCCCACCCTTCTCCGATCAGCCTGTCCACCAGACGCTGGTCCGAGGCCTGAAGTCGGGCCGGTCATTCCCGGTGATGCGGTTGTGGGGCTTGATCGAGGAGCAGCTTACAGCCGTGTTTGGCAATTTGTGGGCCAGGGTGCTGGCGACGCCGGATCCTGACCTGGATGCGCTGATCCGGGCGGAATTGGAGCCATTGGCGGAACGGCTGAACCGAAGGTTGCAGTAACAATCGCCAGGGGAAGATCATAGGTGGCGGCCCAGCGTTCCCATTCTTCGGCCGGGCGGCTGGCGAAGGCGGCGGCCCGGGCCGGGTAGGTGAGTTCGGCCAGGCCGAGGGTGTGGGCCAGTTTTTCCAGTTGCACGAATTATACTAATTAATAGGGATTGAGTTCAGGTCGGCCGGCAAACCTCGCAGGTTGGGCACGAAGCGTGCCTTCGGAAAGCTGCGAGGTTTTTTTGGTGATAAAAGAGCGCGGAAAATGTCAGGAAGTTGCAAGGGAAGTGCAAAAGTGGAAAGGGTTGGCTATGGTATAAATTAGCGTAGTTATTTTACTTAAGTTCCAAAAGAGGTGTGGATGAGCCAGCAGAGGATATTAAAGGCAATTCAAGAAGTATCTACGGCGATTTGCTCGATGCAAACGCTGGATGAGGTGCTGACGGTGGTCTGCCGGGTTGTGGTTCAGCTTTTCAAGGTAGACCACAGTGGCCTGGTGGTTTTTGACGCCGGCTTTAACGAAGGCAAAGTGGTGGCCGAGTTCCCCAATCTGGGAACGCGGGGGATCAAAATTCCGGTACGCGGCGTTCCGGCCGAGGAGCAATTGATTGAATCACAGCAGCCGCTCATTGTGGACAATGTGACGGCCGAAACGCCCTTAGGACCGGTTCAGGAGCTATTAGGGAAGTTTGATATTCAATCGATCCTGATTATGCCGGTCGTCTTTCAGGGCCAGATTTTAGGTTCGTTTAGCCTGGATACGGTCAGGCGGTCACATATATTTACTCCGACCGAAATCGCGTTGTGTCAGAGCTTTGCCGCCCAAGTGGCCATCGCCGTTAAAAATGCGCTCTTACTGGAGGAGACAAAGAAACGGGCCGATCACCTGGAGACGTTGCGGCAGACGACGCTGGCGCTAACTTCCGAATTGGACCGGGACAGGCTGCTGGGGACGATTATCCAGCAGGCGGTTAAGCTGCTGGGGTCGAAGAGTGGCGGTATTGACCAGTACCATCCCGAAGAAGGTTACCTGGAGGTCGTGGCCGACTACGGCCGGCCAAAAAGCATGGTCGGCCGGACGCTAAAAGTGGGCCAGGGCATGTCAGGCCGCCTGGTGCAAAGTAAACAACCGTATATCATCGTTTCTGATTACCGCAACTGGCCTTTCCGGGTTGAGGAGTTTGCCCACGACCGGACTTACCGGTCGGTTATCGCCGTCCCGCTGCTCTGGCAAGAAGAAATAATCGGCGTGCTCTACACCGACGACGTGCTTGGCCGGGAGTTTACGGAAAAGGACGCCGGCCTGCTGAGGCTGTTCGCCGACCAGGCAGCAATTGCCTTTGTACACGCCGAACTGGGGGCCAGAGACACGCGCCGGCTAAAGCGACTGGAAAAGTTGTCGCGGGCGATCAGCACGATTATGGCCGACCTGGGAAACGCATCGTTAGACAGGCAACTCCATTTGATTGCCAGGTACGCGACACGGATTTTAGAAGCTGAAGGGTGCGGCATTAGCCTGGTCAGGCGGACGGGATTTTTGAGTTTTGAAGCCAGCTATGGATATAAGCCTGGCAGAATTAAGAAGGGCACAGAGTACGCAGTTCAGAGCGGGGAGCGAAGCGGGTTATCGGGGCATATCGCTTACAGCGGCGAGTTGTTTAACAAGCATGGGGAGGAGCTAGCCAGCCACTTTGCCGTCAAGGGCAGCATGGCGCCGCCGATTGAATCTCAGCATTGTTATTCTCTCTTAGCCATTCCCCTCGTTAAGCGTGAAGGTGGCGCGAAGCGGCTGATTGGCCTGCTGCGGGTGGACAATAAGAAGGATAAGCGTGGCCAGACCAGGCCGGCGCTGTATTTTGATCAGGAAGACGAATGGATCCTCCGGCTTTTCGCCGACGCGGCGGTAATGGTTATCGAAGCGGCCGGCCTGGTAGAAAAGTTAAACGAACAGAAGGAGCAGTTCGGGCGGCTGGTGGCCCACTCGCCCAACGGTATTATTGCCAACGACAAGGACGGCACGATCAAAGTCTTTAACGAGCAGGCGGAGGCGATTCTCAAGTACCGCCCAGAGGAAATTATCGGACAGCCGGTGGTTATTGTTTATGAAGACCCTAAAGAAGCCGGGCGAGTGGGCGAATGGGTCCGCGAAAACGGCCGGCTGACAAATTACGAGACCCAGCTGGTGAGCAAAGACGGGGAACGGATTCCCATTCGCCTGACGGCGACCAAGGTGACGAACGGCCAGGGAGCGCTTTCCGGGTACGTGGGCTACTTTGTGGATATGCGGGTCATTAACGAAACCAGGGAGCGCCTGGAACTGCTGTCGGCGGCCAGCAACCTGCTGGCCCAAGCAGAAAGCCTGACTGAAGGATTGCAACAACTGGCGCACATGATCGTCACGTATTGGGGAACGACATTTTGCCGGATATTCTTGTTAGATAGCGATGAGGCCTTTTTGACGACGGCGGCGGTTTATCCCCTGGCCGATCCGGTAGACGGGTTGAAGTGGCAACCGGGAGTGGGCCGGGCGACACCGGTAGCTGAGTGGCCCCGATTAACGGAACTGCTCTATGAACGAGACGCCAGCGTTTTACGGATGAGTGGCAAGCAGAGCCGGCCGATCCTGGAAAAATGGTCGCGGCTACTGGGCCTGACTGGGGATATTCAGTCTATGTTGGTCGTGCCGCTGCGCGCGCGCGACAAAGTCGTCGGCTTGCTCGACCTGGGCGAGCTGCGGCCCTGGGACCAGGCCCCGTTTACTAAGGAGAAGCAGAACCTGGCCATCGCCATTGCCCAGCAAACGGCCGTGCTCATTGACCGCTTTCGTCTCCACGAAACGACCAAGCTCGCCGAAAAGCGGTTAAGCGCCTCTTATGAGGCCAGCAACGCCCTGGTCTCTTCGCAAGACCCGGACCAGGTCTGGCAGGATATGGTCAAACAGATGCGCCGGGTGGCCAAAGCGGCCGGGGTGCGGATGGTGCTGATTGACCCAATCATGAAGGAAGCCAAAGATTTAATTCGGACCGAGACGGAAAAGCTGGATTTACGCAGCGCATTTCGGACAAACGGACTGTCTATGGAGATCATGTTGACCGGGAGGCCACGGAAGGTTGAAGACGCCCAGCAGGAACGGGATCGGGTGAACCCCTCTTTTTTCAACCGGGGCATTGTCGCCGCGCTTGGCCTGCCGGTCTCGGTGGAAGGCAAGCGAATTGGTGTGGTCTGGGTCTACTACGACGAGTCACACCACTTTTCCAGGGCAGAAATTAAAGCGTTACAACTGTACGTCAACCAGGCGGCGATTGCTTACGAAAATGCTCGGCAAATCAAAGAACTGGCTTACATGCACCGGGCGGCCGAGGCCCTGGCCGGCGCACCCAGCCTGCGTGACGTGTTAAACCAGATTGTCATCAGCGCCTGCCGGGTATTGGCGGCCGACTCCGCTTTTATCTGGTCTTATGACACCGCCCACCAAAAGTTCAACCTTGAAAATTCTGTAGCCTTTGGGGTTCCCGACGAATTGTGGCCCAGGTTTCAAAAGCAAGGGCCACGACCGGGAGGCACGGCCGATACGGTGATGAAAGTAGGCTGGGTTGGGGTGCAGGACCTGATGGATGTGGACAGCTACCCCTTTTTGGGGACGTTTACCCAAGAACTGCTGAAAGAGGTAGGCGTCCGCAGCTTTCAAGGGGTGGCGTTAAGCGTTAATGAAGAAAAGCTGGGTGTGCTGTACGTTAATTACAACCAGCGGCGCAGCTTTAGCGAGGCAGAGCAAGAAACGGCCCGGACTTTTGCCAACCACGCCGCGCTGGCGCTGAAGAAAACGAAATTGTTGGAACAGGTGAGCAAGGCCCATAGGGTCGCCGGTAGCGTGGCCAGCGTGACCACGCTGGCCAAACTGGAGGATACGCTGCTGTCAATCGCCCAGGGCATGTATGATGCTCTCGACTGTGACGTGGTCACTTTGTATGATTTTGACCGGGAGAGACAAAGACTTGGCCACCCGCCCAAGATCATTGGCGCCTATTACCCGGAAAAAGCCCATCCTCCTTCCAGCATGAGCCGCAAATCGCTCGTCTACCAGGTTTTGCAGAGCGAAGAAGAAATGATCGTCGCCGGCAACGTGGCTGAGCACCCCTTGTTCAAAAAGAGCCGCTTTGCCAGGGAAGAAGAAATCGCCTCGTGCATCGTGGTGCCCTTACGAATGGGGCGAGAAACGGTAGGGGTCATGTTTATTAATTACCGCCAGCCACACGAGTTCACCCAGGAAGAACTGGGAGATATTGAGCTTTTTGCCAACCAGGCGGCTGTGGCTATTCACAACGCCCAACTATATGAACGGGAGCAAAAACAAACGCTGGCCCTGCAGGCGCTGGGCGAGGCGGCCCACGCCATCACGCGCTCGCTGGACCTGGACGAAATTCTCTATACGATTGCCGAGCAGGCGGTGAATTTGACGGGCGCCGCCGGGACCAGGGCACGTTACAGCCACCTGGGCCTGTTAGCCGGTAAAACGATTACTTTCAAGGCTACCTACCCACGAGAGCATTTACCAGAATTGCAGCGCCAGGTTGGCAGCATTAACCTGGAAAAAGCCGAACGCATTGGGGTAACCGGCCGGGCGGTAGCGAAAGGCCAACCGGTCCTGGTGACCGACGTCACTAAGGATAATTACTACATTGCCTACCATCCCGAAACGCGGTCGGAAATAGCCGTGCCCATTAAACGGGGTGCAGAGGTGGTTGGGGTCATCAACGTCGAGCATTATAACCGTGACGCCTTCGACGGCCAGGATTTGCGGGCGCTGGCCACGCTGGCCGAGTACGCGGCGATGGCCATTCACAACGCCGATTTGTACCAGCGCAAGAAGAAGCACGCCGCCGTTCTGGAAGCCTTGCACGAGGCGGTACAGGCGGTTACCAGCACGCTTGACCTGAACGAGATCTTGAACCGCATTGCCGAGCAGGCTTCCCGGGTGGTCCGCCTCCAGGAACAGCAGTCGAGTTACAGTAGCATCTGGCTGGTTACCGGCGAGTCCAAGTTACAGCCGACGGCCGCTTTTCCGGCCGAAGACCTGGCGCTGGCCCAGGTATTGGTAGGCGACGGCATAGACTGGCACACCGGGATTGACGGCCGTATCGGCGTCATTGGGCGCGTTCTCAAAACGGGCCAACCGGTCCTGGTCCCGGACGTAAACAAAAACTTCGATTACTTGCGCTCGCACCGGGAGACGCTGTCGGAACTGGCCGTACCGATGAAATTGGGCCAGGAAATCATTGGCGTCATCAACGTCGAACACTCCGATTACGACGGCTTTGACCATGAGGACGTCAACGCCTTGCAATCGCTGGCCGCCCAGGCGGCGGTGGCCATTCGGAATGCCCAGGAGCACCGCGAAGTAAAAGTTTTGCAAGAACTGGCTGCTTCGCTGGCCGGGCCGCTGGAGCTGTCTGAAGTCTTGACACGCGTTATGACGGCCGCGATGACGTTAACGAATACCAACTCCTGTTGTATTTTGTTCTGGGATGCGAAAGCCGAGCGCTTCGCGCCAGCGTACCGGATCTCGGATCCTGAGCAACAACTCACGGCTTATGAAACGACAGCGCGAACAAACGGATTTACCCGGGAGATTTTTACAACCGGCCGGCCCATCGTCGTACCGGACACTCAGCATTTCCCCAACGTCAACACGACGATGCTCCAAAAAGGACGTTTGTCTACCGTCGGCGTGGCGGTTACCAGTGAAGAGACGGTGATCGCCGTCCTTTACGTCCACAGCCCCAAGCCACGCCACTTTTCTGGGCACCAGGTCGCCGCGCTGGAGACGCTGGCCAACCAGGCGGCCGTGGCCATTTATAAAGCGTACCAGTACGAAGAACTGATGAAGACCAAAGGTCTGGTGGGCGCGCGAACGGCGCTGGCCTGGATGGGGATGGCCAGTAACGCCTGGCGGCACAGCCTGGTCAGCGATGTGGTTAACATCCGCAATGCCGTCATAGTTCTGCGACCATCGGTCCAAAAAGCGGTCACCGAGCCGACCGCCTTGCGAAAAATTGAGGATAAGCTCGACCTGATCGAAAGGCGAGCCAGGCAGGTGCTGGAACGGCCGATTACGCCGCCGCTCTCTTCTGAAGAAGGGGCCGAGGCCGTGGTCGTGAATGATTTGATCGGCGAGCGGTTGGGACAATTGTGGGAAAACGAGCCTTATGCAACGGTGGACGGACCTTACCTGTACCTGGAGACAACGCAAAACGTCAAGGTCTGGGTTAGCCCGCAATGGCTGCGGCTGGCGCTAGACCTGTTGGTTGGCAACGCTGTCGAAGCGATGTCCGGCTCTAAAATTCGCCGGCTGGATGTAACCGGCCATAGGGCCGGCAATTGCATCAAGGTGGCGGTGAAGGACACCGGCAAAGGGATAGCGCCGGAAGTGTTGGCGCTATTGTTTAGTGGGACCGCGCCCCATCCCAGTCGAGACGGCCGCTTGGGGCGTGGTTTGTTGATGGTCCAGGCGATTGTTGAGACGTATGGCGGGAAACTCGAAGAGCCAATAACCGGCCCGGAGGGTACAGTAATGACTTTTTCTCTGCCTATTCTCTCGTAGGGGTGTGAACTATCGGGCACGATGCATCGTGCCTCTACAAGGATATTAAGGTGCCAATGAATCTAATTTTTATCAGCGACGAGCCGGCGTCCTCCTGGTTTCATACTGCCAGCGAGGCGTTACTGTCTCTAGGCAAACTGCGCTTTTTGCCGGCAATTGAAGCGCCAAGAAAGATTTTCGGGCAAAAGTGTGATTTATTTATTATAGATGCCAGCACAACAAAGGAAGATATTGCGATGTTGGTCGGGCAGTTACATTGCGCACAGCAGGAAACACCGATTATCGTTGTAACAACGTCACCGACGTGGCGGCGAGCGCGAGCGGTTTTTCTGGCCGGCGCGGCCGATTATATTCCGCGTACCTTTGATAAGGATAAGATTTTGTCAAGCTGTCAAGAGGCATTGACACGTTCACAACGCTTTTCCTCCAAGAGTGCTGGGAGTGACGATGGATGAACGACTCGTTTTGCTGGTAGACAACGACGAAGACTTTTTAAACACGACCAAAGAGTTCCTTGAGCAACATGGCTACTGCGTTCGGGCAGTTTCCACCCCGACCGTTGCCCGGCAAGCGCTGGCCAAGGAGCCAGTTGCCTTGGCGATCTTGGATGTTCGCCTGTTGGACGACCAGGGGGAGTGGGACAAAAGTGGCATCAACCTGGCTAAGGAAACAGCCTGGGATCAATCTGTGCCCAAGATTATGATCTCGGCGCTTGAATCGGTGGAGAACGTCCGCCAGGCATTGAAGGTCATGCCGGGAGGGCCGGCGCCGGCGGTAGATTTCATTCTGAAAACAGACAGCCTGGAGGTGTTGTTAGAGGCCGTGCAGGCCGCATTGACCATTGACGTGGCCAGACTGCGTGACCGGATTGTGGAGCGGTTTAGTGAGGGCGAGCTGCGCGACCTTTATTTTGATCTGGGAGTGGATTACGAGAATTTAGGTGGGGAGAGGAAAGCGGATAAGGCCAGAGAGTTAGTAGTTCACTTTGAACGCCGAAGCCGCCTGCCTGTTTTAGTCGAAGGGTGCCGGCGGCGCCGGCCGAACCTTCCCTGGCACTGAGAATGGAGTACCCGGTGAAACACGTTTCTATTTTGTTAGCCGATGACGATTTTGATTTTTTGACGATTTGCGCCGAGTTTTTGGAATCGGCCGGCTACCAGATTCTAAAGGCCAACAGCCCAGTCGAGGCCGCTGCTATATTGGAAAGTGCGCACTTTCACCTGGCTATCCTGGATTTGCGCCTGGCCGGCGGCGACGACAGAGATAAGAGTGGCCTGCTGCTGGCAAAAAACACGGCTCGCTCAATACCCAAGTTGATTCTAACTGCCTTTCCAGCCTATCAGGACGTGGCCGAGGTAATGAAACTTGACGACTTTTCGCTGCCCCCGGCCGTTGATTTCCTGGAAAAGGGAGCAACGGATCTGCACAAACTGCTGGCTATCATCGAACAGACCTTAGAAAAATACGTGGCTATCAACTGGAATTTAATAATTCGCTGGGGGGAGGCTCTTTCTATGCCATTGCTGGCCGCGCTGCTCGAACCCCATCTGGACCGGCAAGGACTGGCCGGCCGCCTGGATGAGCTGGAAGACTTGTTCGGCAAGCTGTTCTTTGAAAGCCACCAGGTGACGATTGACAGCCTGCTGGCTCAGGGGCCGGGCCTGGTGTTTCTAAAAGTTTATGCCTTTGATGGCGATGGCCTGGTCGAGCCGCACATCGTTTGCTGCGGCCTGAACAAGCCAGTGAGAGAGGAGACCCGCCGCTACCAGACGGTTGCGCCCCACCAGGGAAATGCTACCAAGCTGGGCCTCGGCCGGACAGCAGAAACCAATCACTTTGCCGCCACGGCTTACCGTTTCCTGGGGCGGAGCCTGGAAGAAACAGGCATTTTTAAAGAATTCTTTCACTACCATCCGGCCGAGGAATCGGCCGTGGTCATCCGGTCGCTTTTTAGAGATAACCTGGCGCTTTGGCACGGAAAAGGACGTTACCACAACGGTAGTGAAACAGCGCAGGCGTTTTATTTAAGATGGCTTGAGGAGCATCGTAATCATTTATCTATCGCCGCGCTCCAGGAGCGGGTGGAAGGTCTCTGTAGTAGATTGTTCTCAACCGGTCTGGGGCAGTGTGTTTATACGCCTTATACCCTCCTCTGGCGGCTGCCGGGTATTGAACCCATTTCCTACCCTAATCCAATCAACTATCTTGACGGCAAATCGTTCGTTTCTGAGCGGCTCGTGCAGTGGGGTATGACTCACGGCCGGGTATGCCCGGAAACAATCGTGGTGGACGCCAATGCGCCGGCCTGGCTGATTGACTTCAGCCAGGCTGGTCCGGCGCCCCTGCTGCACGATTTTGCCTCGTTGGAAACGGCCATTAAACTCAACTTGCTCGATAAGCTAGACCTAGCCGGCCGCCACACGCTTGAAGAAGCGCTTCTTCGACTGACCAACCTGGATTCTGAAGTAAGTATCGGCGACGTGAAACTAGAAGTTGCCCAGGCGCTAAAAATTGTTGCCGAGATCCGCCAACTGGCGTTTGAAATGGCCGGTTGTGATTGGCGCTCTTATCTGACGGGGCTGTTTTTTCTGGCGGTAGAGCAACTCATCTTTTATGAATCTGACAGGTACTACACCGGGCATGAATTGCTTCCTTTCGCTCATGCCTTGCTGGCAGCATCTATGGCCGGCCGTACGCTGGTAAGTTCTTTAACCGAAACGACCACTTTGCCTTCCCAGGCGCACCAAAGCTTATGGATAGACAAGGATCATCGAGTTGTCTGGGTTGAGGGTAAACCTATTCACGATCTTACCGCCCAGGAATTTCAAATTTTGTGCTTTCTGTACGAGAACGCCGGGCAACTTTGTGAGCGGCGGGCCATCGTCGAGCAGGGGCTGGGGGAGAAATTTGACGAGTACGATGTGGAACAGAGCCGGCTCACAACCGCGCTTCACCGCTTACGTCAGAAAATTGAGCCAGATCCGCAAAACCTTAAGTACCTGGTTAATGTCCGCGGCCGTGGCTATAAATTACTACTGTAATCTCTACCAACGGAGAGCACAAGTAGGTCGCAAAGAACAATTTTCGCGATGATTCGCGTTAATTCGATGCACTTTAGGTGGGAGACACAGCCGCCAGGGGAAGGTCGTGGGAGGACGCCCAGCGTTCCCATTCTTCGGCCGGGCGGCTGGCGAAGGCGGCGGCCAGGGCCGGGTAGGTGAGTTCGGCCAGGCCGAGGGCGTGAGCCAGCTTTTCCAGGAAGTGGGGTTCGAGGGCGGCGACAGCGACCCAGCCACGTTGGGCGGGGTAGAGGTTGTAGCCAGGCAGGCCGCCGCCGAGTATGCCGCCCGGGGCGGTGAGTCCCTGGCGTAGCGGCTCGGCAAAGGCGGCGGCGGCTTCGGCCAGGGAGACCGGGAGGTAGCCAGCCCCCTGCCCCCGCTCGCGGGCCAGGAGCAGGGCCAGGGCAGCCTGGGCGGCTCGCTCGGCCCCGGCCAGGTCGGCCAGGACGGTGCGGGGCAGTCCCCGGCCGGATGCGCCGTACGCGGGGTCGAGCAGCCCGGCCCCGGCCTGGTAGGTCAGGTCATGGCCGGCCCGCTCTTCGGCCGGCGGGGGGTAGCCGACGATGGCGACCTGGCAGAGGCGGGGGTGGCGCTCGGAGAGGGAGGGCCAGTCCAGTTTTAGCCGGGCCAGGGCCGATAGGCGGGAGGATGTCAGTAGTAAGTCGCTATACGAAAGGATTCCATCCAGCCGTTGCCGGTCTTCAACCACTTTTAAGTTCAGGCGAATGACTTCGACCTGGTGGTGCAGGGTGGCGTACCAGCCGGGGCAGGCCAGGGCGAGGGGGTCGCCGGCCGGGGGTTCGACCTTGACGACCCTGGCCCCCAGTTGAGCCAACCGGGCGACGGCGGCCGGGCCGGGGATGTTGACGGCCAGGGAGAGGAGGTGGATTCCTTGCAGGGGTTGCGTTTGTGTGGTAGTCATCAAGCTGGGATCTTACCACGAGCGGCCAGGTACTACCTGAAGGTGAAGATCATTTAACAGCTTATGCCGTATCGGGAACGGACGCGCCCGCATAACCAGCTTGAAACAAAAAATTTGCTATCTTTGTGGTCTCTTCCAGCGAGCCAAGTCTGAAATCCAAGGCATCTGCCAACCTATCCAGAACAGTATAGATAAAACAAACATAGGTCACATCGGCAATAGCTTGGTCGCTTGCCCCAGCAGAACGCATTCGCTCTATATCGGGCGGCCCCACCTCAGCCGGAGACACAGTCAATTTTTCTAAAAAAGCTAATACGGCTCGTAGCTTGTCATCAATGGGTGCGGTACGCCAATCCTCCAACACGGCCGCTACAACCGCTTCATCATAATCAAGAACCGCAACTGCGGTGTGATGATTTACTCAATATTTACATTGATTTTGTTTGGAGACAAACACGGCAAACAATTCCACTTCGCCAATCCTCCATTCTGAGGATAAACGCATAGCTTCGTGATAACAGGCCGCAAAATATTTACCAAAAAAATCACGCCGATAAGAGAAGGTAAGGATTGGGTCAGGCACTCGTCCGCCCAAACGGGCTTTAATGGCTTCAAATTTTTGTTTTTGGATAGCGTTATGTCCTGTCTCAACGTTTTTTAGACGCATGGTTAAACTCCTTTCAACAAGTTCAGGCTGTGTTCAACTCGGGCCAACCCTGCACCCAAGGCGGCACTGACAGTTATCTCAAAAATCTCATCTTCGGAATAGCCGCTTGCCTTGAGGTTTTCAATGTCTTCATCAGTTACCTTATAGGCATGGAAGGCTACTTTATCGACATAAGCTATCAAGTCATCGGGCAATACTTCAGCCTGTCGGGTGGCTCCACCATGCTTGGCTACTCGAGCCTCAACCGCGTGGCGAATTTCCAGTTTTGAGATTCCTTCGCTGTTTAAAACAGCCTCGGTCAATGCTTTAATGTTTGCTGGGTGCAAATCTGCCATCATTTCTCCTTATCGGTCTTTTTCATGCAAATGGGACCCTACTATATAAACTGCTGTTATGAGAATCGAAACCACCTAAATCATAAATACCAACAGGGGTATTGTCAACCAACCGCCGTTCTCGGGGTGGGCGTCAAAAAGGGGGTAGTACCTGACTAAAGTCATTTGTAAAATCTCCGTGAAATCGTGGAATTTTTGACCGGAATCCGGTACACTAGGGGGGCCGCTACAAATCAGGGGTTATGAAGAAGTTGTTGGACATGGCCTCCGCTGTTACCGGCGGTCAGGACTGGCCAATTCGCCACTCTTATCAACGACGGGAAGAGAGATGAAAATTGCACAGACTCCCTCCGGAAAGCAAATAGAAGCTACTGCTTTCGCCCCCCGGCAGGCGATTTGCCCCTGTTGTGGCGGCGAGTTGACGTTGCGCAGCCGGCGCACGATGAATAACGGCACGAAAACGTATTTCTGGCGCCACCGCGGCAACCATAATCGTGATTGTAGTGCGCGGAACAGGCCGATTGATTAAATCTTTGGAGGTGACTGGCACTTCTGGAGGCTATTTTAGGGCCAACAGTTCCTAAGAAGTGCCAGTCACCTAGTGTGAGTTCTATGTGTGGTCGTTTTACTTTGACAGCAACGGGCGAGGAGGTGGCGGAGGCGTTCCAGCTTCCGGAAACGGGCGCTTCTAAGGAAGCGCTGGCGCTGGCTCCTCGTTATAATATTGCGCCGACGCAGCCGGTGGCGGCCGTTCGAGTTTCAGAGGCATCCGGCAACCGCGAGCTGGCTTATTTTCACTGGGGGCTGATTCCCAGTTGGTCGCAGGACCCGGCGATTGGCTCACGGATGATCAACGCCCGGGCGGAGACAGCGGCGGAAAAGCCGTCTTTCCGGGCGGCGCTCCGTTACCGCCGCTGCCTGGTGCCGGCCGATGGCTTTTACGAGTGGCAAAAGCAGAACGGCGGCAAGCAGCCGGTCTACATTCACCTGCAGGACGGACGGCCGTTTGGTATTGCCGGGTTGTGGGAGTACTGGCAGGGGCCGGACGGCTCGGAAATTGAATCGTGTACGCTACTGACGGTGGAGCCTAACGAGCTATTGAGCGCCGTCCACAACCGGATGCCGCTCATCCTGGCCCCAGAGGATTACGAGTTGTGGCTGGACCCCAAGATGCAAAAGCCGGCCGACTTGCAGCACCTGCTGCGGCCGTACCCGGCGGCGGAGATGACCTTTTACCGGGTCAGCACGCTGGTCAATAACCCACGCAACGAAGACCCGGCTTGCATCGTTCCCCTGAGTTAGGTATCACGTATCAGGTGTCAGGTGTCACGTGCCATGTGTCAGGTAGGCTATCTTACTTGACACTTGACACGTGGTACTTGACACTATTTCTTCAACCGCTCCAGGTAGGTTTTGCGGAATTTGGATAGTTTGGGGGCGATGACGGCCTGGCAGTAGGGTTGCCAGGGGTTGTTCTGGTAGTATTCCTGGTGGTAGTCCTCAGCCGGGTAGAAGGTGGCCAGGGGGGTGATCTCGGTGACAATGGGGTTGCCCCACAGTCCGGCAGCGTTTAATTCGGCAATGATCTGTCCGGCCGCCTCTTTTTGCTTCTGGTCGTGGTAAAAAATGGCCGAGCGGTACTGCGTGCCCACATCGGCGCCCTGGCGATTGAGCGTCGTCGGGTCGTGGATGGTGAAGAAGAGTCGCAAGAGGTCGCGGTAGGAAAGTTCGGCCGGGTCGAAGGTGACCTGGACCACTTCGGCGTGGCCGGTCGTGCCGGTGCAGACCTGGCGGTAGGTGGGGTTGGGCAGCGCGCCGCCAGCATAGCCGGAGACGACCTCTTTGACGCCCTTTAGCTCATCAAAAACGGCCTCCAAACACCAAAAGCAGCCACCACCCAGCGTGGCTACCTCCTCTTTTGCATTTGCTTGTGCTTGTTGTCCCTGGTTCATCATTGTTGCCCTTTTTCGTCAGAATCAAACCCTGGTGTAAACTCAGGGTGGCTGACAGTATAAGGTCTGCCAGCCTGCTTTTCAAGTCCAAACTCATGGCTCATCGCTCATTGCTCATTGCTCATCACTTTTTAGGAGCGCTTTATGGCTGATTCGTTACGTACTTACCTGGAATTTGCGACGGAGACGGCCTGGCAGGCCGGCCGGATGACGTTGGGGTATTACCAGACGGGGCTGCGGCCGGACTTGAAGGCGGACGCCTCGCCGGTGACGGTGGCCGACCGGAAGTCGGAAGAGTTTATTCGTAGCCAGATTGAAAGCCGCTTTCCCGGCCAGGCCATTGTGGGTGAGGAGTACGGCGTGCTGGAGGTGGCCGGGGCCAGCCACCGCTGGATTGTTGACCCGATTGACGGGACGCGGGCCTTTGTCAGGGGCTTGCCCCTCTACGCGGTACTGCTGGGACTGGAAATTGAGGGGCAGATCCGGGTGGGCGTGGCCTGCTTCCCGGCACTGGGGGAGATGGTGGCTGCGGCCAGCGGCGAGGGCTGCTGGTGGAACGGCCGGCCGGCCCGGGTGTCTATGGTGGCCCGGCTGAAAGACGGTATCATCTCCCATACGAATACCGCTTCCTTCGCTCGCCACGGCCGGGGTGAGGCGTGGGACCGGCTGCAAGAGGCGGCCGGTTTCTGCGCCGGCTGGTCGGACGCTTACGGCTACCTGTTGGTGGCTACCGGCCGGGTAGAGGTGATGCTCGACCCGGTGATGGAGGTCTGGGACAACGCCCCCTTCCCCGTGATCCTGGAAGAGGCTGGC
This sequence comes from Chloroflexota bacterium, assembly GCA_022616275.1. Classification (GTDB taxonomy): domain Bacteria; phylum Chloroflexota; class Anaerolineae; order Promineifilales; family Promineifilaceae. The sequence goes on from JAKEFB010000079.1 coordinate 23,682, forward strand.
GGCACCTTCAGCGACTGGCAGGGCAACCCGACCATTTACGGCCGGGAGGCGCTGGCGACGAATGGGCTGGTCCTGGAGGAGGTTCTTGGTTTAATCAATGGATAGTATTTTGCGTCTTTTTGGGAGTCTCATCGTCTATATTGATTACGATGATTCACACAGAAACACTCTGGACTGAATATAACGAGCAACTCAGGCAGTTTATCGCCCGGCGCGTGTCTGATGCCCAGGCGGTAGATGATATTCTGCAAGAGACATTTCTGAAGATCCATACCGGCCTTGCCAGGCTACGGGAGAGTGACAGGCTCCAGAGTTGGATCTACCAGATCGTCCGCCACGCGATTATTGATTACTACCGGACACGCTCAACAACCGTCGAGTTGCCAGAAGCCATTGCTCTGCCTGAAGAAGCAGAAGAAGAGATCCTGTGCGAATTGGAAAAGAGCTTGCAGCGGCTGGCGGATACCCTGCCGGATAAATATCGCCAGGCGGTGATGTGGGATTCCCAGGGGGTGCCGCAAAAGGAGATCGCCGGCCGGCTGGGTCTCTCCCTCTCGGGGGCCAAGTCTCGCGTCCAACGGGGGAGAGAAATGCTCAAACAAAGCCTGCTGGCCTGTTGCCACCTGGAATTTGACCGGCGAGGTAAAGTGCTGGATTGCCATCCCAGTTGTGACTGTTGTTCCGGCAATTCGGGCGGCGCCGGTTGTTGTCCTTAAAACCGATAACTGCCGTTCGCATCTGAGGATGCGAACTCCTCCAGCCATCAAATGACAATTGAGAGTGGACTAATCTGAACCAAAGTTGCGTCTTTTTTGCGGCATCTCCGTCTTAATAAGCAAAACCGCCAACTGGGCGGCAAATCAATATGAAAGGAGATGCTACAATGAGTACAGTAAACGTAAGGACAGTAGAGAAAAGGGGAGGATTTGGGCAGGGTCTGCCCCTGGCCGG
>JAKEFB010000080.1 GCA_022616275.1 Chloroflexota bacterium
CTTAGGCAAGTTCCTCAGTGGCATTGGCCTGGGGATGCTCGTACGCGCCGTTACCAACCTCGAAACCAAGCGCTTGGTGGGTGTTGACGCCGGCCGCCGGGCTATTGACGTGCAAAAGACCATTAACGTCATGGCCCCGGTGCAAGAAGTTTATAACTTCTGGTCCAACTTCGAGAACTTCCCGCGCTTTATGGCCCACGTTCGCGAGGTACGCAACCTCGGCGGCGACCGTTCCCATTGGGTGGTAGATGGGCCGGCCGGTATTCCTGTCAGTTGGGATGCAGTCGTTACCAGGCGCATTCTCAACGAGCTATTGGCCTGGCGTAGCCTGAAGGGCTCTATCATTCACAACGCCGGGATTGTCACCTTTGCGCCGGTCCCCAATGGGGGCACCCAGGTTAACGTCCATATGTCTTATAACCCACCGGCCGGAGCTATCGGCCACAGCGTCGCCAGCTTCTTCGGTAGTGACCCCAAGAGCGCGATGGACGATGACTTAGTTCGTTTCAAGAGCCTGATCGAAAAGGGCAGAACGACGGCTAATGGCCAGACGGTAACACGTGAACAGATCGAGCAACCTCGGATCTGAGATCGTGGTTCTGGGTGGGGCCAACGCCGATTATCTGGTGCGTGGCCCCCACCTGCCTGGCCCAGGAGATACCGTTCACGGCGACCTGTTCCAGCAAGCGCCCGGTGGCAAAGGCGCTAACCAGGCCGTTGCCGCTGCCCGGCTTGGCGCCAGGGTCGCCTTCGTTGGCTGCGTTGGCCAGGACCAGCCAGGTGAAGAGCTAGTCGAAGCCCTGGCGGCCGAGTGTGTGGACACGGGGCTCATGCGCGTGGATAACACGACTCACACCGGCGTGGCTCTAATCCAGGTAGCAGAAAACAGCGGCCAGAAGCAAATCATGGTTTCCCCGGGAGCGAATCAACAACTCTCGGTGGCCGACGTGCTGGCCGCGGCTGGGGCTATTTCCAGCGCCGATGCCCTCTTGTTGCAACTGGAAGTACCATTGCCCACCGTGTTGGCCGCTGTTCGCCTGGCGCGCGAAGCGGACGCCCTGGTTATCCTGGATGCCGCGCCGCCCACAGAGCTGCCGGATGAACTCCTGGTGGCCGTGACTGTGCTCAGGTTGAACGCCGGCGAGGCGGAAGCCCTGACCGGCGTGCCTGTCCACGACCGCCAATCAGCCCGGCAGGCCATTGACCGACTGCGAGAGCGCGGCCTGGAAGCGGCCATCGTCGAGGCTGGCGACGAGGGTAACCTGGTGGTCAGTCGCAATGGCGAATGGCTGTTGCCGCTGCTGGACGTGGAAACAGTAGATACCACCGGGGCCGGCGACGCTTTTGCCGCAGCCCTGACCGTGCTCCTGGCGGAAAGGGAGTTGCTGGAAAAAGCAGCCACTTTTGCCAACGCCGCGGCCGCCCTGGCGACAACCAAAATCGGGGCGCAGGCAGGTCTACCATATCGGGAGGAGGTGGAAGCTCTACTGGAACAGATCACTTCGGCTACCTGAATGATGATACGACTTTGGAATTACTGAATTACCTTCTTCCTCAACACCACCCGAACCTCGTGCGTCCGGCCGTCGTCCTCCAGGAGGATTTCTTTATTCTCCAGCACCCGGCCGTCTAGAATGACTTCGACCACATCCTGTCCGGCGCCGTTTTCGTTGTCTACCTGGATCTGGTAGGTGCTCCGGCCGTATCGGTAAGTAAGGTTGTAGCCGGGCCACTCGGGTGGTATGTGGGGATCCAGGCGCAGAGATCGGCCGCGGCGTTGCAGCCCCAGGATGGCTTCCACCCCCAGGCGGTACATCCAGCCGCTGGAGCCGGTGTACCAGGTCCAGCCGCCCCGGCCGGTGTGGGGTGCCGCCCCGTAAACATCGGCGGCAACGACGTAAGGCTCCACCCTATAATGGCGAGCTTTGGCCGCGGTGTCGGCCCGGTAAATGGGATTAATGAGCCGGAACAGGGCCGTCGCCAGGTCACCCCGGCCCAGGCGCGCCAGGGCCCAAATAGACCATAAAGCGGCGTGAGTGTACTGGCCGCCATTCTCGCGAATGCCTGGCAAGTAGCCTTTAATATAGCCAGGGTCGCGCGGTGTCTTGTCGAAGGGAGGGGTGAGAAGCAGGATCAACTGCGCATCCCATTTGACCAATCTGTCCAGCATGGCCTGCATCGCCTGGCTGGCCCGATCAGGGCGGGCCGCTCCTGAAAGCACGGCCCACGATTGGGCAATGGCATCTATCTGGCATTCCCGATTCTGGCTGGAGCCCAACGGCGCGCCGTCGTCATAATAGGCCCGCCGGTACCACTGCCCATCCCAGCCATGCTGTTCCAGGGCCTGCTGCAAATCGGTAGCGCGGCGGCGGTAGGCCTCCGCCTGGACCGGCCGGCCGGTCTGGTCGCACAGGCCGGCAAAATCTACCAGGGTAGTGTATAAAAACCATCCTAACCAGACGCTTTCTCCCTCGCCTTCAATCCCTACCCGGTTCATACCGTCGTTCCAATCCCCGGCTCCTATCAGCGGCAGGCCATGCTGCCCGGCCGTGTCAGCCCGGGTGAGGACGCGCCGGCAATGCTCAAAGAGGGAATAATGCTCGTCGGTCGTTTCAAACAGCCCATACCGCTCTTCCTGGCCTTCTTCTAACGGCTCACCGCGCAGGAACGGTATCTCCTCTTCCAGGATCGTTTCGTCGCCGGTGGCCTGGACGTAGGCGGCTGTGACAAAGGGCAACCAGACCAGGTCGTCGCTGATGCGGGTGCGGACGCCCCGGCCGGAAGGTGGATGCCACCAGTGAAGCACGTCGCCGGCCTCAAACTGGTGGTGGGCAGCTCTCAGGATATGTTCTCGGGCCACGTCCGGACGGGTGTGGAACAGGGCCATCACGTCCTGCAACTGGTCACGAAAGCCATAGGCGCCACTGGACTGGTAGAGCGCCGAGCGGCCCCAGACGCGGCAGGACAGCGCCTGGTACAGCAACCAGCGATTCAGCAGCAAGTCCATAGCCGGGTCTGGCGTTTGAACCGTTACCATGCCCAGGATGGACTCCCACGTTTCCCGGACTCCTTGCCAGGCAGCCTGGACGGTGGCCGGATCTTTGTAGCAGCCGATGAGGTCCAGCGCCTCCTCGTGGTCTGCGCCCTGGCCAAGCAAAAAAGTAACTTCCTCGCTCTCCCCTGGCTGCAAATCCACGTGGAGCTGCAGCACCGCCGCCGGGTCCACGCCGGCTTCCACCCGGCCGGCCAGGCCAATGCGCCTGAGGGCAGCCGGCTGGCGGAGACTACCTAATCGGCCCAGGAATTCGGTCCGGTCGGCCGTCAGCCCGTGTACTTCCTTGTTGGCGGCCAGGAAAGCAACCCGCTGGCCAAACTCTTCCTGGTAGGGATTCCGGGCCAGCAGAGCCTGGCAATCTTCCTCATACTCGGGGATGATATGCTGCTGGCTCTCCTCTCGCTGCACGCCCAGTACCCAGGGCACATAGTAGGTGATCGTCAGGCGGCGGGGGTTAGACCAGGTGTTTTCCAGGCGCAATTGGATGATTTTAACCGGCTCCTGGGGGGCGGCGAAAAGGCGCAGGCGTTGTTTCAGGCCGTGACTATGGTGCTCAAAGGTCGTGTAGCCGGCACCATGGCGCACCAGGTACGGGCCGTCGGCCGGGGCCGGTTGTGGTGTGGGCGACCAGAGTTCGGCCGTTTCCTCGTCCCGCAGATAGAGGGCTTCCCCTGGCAGGTCAGCAACCGGGTCGTTGTGCCAGGGGGTCAGCCGATTCTCGCCGCTATTGACGGCCCAGGTATAGCCGCTGCCCGATTCTGAGACCAGGAAGCCGAAGTTGGGGTTGGCAATGACGTTGATCCACGGCGCCGGAGGCAGGACCGGCGGTTCCTTGGGGGGCCGGGACTCCAGGAAGATAACATACTCCCGGCCGTCCGGCGTGAAGCCACCCCAGCCATTGTCAAACAGCAGGCCAGTCGGGCGGGGTAAAGGTGGTGTGGCTTCGGCGTCGGCCGGCGGCCGGGCGGGGGTAAATTCCGGCAGGCGAACGGGTTGTTCCAGCAGGCTTTGCAACTGCCTGGCCAGGCCGCCCCGAGCGCCGTCCAGCACCACCCGGGCGGCCGTATGCAGCAGGATTTTGTCGGCGTCGCCAAGCTGATCCTGGTGCAGCAGAAAAATACCGCCACGCCGATTCAGCCAGTGGGCGCTGTGCAGCCGTTGCAGCAACCGGTAAATGTGGCCTTGCAAGGCCTGGCCATAATTGCTGTCCTCCTCATTCAAAATAACCAGGTCAATGGCCAGGTGCCGGTTGCGCCAGTAAGTGTGGGCCAGGATTAATTCCTGGAGCAGGCCCAATTCCCCTTCCTCGTGGAGGCTCACCAACAAAATCGGGTAATCGCCAGAAATGCTGTAGGCCCACAGGCCGGGCTGCCCCCTGCGGTTGGCGGCCAGGGTGGCCGGGTTGGCCCGCAACATCCAGGCCGGGTAGAGGAGCAGGCTGAGGAGCTGTTGGATTTGGGCCAGGAGGAGGCTTTCCAGCCCTAACCGGCGCAGTTCGTTCTCGCTCTGGATGCGGGCCTGGAAGAAGGCGTGGTCAATGGCCGACCGGCGCTGATAATGTTCAGCCAGTTGCAATGCCGTTTGCCGCGAGCCGGCCGCCCCGGTAATGAAATCGAGGGTAGCCGAGGCGTGAGATTCCAGTTCCACCACCTGGCCCAGGGCAAAAATGGGGTCCAGGGTGGCTCCGGTGGTGCCGGAAAGGGAGGGTGTGTCTGGAGCCAACGCCTGTGGAGCGTCGGCCGTCCGGCCACGGCCGAGGAAACGGGCCCGATCACTCTCGTGGAGGCTGGCGTGGCTATCCCGGTTAGCGACGATCAGTGTATGGATCAAATAGGCTTCCTTTTCCACGGCCGATCGCGGCCGGCGGCGGAAGAGTAGGGTGTTGAACTCTGGAATGTATTGGCTCTCGACAAAGAGTTTGACAAAGGCCTGGTGGCGTTGGTCGGCGCCTGGGGCAGCCAGCACCACCTCTCCATAGCTGGTTAGCCGCAGCCGGCGCGGCCGGTTGCTGTTATTGGTTACCGTGACGTGGCGGATTTCAACGTCGTGATCCGGCGCGACGACCACCCTCATTTCCAGGGTGATGTCGTCGTCGTGGCGGCGAAACTGCGCCAGGTGGGGGTGGAAAGTCACCTGGACATCGGCCGGGCCGCCGGTTGGTTGGTAGGCGGCTGACCACAGCCGGCCGCTTTCCTCGTCCTGGACGTACAACCATTGGCCCCAGTGGTCCAGGGTGGTGTCGGCCCGCCAGCGCGTCAGGCGCAGTTCTCGCCACTGGCTGTAGCCGCCCCCGGCGTTGCTAATGAGCACACTGTAGCGGCCGTTCGACAGGTGATGGACCAGGGGAACCGCTGTCTCCAACGGGACTGGCCAGGGCATCGTGTTCAGCGTCCGGGTGGGGCGGACGGCGCGCACCTTCTCTTGCCCGGCCTGTTCATGGGTGGCTCGCTGGGGAATGCGCTCTTGCAGCAGCAACTCAACGCTCTGGATGAGGGGCTCGGCGTGAAAGCGGCGCACCAGGGCCTCCTGGTTGAGGAAGTTGTCCAGGGCGGCCAGGATCATGCCCTGGTGGTGGGACATGTACGAGCGGACCACCTGGTAAGGCTGGCCCAGCGCCAATCGCTGGTGGGTGTAGTCGAGGGCTTCATAGAAACCGTACAGGCCCAACATCTCGCACTGGACCAGGTGTTCCATGTTTTTCAGAACAGAGTGGGGGTACAGGGGCAGAGCCAGCAGCGAGGCGTAGGGGCTGATGACCAATTCTTCACCCAGGCCACGCTTGAAGCCCAGGGCCGGCACCCCAAAAGCCTTATACTGGTAATTCTGGGCCGAGTCGAAGGTGTAGTAGCCGGATTCAGAGATGCCCCAAGGTACACCCTTTTGCCGGCCGTAGGCCACGTGCTGGCGGACCACCGTGTGCAGACTTTGGTGGAGCAGCGTCCCTTCGTAGTTGCGAATCAGCAGCGGCGGCATAAAGTATTCAAACATAGTGCCGCTCCAGGAGAGGAGCACCGGCCATCTTTCCAGGCGAGCAATGGGGCGGGCCAGGTGGAGCCAATGTTTGACAGAAATGTCGTACTTGGCAATGGCGACCAGGCTGGCCAGCCGCGCTTCAGAAGCCAGCAAATCGTAGTAATTGTTGTCGAGCCTGCTCGCCTCCAGGTTATAGCCGATATGAAAAACGTTGCGCATACTCTCGTAGAGGAAGGTGAAGTCCATCTCCCGCACGTAAGCATCGGCCTCCTGGGCCAGCCGTTCAAAGCCGATGAGCAACGTCTTACTCCGCAACTGGGCAGCTTCCAGCTTTTGCGCCAGGCCGCTACACCAGGCACAGGCTGCCTGCACGGCTTCCGACTCTCCGGCCAGCAATGAGTGCAGCCGGGCCAGTTTGGCCAGAGCAGCCTGGCAGGCTGCGTCTACGTCTTGGAGGGCCAGCGATAAAGACAGGGCCTCGGCCAGCGCCTGCCAGGCCTGGTGGACATCCGGCCCAGCCTCTGAGGTAGAGAAAAAGGCCGGCGGTCGGCTGAGGGGGATAGCCCAGGGTAACAACAGCTCCAGGTGGCGTTCCATATTGTCCAGGTGGCGGTGGATCTGTTGGACGTAGAGACGGAGTTCGTGCAGCCGCGCGCTGTCTACCGGGTCGCCGTCATCAGCTTCAACCAGGGCAACCAACAACTGGTCAAGCCGGGGCGCTTCCACGCCGGCAAAGCGCACCAGGAGTTCCGGCCAGCCGGTTATCGTATTTTGCGCCGCCTCCAGCGCCTGTTCCAACTGCCGGCGCATGGCGGCGATGTGCTCCTGGACCGGCCTGATCTGGGCTTCCCGGCCGAGGCCGGCGACGGTGGTAGTCAGAATGTCCAGTAAGTCCAACAACCCTTCCCACCGTTCACGCCGCCAGGCCAGGCTCTGGCCCATGGCCAGGCAGCCCTGCTTGAGCGCCAACAGGCAGGCAGCCAGGTTGCCGCTGTCCACGGTCGAAATGTAGCCGGGGTAGAGCGGAGCGAGCGTGCGGGTGTCAATCCAGTTCAAGAAGTGGCCCCGGTAACGGTCCAGCCGGCCGAGCGTGTCAAAGGTAGCCTGCAGGCGCAGCAGCAAGCCAAAAACGTCCACGTAGCCCAGGTCATAAGCAGCCAGCGTGGCCAGCAGATAGAGGCCGACGTTGGTTGGCGACGTGCGATGGGCCACCACGCCGCGTGGCTCTTCCTGAAAATGGTCAGGCGGCAACCAATTGCCGTCCGGGCCGACGAATTGCTCGAAGAAAAACCAGGTCCGGCGGGCCAGGCTGCGTAGTTGTTGCCGGCCGGCCTCAGCCACCTGATCGTTTTCACGGGCCAGGGGCTTGCTAATCCAGTAGGCAATTTCTGGGGACAACGCCCAAAGAATCAACAGGGGGGTGGCCACGGGCAGAGCGGCCGGATTGACCAGGGCAAGCGCCAGAGCAAGCGCCACCGGGATTAAGAGGGCAGAAATCATTTGCTGCCAGGTAAGGTTAGCTGTCACCTGGGAGCCAAAGGCGCGAACAGTGTGGGCGGACGTGGTCCACTGCAGGAGGTGGCGGCCAAAAAGCAGGCGCAACAATGTAATCACTATAGCGTCCAGCGCCAGGAGGCTTTCGTAAGAGAGGAAAGCCAGAGCCAGCAGCCAGCGAATGATGCTGTCTTGCAAGGGAGGCGGGGCGCTGGCCCGTTCTTTTTCTTCTAGCAAATACTTGATCCGGCTGATGAGGTTGGTGAGGATAGAGCCGGCCGGGGCCAGTAGCCCCACCATTGTCCAGACCAGCGACGAGCCGGGCAGCCACGTCCAACCAGCCAGGAACAATAGGAGCAGCGCTGGGGGTAACAGGCTGCGCTGCAAATTGTCCACAATTTTCCAGCGGTCAATCGGCCGCAACCGGTTCGGCAAAGTAGTTCCTGCGGCGCCGGGAACGCGCGGCAGCAGCCAGGGGAGTAATTGCCAGTCACCGCGAATCCAGCGGTGGAAACGATGGATGTGGACCAGGTAGTGGGGCGGGTAATCTTCGTATAAGATAATGTCCGTCACCAGGCCGGCCCGGCCGTGAATGCCTTCAAACAGGTCGTGGCTGAGCAGGCTGTTTTCGGGAACACGGCCGGCCAGACTGCGCTCGAAAGCATCTACGTCGTAAATACCCTTGCCGACGTAAATGCCTTCGCCAAAAAGATCCTGGTAGATGTCGGAGACAGCCCGGCTGTAAAGGTCCAGGCCGGCATCGCCAGCAAAGACCCGGGTAAAGCGGGACTGGTTGGCGCTGACCGGCTTAATTTCGGTGCGCGGCTGGAGAATGGTATAGCCGGCGACCACCCGGCCGCTTGGCGGGTCAAACCGGGCCTGGTTCAGGGGGTGAGCCAGAGTGGCCACCAGCCGGCTGGCGCTGTCGCGGGGCAGGACCGTATCTACGTCCAGGGTAATGACGTAGCGGATCCGAAGCAAGATGCTCTCGTCGCCGACCTGGGTGGTAAAGGACGTACTTGTGTCGCCGCGCAGCAGGCGGTTGAACTCGTGCAGCTTGCCCCGTTTGCGTTCCCAGCCCATCCACGTACCTTCTGAGGGGTTCCACAGCCGGCGCCGGTGAAAGAGGTAAAAAGGTCGGCCCGGGTAGCGCTGGTTCAAGGCTTCAATACCGGCCGTGGCCTGGGCAACCAGGCTGTCGTCGCCGAGCATATGCTCTTGCGGCGCGTCGGCAAAATCGGTGAGCAGGGCATAACTGAGGTGGCCGTCCGGGTTGCGCAGGTGGTGGAGTTCCAACTGGAATAGGAGAGATTCCACCTCCCTTTTACGGGTCAAGAGGGCCGGAATGACGACTATCGTCCGGCAGCGTTTCGGGATGCCGTTGGCAAAGTTTAGCTTGGGCAACACCCGGGGGCGCAGGGCATTGGTAATGGCCCAGTTCGCCAGACTGGTAGCCAGGGTCAGAACCGGGATAAAAGCGATCACAACCACACTTAACAATTGCCAGGGCGTTCCCCCCGCTCTCCAGGCATGGTCCAACAGACCGGCGAGGAGCAGTCCGGTAGCCAGGCTCAGACTGCCCAGGTATAGTAACGTAGGGTGGGCGAGCAGCCAGCGGCAAAGCCACGGCCGGCCGGCCGGCCGGTAACCTAAATCGCTTTCTAGCTCGGCCCGGCCATCGCCGACGAGGAAATAACCGACGTGGGCCACATGGGGTAGATACAAGCCACGCCAGGTTGGCACAGTATCTTCACGGCCAGGCTCCTGGCCGTCCTCGCCAGCCGGCGCCTCGGCCCGCAAGCGCTCGTGGGCCAGGTGGGTCGCTGCCTGGGCAACGTCGGCCTCGTCGCGGCCGGTGCGCAAAGCCAGCCTTTCCACCGCCTTCCGGTACTGGTCCCGGGTGTCAAAATCCATGTGGGGATAAATGCCGGTCGGATCAAGGCCCAAAATCTGTTCCACCCGGCTGACGCCTTCAAAAAATTCCCTCCAGTCGTAGGTCGCCAGTGCCCGCAGGACAGGGATGGAGCGGGCGACCACGTCGGTGTCGCGCAGGTCGAACTCAAATTGCAGGCCAGGATCAGGGGGGGCATAAGCCAGGAGGCCGGTTAGCCGGCCGGTGGCCTGGGCCAGGCTTTCCAGGGCGACCAGCCGCAATATGGCCGGGAAAGCCCACAGTTCGCCCATCCGCAGCGGTTGGACGTCCTGATAAGTGTTTATAAATCGTTCAGCCCGCGCCGGGTCCAACTGGGCCTGCTCATAGAGGAAAAAATCCCGTGCCAGGGCGTAAATACGGGGGTAATGGCTGAGGGGAGCGCCTGGCCCCAGAACAGGCAATTGGCGATAGTACCCTTCCGGTAAATCTTCATTTACCTGGCGAAGAGATTGTTGCACCAGGTAATAGTTGTCCAGCAGCCATTCAGCCGCATACGACAGGGTTAGTTCCCTGTCCGAGGCTTCCAGGAAATGTTGGTGCGCCTCGTGGAGCCACCTTTTGAGGTCTGGCAGCCGCCTTAGGAGGCGATAACTGCGGTCTGGCTCACGCACCAGGTGGTGAGTGGCAGCTAACTGGTGTGCCAGTTGGCTCAGGCTGGTGGCGCTGGCCGGCTCTAGTTGTTCTGTGTTGCTGGCTACTTTGTCAGATGGCGGGCTTATCATAGGTCAACGCCCGTACGCCGTTGCCAGCCTGGTAAGCGGCTGCTTCGGCGTGGGCTGCGAGAATCTCCTGAGGGGGCAGGTCCTGGATAATGAGAAGGGGCGCACGGCCATAAGCAATGAAGTTGGTGACCACGCTGCCATAGGGACGCTGGCCGCCGTCGCCACAGGAATAACCGTGGGCGCACATGAGTACCAGGTCAATCCCTTCGTTGGTCACCAGGCGGCTGAGCGCAGAAATGACATTGTCGCTGTCAATGACACGGGTCTGGATGTGGCCGGGACGTTGCGCCTCCAGGCGGGCCAGGTAGCGGGTGGCCTCTTGCCGGTTGCGGGCCACGAGTTGCTCGACCAACTCTTTTTCTTCCGGCGTCAGAGGGGCGCGGCGTGGTACCTCCGGCCGGACGACCACGTGGGCTAACAGGAACTGGACCTGTGAATCCCGAGCCAGAGGGTCGAGAAAGGGTAGGACATACTCAGCCCGCTGTGAGCCATCCAGGGGGACCAGGATACGCCGGTAACGAACCTCGCTCAATTGCTCGCCCGGTCCTTCATAGGCGCGGACAAGTAAGATAGAAGCGCCGGCTCGCGCCACAATTTTGCTGACCACGCTGCTCACGTTCCAGAGGCTGAGCCCACTTTGCCCGTGGCTGCTGAGCGCGATCAGGTCTACCTCGTTCTGGCCGGCGAAGTCAAGGATTCGTTCCGGGGCCTGGCCCTCCAGCAAAACGGCCGTGGGGCGTGGGCCTGTTTCCTGCCAACGAGCGCACAGGCGATCCAGGTAAGCCTGGGCTTCTGCCTTGCGCAGGTGCCAGTTGAGGGGATCAACCGGGGCTGCCTCGGCGGCCATGTCAGGCCGTTCCAGAACGTGTACCAGGGTAACCTGAGCGCCGGTAGAGGTGGCCAGGGCGGCTGCGTGTGGCAAAACACGCTCGGCCAATGCTGAACCATCTAAGGGTACCAGGATATGACTCAACATGCTTTTCCTCTTCTAGACAAACACTCGCGACCGGCCCCGAACCTACCCTCCCGGAGGTTTGAACCTCCGGGAGGGTGTCTCGACTCGAGATTATTCGTCCTATGGTAACAGAGCGAGCCGGGGCTGCGTATGGGGGATTACCCTAATTGTTGGCGGTGAATATATCCGTCTTTGTATCCGCTTTGTATACCATGACCTATAGCAGAACGGCTCATTTAGGAGTAAAGTGTGAAGTGCAATCACGGAGCATGATGCTGGCCCTCTAATCATCATCCTCGCCAGCCGGGCATCATAGAGTCGTGTACTTTTGGGCTCGGGGTTGCTGGTGGGCTACAACATCGCCCCTATCATCGCCGTCGTGGCTTATGCCGACCCGGCCCACCTGGCCCGTAGGGATACGGCGCCTGATTAATTAGGTCCTGGCCGCCCGCCATCGCGCTCTGCACAGGTTCCCCGGGCGGCCAGCTCCTGGCCCCTCTGGCGTCAACACGCGCTACGGCTTATCGCATTCCGAATGCCGGCTAGAGTTCCCCCTTTAGCCGGCATTTGGACGTGATAAAACGGTGTAAAACGATTTTATAAAATCGTTTTACAAGATGAAGAGCACGCCGAAGCGGCCGGTCCGCCCTTTTTCCGCGCGATGCGAGAAGAAGAGGTCAGTCCGGCAGGCGGTACACAGGCCAGACAGTTCGATCTGTTGGACACCGGCCGCCGACAACCGGCGGCGGTTGGCCTCCGGCAGGTCGAAATGGGGACGAGGGCCTGGTTGGGGGAGGAGTAAGGAGGCTGGCTCCATAAACGTTTCCTGGACGGCCGAAATTACCGATTCGCCCACTTCGTAGCAGCAAGGGCCAATACAGGGGCCGATGCCGGCCAGCAGGTCGGCTGGCCGGCTGCCAAAAGCCGCCTGCATGGCCCGCACCAGCGCGCCGGGCAAATCTTTCACCACGCCCTGCCAGCCGGCGTGCCCCAGGCCAATGGCCTGCCGGACCGGGTCGTAGAGAAAGATCGGGGCGCAGTCGGCGTAGTTCATCGTCAGGCCACAACCAGCTTCGCCGGTAATCAGCCCGTCGGCCGGGCCGGCGTGCCGGCCGTGGTCTTGCTGTGTCACCTGGACGACGTCTGCGCCGTGGACCAGGTGGGCGTGCGCCAGCCCGTCACTTTGGCGGCCGTGTGTGCCATAAGCGCGCGCCCGGTTGGCGTAGACATTGTCCCGGCTGTCAGACACCGAGGCGCTCAGGTTCAACGAATCATAGGGCGCCGGGCTCACACCCCCTTGCCGCGTAAAAATTGCCTGCCGGATCCGGCCGTTGGGAAAACTCTCAAAACGAAAAAACGGCAAACCGTCCTGAATAAACTGTCTCATTGCCCTCCGAAAAAGTCTGCGAGTTTGCGAGTTTGCGAGTTTGCGAGTCTGTCGCCCACCTGGTACTCGCATACTCGCCCACTTGCATACTCGCCACTTGACACTTGGTACTTGACACCTGACATTGTTATAATCACCTACTCAGGAACATTTGAGCTATGGCCAGCAAAAAACCGCTCAACAAAAAAAGCGCCACCAGGCGACGCGCGGCGGCTAAATCGGCCACGCGCGGTGGCACCGCTTCGTCGCGCAAGAAGAAAAGCACGCGCCAGGCCACTACCCGCCGGAATTCTACCCAGCGCAAGCCAAAGCGCAACGTGCGCCGCAATTTCCGGCCGCGGTTCCGGGTCACTCTGGACCTGCGGCAGAAGGCCCTGATCCTGGGCATTGGCCTGATTTTCTTTACGGCCGTCCTTGTCCTGAGCCTGCTCTCCCCCAACCAGGGCCAGTTGACTTCCGCTCTTTCCGATATGATGTGGCAACTGTTTGGCTGGGGCGGCCTGATAGTGCCCATTGTCATGGCTGCCTGCGGCTTCTACCTGGTTCTGTGGGGCATGGACCAGCCGCCCCATTTGCCCTCCCGTCGCCTGCTCGGCCTGGGGTTGCTCTTTCTGTCCCTCGAGGCGTTTGCTTCCCTGGCCCTGGTGTTAGCCAGTGATAATCTGCCGGACGTCTGGTCCGTGGCCCAGGCGCAAACGGGCGGCGGCTACCTGGGTGGGTTGATTGTCTGGCTTCTCACTGGAGTAGTTGGCCGGTTGGGGGCTGTTTTCGTTTTGTTACTCCTGGGCTTTATGGCCATTGTCCTGGCCGCCGGCGTCAGCCGCCAGGAGTTGGGGGCGCTGTTGCGTCGCCTGGCGGTACGAGAACCGGCCCCTGAGCCACAGCGGGAGATCGCCATTAACCCCGGCCGGCCGGCCCGGCCCGACCCCCTAGCGGAAGTGCAGCCACCCCTGCCCCTGACCACCTCGCCGGCCGCCCCACTTTCCCCTTCTCGTGTCCCTCCCTCCCCGCGTCCCTCGGTCTCTTCATCTTCCCCAACCCGCCAGCCGGCCCGGCCTACCCGGCCGGCCGCCGCCCCGGCGCCCAGCCTGGAACAGGCCCCGGCCCCCATGCCCGTTTTTCTGGGGCGGGGCGCTGCCCAGAGCTGGACGCTGCCCAGGGTGGAAGAAATGCTGGAAGCCGGTACCGACCAGGAAATCAGCGACGTTTATATCCGCGAGCAGGTCGAGGTGATCGAGCATACCCTGGAGAGCTTTGGCGCGCCGGCCACGGTGGTCGAGATTAACCAGGGTCCCACTATTACCCAATATGGCGTGGAGCCCAGCTTCGTCGAGCAGCGCGGCGGCAAGCGGACCAAAGTCAAGGTTGGCAAAATTGCCAGCCTGGCCGACGACCTGGCCCTGGCTCTGGTCGCCAAATCTATCCGCATCCAGGCCCCCGTGCCCGGTAAAGGGTACGTCGGCATTGAAGTGCCTAATACCAGTAAAGCCCTGGTCTCCTTACGCGACGTGATGGAGTCCGGTGACTTCCAGCGTATCAGGTCGCCGTTGCGGCTTGGCCTGGGGCAAAACGTAGCCGGCCAGCCGATTGCCACCGACCTGGCCCAGATGCCCCATTTGCTTATTGCTGGGACCACCGGCTCCGGTAAGTCGGTCTGTGTCAACGCCATTGCCGCCTGTCTGCTGCTGCAAAACACGCCGGACGATCTAAAGCTGGTGATGGTAGACCCCAAGCGGGTGGAACTGACCAACTACAACGGTATCCCCCACCTGGTGGCCCCGGTTGTGGTGGATCTGGAGCGGGTCGTCGGGACGCTGCAGTGGGCCATGCGCGAGATGGACAACCGCTATAAACGCCTGGCCACGGCCGGCGTGCGCAATATCGCCGAGTTTAACCAGAAGGCCGTGCCCAAGGGTGAGGAAAAAATGGCCCACATCGTCATTTTTATTGACGAACTGGCCGACCTGATGATGCTGTCCCCAGAGGAAACGGAACGGGGTATTACTCGCCTGGCCCAGATGGCCCGGGCCACCGGCATTCACATGGTCATCGCCACGCAGCGGCCCTCGGTGGACGTGGTCACCGGGCTGATCAAGGCCAATTTTCCGGCCCGTATTGCCTTTGCCGTGGCCTCCAGCACCGACAGCCGGGTCATTCTGGACACGACGGGGGCGGAGCGGTTGCTGGGCCAGGGCGACATGCTCTTCCAAAGCCCGGACGCGGCCGCGCCCATCCGCATGCAGGGTTGTTTTGTCAGCGAGAAAGAACTGCACAATATTATTGATTACTGGCAGGGCGCTCGCCGCTCTATCAACCGGCCGGCGACCGCTGGCAGCGTGGGGAGTGGTGTGTCTGGCGGTGCGACTAGCGTAGCCAGTAGCGGCCCAGCCGGCGGCGAGGTGAGCCTGGAAAAGAAAGTAGCGGCGAGCAGGCCTGCGGTGAACACAGTGGCGGCGAGCCCACCGGCCGCAACCCAGCCAGCGGCGAACGCACCGCCAGCTACCACGCCGGCTCCGACCCAGGTATCCGCCCCGGCGACGGCGCTCCCGGTCCCCACTTTGCCTCCACCGCCTGTCCAGCAGCCGCTATGGGACGAGCTGCGCCAGATGGAGGCCGATGGCGAAAAGGTTGCCGATGAATTGCTGCCGGAAGCCATCGAGCTGGTCCGTAAGCTGAACAAAGCCTCCACGTCGCTACTCCAGCGCCGCTTCCGCATTGGCTACACGCGGGCTGCCCGGCTGGTAGATATGATGGAAGAGCAGGGCATCATTGGCCCGCCCACCGGCAACAGCAAAGCTCGTGAAGTCCTGGCTCCGCTGGCCGGGGCAGAAGGCCAGGAGCCGGAAACACCACAGGAAGAAGCCGAAGAGGAGAACTAAAACCCCGCAGGTCTCGCAGACCTGCGGGGTTAGTGAATGGCCCACTTACAAGGAGAAGCGCGCGCCCGCTACGTGCAGGGCATGTTTGCCCGGATTGCCGGCCGCTACGACTTGATGAACCGGCTGATGACCGGCGGGCAGGACGTTCGCTGGCGGCGCTACGTCATCCGCCAGGCCCACCTGCCACCGGTCGGCCGCTTGCTGGACATTGCCACCGGCACGGGGGAGATTGCCTGGGAAGGGTTGCGCCAACATCCCGGTATCCAGGCGGTGGGTGGCGATTTCACTATTGAAATGATGCTGGCCGGCCGGCGCGACCCGCAACGGCAGGCCATTCATTGGCTGGCGGCCGATACCCTGGCTCTGCCCTTTCCCGACGATACGTTTGACGCCGTCACCTCCGGTTTTTTGATGCGCAACGTCGTTGACATGCCCGGCGCTTTCCAGGAACAGGCGCGCGTCACCCGGCCGGGCGGCCGGGTAGTCGTCCTGGAATCCAGCCCGCCCAAGAAAAATTTGCTACGGCCCTTCATTCGCCTGCACCTGAACGTGGTCATTCCCACACTTGGCCGGCTGATTGCCGGCGATGGCGAGGCCTATCGCTACCTGCCAGACAGCACGCAGCAGTTCCACGACCCGAAGAGCCTGGCCGAAATGATGCGCCGCGCCGGGCTGGTGGACGTTCACTACCGGCTCTTCATGTTTGGCGCGATTGCCATCCACGCCGGCCGGAAGCCGGAGTAAGCGTTGGAGTAGGGAGTTAGAGTTAGAGTAGGAAGTTAGAGTTAGCTGTTGCTTCCTGTTGTAATCTGGGCTTAAGGAGCAAGCAGTATAATGTGGGCCACTATCCCACTATTCGAGGTAAACGCTTGATGAAACGACTTATCTACTATGCGCTGCTGGCCTGGCTCCTGGTGGCCTGCGCCGGGGCTGAACCTGAGCCAACGGTAGCGACGACGGCCGCGCTGCCTGGCAACGCGCTGCCGGAGGTGGCTGTGGCCGGGCCAACCAACACGGCCGCGCCAATGCCAACGGCCGCGCCAACAGCCACAAACGCGCCCGACGGAATCCCAGCCGACGCGGCGGCCCCGGAAGAATCCCCGGCCGCCGCTCCCTCGCCAACGCCAACCACCGGCGCCCAGGTGAACGGCAACTACGAAAATACCTATTTCCGAGGATCGGCCGGCGCGCCGGTGACGCTCATTGACTACTCCGATTTCCTCTGAGGGGCCTGCCGTGCCTACGTGCTAGGCACTGAGCCGGAAATTGTCGAGAGCTACGTCAACGGTGGCCAGGTCCGCCTGGTCTTCTGGCCGGTGTTAGACCACGGCAACGCCAGCCTGGATTCTCACGCTGCGGCCGATTGCATCGGCCGGCAGAGCGCGGATGCCTTCTGGCAAATTCACGACCAATTCTTCGCCAACCAGAACGAGCTGTGGCAGGCGGATCGGGAATATTATGTCAATGCGGCTGTAGCCGTGGGCGTAGACCAGGCCGCTTTTGAGGAATGCTACGACGGCGGGACCGGGCATGCCACGGTGACGGAACTGGACAGTATCCGCCGCGAGCGAGGCATCTTTAACCGGCCGACCTTCGACGTCAACGGCCAGCTCTTCTTCGGCGCCCAGCCGTTCGAGACCTTTGCCCAGTTCATCGAAGCGGCCTTGACCCAATGATATAAGTGTGGACAAATAAAATTGGGACGCAGATTTGCGCTGATGAACGCCGATTAGGTTCTGTCGCCACTGGCTGCGAATGACGTGAATATTTTGAGTTATTCGCGTCATTCGCTTATTCGTGTTATTCGCGATTATTAATCAGCGCCATCCGCGTGCATCTGCGTGTCTTATGAGGAGGGAAAGATGGAGTTGCGTGTGGATGGCAAGGTAGCCATTGTGACCGGGGCCGGGCAGGGGTTAGGGGAGGCGATTGCCAAGACGTTGGCTGCGGCCGGGGCCAGCGTGGCCGTCAACGACCTGAACCCGGACCGGGCCGAGCGGGTGGCCGGCGAGATTCGTGCCGCCGGCGGGCAGGCTATTGGCCTGACGGCCGACGTGGCCAACAAGTTCCAGTGCGTCCACCTGGTGGAGAGCACCCGCGCCGAGTGGGGCCAGTTGGACATTCTGGTCAACAACGCCGGGGTGGAGCCGGTGGTCTCCATTCTCAAGATGGACGAATGGGACTGGAACCGCTGTATTGACGTGAACTTGAAGGGCACGTTCCTGATGAGCCAGCTCTGCGGCCGGGTCATGGCCGACGAGAACCGGGAGCGGGGTGGGGCGATTGTCAACATCACCTCTATTGCCGGCGTGGAAATTCCGCTGGCCAACCGGGCCGCCTATTGCGCCAGCAAGGCCGGCGTGGTCGGCTTTGCCCGCGAGTGTGCCCGCGAATTTGCCCAGTACGGCATCCGCGTCAACACCGTCGTGCCCGGCGTCTTCATTACCCCAATGACGGAAAAGGCGCGCCAAAACCCGGAAATGATGGCCAGGTGGATGCGGGAAATTCCCATGGAGCGGCTGGGCGACGCCCAGGAAGTGGCCGGCGTGGTCCTCTTCCTCTGTTCAGACGCCAGCAGCTACATGACCGGCAGCACAATCACCGTGGATGGGGGTAAAGTCATGCGGTAGCTTGGAAGATAGTCCAGGCATGTGCTAAACTTCAACCCAGGTCCTCTTACCGTGTTCATTGCTCAGAGGAGGTGTGCAGATGAGCAACGACATAGGCGATGATAGTCGCCTTGATGACGATAGTCACCAAGGTGACAATGGCCGCTACGGCCGCGATAGTCGCAGCAACCGTTCGGAGTACATTAAATTTGGACTGCTGATCCTGATCCTACTAGGTACGTTGGTCGTCATTGCCTTGCTGCGGCCGCTGATTTTTGAGCGGATTGTGCCGGCCGTCCTGGGCATGGGGAGCGGCAGCGACAGCCTCTACCTGCCTTCCGTGACAGTGCCTCAAGGCAACCAGCCCGGCAACCAGCCCCAGCCCGTAGACACGGCCGTCCCTGGACCGGTGGAGAATATCGTCGCCCCAACGCCCGCGCCTCCCACAGCGCCCCCACCCACTCCCACGCCGACCCCGGTCCCGCTCCGCCAGCATGTCGTCCGGCCGGGAGAGAACCTGACCCGTATTGCCAGCCAGTACGGCGTGACAATCCAGGCCATCGTCGCCGCCAACCAGATCGCCGACCCCGATCGGATTACGGCCGGGACGGTTTTGCTGATTCCTGACCCTTAAGAGGGGTCATTAAGTAATTCAGTAATTGAGTAATTGAGTGTGCCCAGGAGTTACTTAATTACCCAATTACCTAATTACTATTATTTTCCAGAGGAAACAAATGGATCCTAATCACCAATCCCTGCGCCAGATACCGTTGTTCAGCAACCTTTCAGAAGAAGTTATTCGCGAATTGGGCCAGAAACTGCTGCACCGCCACATCCAGGAAGGAGAAATCCTCTTTCGGAAAGGGGACACGGGTGATTCACTTTACATTATCGAATCCGGCTGGGTCAAGGCCGTGGCCGGCAACATTCATGGCGAGGAAGTGCTGCTGAACCAGTTCGGCCCGGGCGAATCCTTTGGCGAAATGTCCCTGGTGGACGGCCGGCCCCGTTCGGCCACCATTGTTGCTCTTACGGCGCTGGAAGCGCTGCAACTGAAACGAGACGACTTCCTGGACGTGCTAATCGAGCAGCCGGAATTTGCTCTGGAGCTGTTGCGCGACATTTCCGGCAAGCTGCGTTTTGCCGCCAACTACATCCAAAAAGTAACGGAGTGGAGCCAGTACATTGCCGAGGGTAACTATATGCACGCCCTCGACGAAATCGAGTCGGCCCAGATAACGGCCGCGGAGGAAGGGGACGAGGGCGAAGAAGAACGGACTCGCGCCTTCCTGGAATCTCTGTTCAAGATGATCCACCACATCAAGGCCCGCGAGGAGGACCTGGAACGCCAGGTGCAACAACTGCGGATTAAGATTGACGAGGGCCGGCGAGCCAACGACGTGGCTGAAATTACGGAAACGGAATATTTCCAGGAACTGCAGCGCCGGGCCAAGGCCATGCGCCAGGGCGGCCGGGGCCCTAAAGGTGGTTCTACGGATTAAACGAGGCAATAGGACGCAGATGCACGCAGATTAACGCAGATAAACAGGGAAAATCAGCATTTATCGGCGTCAATCTGCGTCCTATTAACAGTTAAATGGATTCTTCGGCCGTCTACATACCCGTTGATCGCCGCCGGGCCATTGCCCGGGGCGAAGCCATGCCCGACCGGACCACCGGGGCGGCCTTGTTTGCCGACATTTCCGGTTTCACCCAATTGACCAGCGCCTTACTCGACGAATTGGGACCGCAGCGGGGAGCGGAAGAGGTGCTCCGCCACATCAACCCGCTGTACGACGCCCTCATTGACCGGCTGCATCATTACGGCGGCAGCGTCATCGGTTTTGCCGGTGACTCGATTACCTGCTGGCTGGACGGCGACGACGGCCGGCGGGCTATCGCCTGTGCCCTGGCCATGCAGGGGACCATGTCTCGCTTTGCCACGGCCAGAACTCCGGCCGGGGCCGAGATCCCCCTGGTCATTAAGGTCGCCATTGCCGTCGGGCCGGTGCGCCGCTTCGTGGTCGGCGACCCGCATATCCAGGCCATTGACGTCCTGGCCGGGGCCACGCTGGATCGCATGGCCGCGGCCGAAAGCCAGGCCGGCAAGGGAGAGATTGTCGCCAGCGCCGAGGTGATAGAAGCAGCCGGGGGCGAGCCGGTGGTCCAGGTGGCCGAGTGGCGCAAGGATGAACCGGGGGGTGGACGCTTTGCCGTCATTACCGGGTTGGCCGCCGACGTGGCCCCATTGCCCTGGCCGGCCGGGTTGCTGTACCCGGGGCGCAATGAATATGGGCTGACCGAAGCCCAGGTCCGCCCCTGGCTACTGAAGCCCGTTTACGAGCGTTTGCAAAGCGGCAGCGAATTTTTAAGTGAATTGCGGCCAGTGACGGCCCTCTTTTTGAAATTTTCCGGCCTTGACTACGACGCCGAGGACGCCGGCCAGAAGTTGGATAGGTACATTCGCTGGGTGCAGGGCGTCCTTGGCCGCTACGAAGGCTACCTGCTGCAACTGACTGTCGGCGACAAGGGCAGCTATTTGTACGCTGCTTTCGGCGCTCCTCTGGCCCACGACGACGACCCGGCCCGGGCGGTGGTGGCGGCGCTGGAGCTGCAGGAGCCGCCCTCCGGCCTGGATTTCACGCCCCAGGTCCAAATCGGCGTCAGCCAGGGCCGGATGTGGACCGGGGCCTGCGGCGCGCAGACCCGCCGGACGTATGGTGCTATGGGCAACGAGACCAACATGGCCGCCCGCCTGATGACCCTGGCCCAACCAGGCCAGCTCCTGGTGACCGAGCGGGTGGCCCTGGCCGTCGAGAAGAGTGTCCGCCTGAATAGCCTGGGGCCGGTGACTATCAAGGGCAAAAGCAGGCCCTTGCAGCTTTACGAAGTGCTGGGCCGCCAGGCAGCTTCCCTGCAGCGGCCGTCTACCCTCTTTACCCACCCCCTGGTCGGCCGGAACGAGATTCTAGCCAGCATGGAACAGACCCTGGCCCAGGCCAGAACGGGGATGGGGCAACTGTTGCAGTTGGAAGGTCAGGCCGGCCTGGGTAAAAGCCACCTGGCGGCCGTTTTCGCTGAGCGGGCGGTGGGACTGGGCTGGCGCGTGGCTCTGGGGAATTGCCAGAGTATTAATCAGGATAGCGCTTACTACCCCTGGCAGCAGATTTTTCATAGTTTGCTGGAGTTAGACGAGAGTGACGCGCAGGGGCCGGGAACGGCCGCCTACCACGTGGCCCATCTGGAACGGCTGGCCCAGGAAGCGAACCCGGACTGGCTGGTACGTTTGCCGTTGCTGGGCGACCTGTTGGGGTTGCCCATTCCCGATAACGCCACCACGGCCGCCCTGGAGCCCCGGTTGCGGCAGAGGGCGCTGTTCGCCCTGGCGGTGGAGATGGTCCAGACCTGGTCGCGCCGGCAGCCGCTGCTCCTGTTGATCGAGGATGCCCACTGGATGGACGAGGCTTCGCTGGGGCTGGCCCAGGCCCTGGGTTGGGCCATTGGCCAGTTGCCGGTTATGCTGCTGCTGGTCCACCGGCCGGCCCTTCCGGCGGGGGGCGAGGACAGCGCCGGCCAGGCGCTACTGCCTGACCTGGCCGGGCAGCCTTACATCCACCGGATTGATTTAACTGAGTTATCGTTGGAAGGGATAGCGGCGCTGGTGGCCCATCGTTTGCAGGGTCAGGCCTCACCGCTGGCCCTCTCCCTGCTCCAGGCCAAGGCCCAGGGCAACCCGTTCTTTGTCGAAGAGCTGGTGGATACCCTACGCGAGTCAGGCCGTTTGCGCCGGCAGGCCGACGGCGTCTGGGCGCTGTCGGAACCGGTCTTCCAGGCGCTGCGCGATGCCAACTGCCTGGTGAAGCGCAACGGCCACTGGGTGCTGGCCGACGATGCGCCCTTGTCGGCCGTAGATCTGGGCATTCCCGTCTCCATTCATGGCACGGTGCTCTCGCGCATTGACCGCCTGCCGGAAAGCCACAAATTAACGTTGAAAGCGGCCAGCGTCATCGGCCGGAGCTTTGAGATGGAATTGCTGGTCCTCTCCCATCCCGCCCAGCCGGAGCGGGAGACGCTCTGGGCACAGGTGCAGGAGATGGAAGCCCGTGACCTGGTCCGGCTGGAGCAGTCACGTCGGCCCGGGACGATGCCGTTGTACATGTTTAAGCACAACATTACCCAGGAGGTGGCTTACGAAACGCTCCTCTTTGCCCAACGGCAGCAGCTCCATCGGGCGGTGGGCGAGGCGTTGGAGCGATTATTCTCGAACGAAGTGGAGCAACTGGCCTACCACACCTTCCTGGGCCAGGACTGGCCGCGGGCGGTGCGCTACCAGTTGCAGGCCGGGGAACAGGCCCGGCAGTTGTTCGCTAACCAGCAAAGCATCGAATATTTCCGCAAGGCGTTGCAAGGAGCGGAAAATCTGCCTCCGGCCGAGACGGTCGGCGAACGGCAGACGATCCACACGGCCCTGGGCGAGCTGCTGATCACGACCGGGCAATACGAAACGGCCTTAGCCCATCTGCATGAAGCCCTGGCGCTGGCCCGGAAGCGAGGCGACCAACAGGGGCAGGCGCGGGCTTGCCGCTGGCTGGCCCGTCTCTACGAGCTACAGGGAGAGTACCCACCGGCGCTGGAGTGGATTCAAAAAGGATTGCTGGCCCTGGCTTCCCAGGAGACGGCCGAGGCAGTGGAGATGTTGCTCATTGCCGGGCTGATTAATACCCGGCAGGGAGATTACGACAACGCCCTGGCCCTGTGCCAGCATAGCCTGCAATTGGCCGAGAAATTGGGCGAGTTGTCTGTCCTGGCCCGCACCTACAACTTGCTGGGCATTATTACCCGCCTGCGCGGCAGCAGCACCGACGCCGTCGCCTATTTCCAGAAATCATTCGACCTGTACCGGGAGGCCAACAACATCCACGGCCAGGCGCTGGCCCAGATGCAAACTGCCACCGCTTATTTTGACATGAGCCAGTGGCGAGAAGCGGACCGCTTTTATCGCCAGGCTCGCGACATCTTCGGCCAGCTTGGCGACATTTACAACAACATGGCCGTAGACAACAACCTGGGAGGCATTGCCCTGAACCAGGGGCGGCTGGAAGATGCGCTGGCCTTTTACCAGGAGGCGCTAGAAGCCCAGGAGCAAATCGGCCGCTCCCTGTGGATCCTGGGCGTGCTGCATATGAACCTGGGCCACACCTTTATCCGGCTGGGCCAGGCGGAGGCCGCCCGGGAACACCTGCGCACCAGCCAGGAATACTTTAGCCAGGCCAAAGCGCGGGACTTTCTACCGGAGATGCACCGCCTTTTTGCCGAAGCGGCCTTGCTGGCCGGTGAGCTGGCTGAGGCTGAGTCCCAGGGCCGGCTGGCGCTGGAGCTGGCCAACGAAATGTCCATGCGCGGCGAGCAGGGCAACAGCCGGCGCGTCCTGGGCGAAATTGCCATGGCCCAGGGCCAGGGAAAGACGGCCAGGCAATACCTCGAGGACAGCCTGGCCATCCTGGAAGAGGTCAACGACGCCTACGAATGGGCGCGCTGCCAGTTGTCCCTGGCCCGGCTGCACGCCTGGCAGGCTAGGCCAGAGCTGGCCCTGGCCGCTCTAGAGTCTGGCGAAGCCGTCTTTGAGCACCTGGAGGCGGCCCTGGACCTGGCGGCCGCCCGGGCGCTGCGCGACGAACTGTAGGGGTACGATACATCGTGCCCCTACACATCGTGCCCCTACAGCGGCCGGGGCCGGCGAGGCGCTGGCCTGGGTGGGTGGGGCTGCCCCGATGATAATCGGCAGGTAGAGCGTACTGCCGCTGACCATAACCACCGCTACGTCGCCATCGCTGCCGCTGTCGTCGTCGGTGACAGTGAAGGTGACAGTGTAAACGCCCAAGCCGGTGGGTGTAAAGCTGAAATCCTCATCGGTTCCGTCAGGCACATTCTGGCCGTTGCTGGCCACCACTTCCCAGAGGAAGGTATGGCTGTCACTCAGGCCAGGGTCGGTGAAAGAGCCATCAAGCGTTACCAGGTTGTTGCTGGTCGCAGTCTGGTCTGGCCCAGCGTTGGTGGTGGGGGCGACGTTGTTGACGGTGATAATGGCTGTATCTGTGCCGCTGTCGCCGTCGTTGTCGGTCACCGTAAGGGTAGCGGTGTAAACGCCGTTGTCGTAGGGGGTGAAAGTGAAGTTGAGCGTGGTGAACTCCGGGATGACCTGGCCGTTACTGGCCACTACCTGCCACAAGTAGGTGTGGGTATCGTTACCACCGGGGTCGGTGAAGGAGCCGCTGATGGTTAGCCACTGCCCTTCGTTGGCGACCCGGTCCGGCCCGGCGTTGGCCGCGGGGGCAGCATTGTCTACCAGCACCAGGGCCACGTCGCTGTCGCTGCCACCATCGTCGTCCGTGACCGTCAGCGTGACGGTGTAGACGCCGTTGTCAACGGGCGTGAAGCTAAAGCTCTGGTCGGTTCCGTTGGGGATCGTCTGCCCGTTGTCGGCCGTCACCTGCCACAGATAGGTGTGGCTATCGTTGCTGCCGGGGTCGGTCACCAGGGCAGCGAGCGCCACCAGGTCGCCCTCGCCCACGGACTGATCCGGTCCGGCGTCGGCCGTCGGAGCCACATTACCGGCCGTGATGAACGCTACGTCACTGTCGCTGTCGCCGTCGTCGTCGGTGACAATCAGCGTAACGGTGTAGACGCCGTCGTCAAAGGGGGTGAAGCTGAAGTTCTGACCGGCCCCGTTGGGAATGTTCTGGCCGTTGCTGGCTGTTACCTGCCACAAATAGGTGTGGCTATCGTTGCTGCCAGGGTCGGTCACCAGGGCAGAGAGCGCCACCAGGTCGCCCTCGCCCACGGACTGATCCGGTCCGGCGTCGGCCGTCGGAGCGACGTTACCGGCCGTGACCACTATCACGTCGCTACTGGCTGCGCCATAGCTGTCGGTGACGGTGAAAGTGACAGTGTAGAGGCCGTTGTCAAAGGGCGTGAAGCTGAAGTTCTGGTTCGCCCCAGCGGGGACAACCTGGCCGTTGCTGGCCGCCACCTGCCAGAGGAAGGTGTGGCTGTCATTGGGGTTGGGGTCTTGGAATGTGCCACTGAGCGCCACCAGGTCGCCCTCGTCGGCGGCCTGGTCGGAGCCGGCGTTAGCGGTCGGGGCGACGTTGGGTACGGCCAGGGTGAAGAAGTTGCCATGGTCCAGCAGCAGGGCCACGTTGCCAGCCTCGTCCACCGCCTGGACCCAATAGGAAACCAGACCCACCGGCCGGGACACTGAACCCGTCGCCTGCCCGGTGGTTGGATTGTAGGCCATCTCCACCTTCGACCAGGCGCTCTCCCCCTGGGCGTAATACAGCACCACCACCCGCTGGACGCCGCCGCTGTCATCCTCGACCAGGACCGAGAACTCCAGCGTTGCCGGGGTGGTGATGGCCGTCGCCTGCCAGATTTGCGGGGCCAGGAAATCGGTCTGGCTGAAGGGTGCGGTGTAGACGGCCAGCTCCAGGCTGCCGTACAGCCGCTCGAGACCGACCGTCGGTGTCACCCCGGCCGTGGCCAGGAACTGGCCCGGCACGACCACCAGCCGCTGGCGCATCTGGCCGTCCACGGCCAGGAAGCGGTTGACCGAGACGGGAACCACCGGATACCACTGGGCGACGGGGTAGCTGGACTCGGCGGCCAGGTAAATCTCCTCGGTGATGACGCTGGCCACGACCGGGTCAAAGGCCAGGGTGTCGCTGAAGGAGCCGCCCAGGAGGAGCACCCCGTGGGCGATGTCGCCGGGGGTGGAAAGCTCAATAGTCGTGCGCGGCTGGACCGGCCGGCCGCCGGTGACGTGCAGGTCGCTCTCCCCCTGGAGGGTGTAGTACGTCCCAGGGGCGAAGCCGCTGTTGGCGTGGGCCTCGTAGGCAAAGGTCAGCGTGTAGTTGGTTGACCCCCGAATGGGCGCCAGGCTGGCTTCACCACCAGGTTGGTGGCCGAGGGCGTTGGGCATGTCCACGGCCAGCATCGGCAGGCCGTAGAGCGTCAGCTCCAGCAGCACCTTCTCGTCGTAGGAGCTGAGCGAGCCGCCGACGATGCTGTTGTAGTAGCGCTGCTTGGCTGCCAGCAAGGCGCTGCCCACCGTCGGCGTGCCGGCCGAGTCGTCGGCCAGCTCCTCGACAAAGTTGACCATCAGCCGCTCCGAGTAAGCCACCAGGTCCGAGTCGCCGTAGCCGTAGCCGGTGTTGCCCAGATAGGTCGCCCCCTGGCGCAGAAAAGCCTGGGCCCAGTCCGTGCCGGTGGGTATGGAACTGGCCGCCAGGTCGGAGATGCTCAGCCCTGAATGGCAGCCGACGGAGAAGACCAGCGAGCCGAGGTAGCTGGTCGTGCTCGTCACCTCCGTGGCCCAGACCAGGCTGGGGTCGTTGGGGAAGAAGTTGAAATGCTGGAAATGGGAGTTGAGCGAAATCAACCCCGGCGCGTCCGTCAGGGCAAAGAGATTGTTGCGGAAATCATTGGCCGTCCAACTGTTGTCAATCATCGGGGTGATGCTGCCAATCCCAGCCGCAGCCAGCGTCTGGCTGACGGCGGTGGCCTGGTCTATGAGGAAGTCGTAGCCGGTGACCAGGGCGTCGGTGGGGGCGATGGTGGCTTGAGCCTGGAAGGCGTCCAGGAAAGCGGCAATCTCGGCCGGGCTCTCCACCAGCCGGCCGAGGGCGTACTGGGGCAGGTAGAACTCCCGCCCCTGCCAGGGGAAGGGCAGGACGGCGGTGTAGTAGTCGTCGGTCAACAGATAGCGCTTGTCCAAGGCCTCGCTAATGATGGGGTTATCGGCCAGAGGGGCGTAGTGGCGCTCGTTGGCCACCAGCGTCTTGTCCTGGATGCGGCGGAAGGGGACGATGTCGTCCCCGCCGACGACGACCAGGTACTTGAGGTTGGGGTAGGCCGGGATGAGGCTGTACAAGAGCGACTTGACGTTGCGGGCGACGTGGTTGGCCATCTGCGGGTTGTCGGGGTTGTTGTCCCACAGCCCGTAAGCCTGGCCGATGGCCGGGTAGTCGTCCAGGTTGACCAGGAGCCCATTGACGGCGGGGTGGGCGGCCAGGGCGTTCAGCCGGGTGATGAGACCACTGGAAGTAATCGTATCCGTCCCGGTGTAAATCTGGTTGAAGCGGCTCTGGTTGAAGAGGATGAGCGTCTCCACGGCCGTGTCGCTGACGGGGGTGGTGAAGGTAACGGGAACGGTGGCGGTGACAGGGATGAGCGGCTCCACCGGCGGGGTGAGGGAGACGGTCAGGGTGAAGGGCTCGCTGACGGCCGAGGGGTTGAAGGCCACCACGGCGATGTAGTAGTTGCCGTATAGCTCGTGAACGTCGTAAAGGATGGCTTCTTCAGCCGGACCGGAGCCAGCCGAAATGGCCACCAGTGTGCCGATGTCCCCCACCTCCCCGATGTTGGTGATTTGCCCGATATTCGTAATCTGGCCGATGTTGGTGATTTGCCCAATGTTCGTAATCTGGCCGATGTTGGTAATCTGGCCCAAATCCAATAACTGGCCAATATTGGTAATCTGGCCGATGTTGGTGATTTGCCCAATGTTCGTAATCTGGCCGATGTTGGTGATCTGGCCGATGTTGGTAATCTGGCCGATGTCGCGGAGCTGGCCAGACTCCTCGTCCACCTGGGGAGCAAAGAGGAAGAGGTCATAGTCATGGCCGCTGGTCAGGGTCAGGCTGATGGTCGAGCCGGCCTGGGGCACAGGCAGTTGGTACCAGTTGGTGTCGGTAATGGTAATTGAGGTCTCCGTAATGGTGCTACCGTTGCTGATGGGCGTGGCCCCATCGCGGACGTTATTGTTGTTGTATTCGACCGCACCAATGTCGCACTCTGGGCCATACGGCCGGACCACCCCGCGCTGGTCGGTGGCCGGGCAGGCTTCGATGGTGGCAGCATCAATGGCCGGGCTACCGGGCAGCGGCAGGTGGGTGAGCGTACCGCCGCCGTTGTCGGCCAGCGGGCCGAGCACGGTAACAAAAACGTCGGCCGGATCAACGATGACGTCGCTGGCTGTGGTCGGGCAGCCACCCCCACTGCTTAGCAGATTATAGCCTTCAGAGGTGAGGGGCCAGCCGAATAGCGTCCGGCAGTCGGCATTAGAAACGACGGCCGTGTTCCCGGCAACAATACTACTGGTGAAGCTGGTGACGCCATAGTTGTCAATACCGCCGGACTCGCTATTGGCCGCGTTGCCGGTGACAGTCACGTTAGACAGCGTGAGTGAACCGGTATTGACGTAAATACCGCCCCCATCATCCCCGGCCGTATTCCCACTGATGGTGCTGTTGCTGACAGACGTGTTCGCGCTGCCAGTGCTGGCCAGGCCGCCGCCAAAGACAGACGCCTGGTTGCCGCTGAGCGTGACCCCGGTGATAGTCACGGTGGCGCCAGCGGTACTGGCGAAACCGCCTCCTGTCGTGGCCACGTTATTGGTAAAGGCGCTGTTGCTGACGGTCATGCTGACCGTAGCGCCCTGGCTCAAGAGGCCGCCGCCATTGCCGCTGGTGTTGCCATTTTGCGCGGTGATACCGGAGATAACGACGTTGCCACTCAGGACGTGGAAAACGCGGTCCAGGTCGTTGCCGTCAACAATGGTCAGCTCCGCGCCATCGCCGAGAAGGGTCAGGTCGTTGGTGATGTCCAGGTCGCCGGTAGCGGCCGCGTCCTCGCCGGTCCCGCCCAGGCTCAAGTTGTAAGTACCGGCCGGGAGGACGATCGTATCGGCGCCGCTGCCGGCCGGGCAGGCGTCTACGGCCGCGTTGGTGTTAGCGGCAATAATGGCCTCACGCAGGGTGCAGTTGCCATTGATGGTGTTGTCGTCGGCGGTGGTGTCCACGACGATGCCAAAGCCGGTCTCATAAGCGCCGATGTCACAGCCACTCCCCTGCGGCCGGGTCACGTCACGCTGGTCAATCTCCAGGCAGGCGCTGTCGTCGGCCGCATCAATAGCCGGGCTGTTGGCTAATAGGGCGTGGGTATCTGTCTCGCCGCCGTTATCGGCCAACGGGCCGAGCAGCGGGTCCTGGCCGGTAATATCATTGGCCGTCACGCCGCCGATGCTGCAACTGACCACATCCTCGATCAGGTTGTAATCCTGGGACGTCAACAGGCCATCACAATCAGGGCCAACCTCGGCGCTGTTATTCGCTATCAGGCTGTTTTTTACGTTGACCGTGCCGCCGGGGTTGTCAATGCCGCCGCCATCGAAGGCGCTGTTGCTGGCGACGGTGCTGCTATGAAGCGTCGTCGTGCTGGAGGCGGCCGTATCAATGCCGCCGCCATCGGCGGGCGTGCTGTTGCCGCTGATGGTGCTGTTAAAAATGTACAAAATATTGCGGTTGTTAATGCCGCCGCCCCCGCCGCTGCCAACGTCAGTATTGTTGACGATGGCGCTTTCCATGATCTCCAGAGTACCCTCGTTCCAAATTCCCGCGCCGCCGCTGCCGGCGGCCGTGTTGTCCGCGACGAGCGTGTGGTCTAATGCCAGGGTATCAACGTTAAAGATGCCGCCGCCACTATCGGTGGTACTGCCACCCTGGATGGCCAGGTTATTCAAGAAGACAGTGCCGGTCAGTACGTGAAAGACACGGTCTATTTCATTGCCGTCAATGATCGTCGTCCTGGCTCCGGCTCCGTTGATGGTCAAGCCGTCAGCAATGTCCAGGTCGCCGGTGGCAGCCGCGTCTTCGCCCGTCCCGGCGATGGCCAGATTGTACACGCCGGCCGGGAGGACGATGGTGTCGGCGCCGCTGCCGGCCGGACAGGCGTCTACGGCCGCGTTCGTGTTGGCGGCAACGATCGCCTCGCGCAGGGTACAGTTGCCGTTGACGGTATTATCGTCCAGCGTCGTCGTCGGCGTGATAACCGCTAAAAGGCTGCGTGGTTCGCTGGCGGCCGTGGTCGTTCCGGCCAGCGTTAAGAGCCAGTATAGAAGGATGATAAGACCCGACGAGAGAACAATTGGCGAAAGCCAGCGCTGTATTTTCATGATGAATCCTTTTTTTCTTGTCTGCGGGGCACGCGATTGAACTTCCTGGTGTGCCGGCTCGCTTCTGGCGACTGGGTGACGAGTAGTTGAATTGTAATCAAAAGGATCACAATAAACAATTGGACTTGGGTACACACGTATCCTTCCGGCCCGCCAATAATAGAGACGGCAATCACTGGGCTACTACCGCCAGAGCTGCGCTGGTAAACGTGAAGCGCACCCAGGTCCGTGCGCGAAAAGCAAAACAAACAGGCCAACCAGGGGCCTATTTTTATCTATTGTCGGTTGTGGAAGCGAAAAGGGGTCGTAACGTGGAGGAGTTGATTGACCGGTGGAGTAGTAACCATTTCGATCACCGCTTCCCGCAACTCTGGTTCTAGCTCTTCCAGGCCGTCCAGCGGGAAACTACGTGGCCCTAATTCGGTTGGCTGGACCAATACCGAAAAATCCATCAACGTCACTCCAATGGCTCGCTTTTCGGCCAGGTTAAAACGCAGCAGAATGTTACTATTCAGTTCGACAGCAGCCGTAGCTGCCTCCCCTGGAGCGAAGGAGATATACAGCACATCAGCTTCTTGGTCATAGGACTCAATCACTTACGGCGACTCGACGTACGCTTGGCCTTGACGCTGCCCCGGTAGCTGGGCACTTCCAGCAGGAAGAAAGTGCAGCGGCTGCTGTCGAACATCCGCGTGGCCAGCCGGGGATCAATTTCGTCCAGGGGCGTGGCCGTGGTAATGACGGTCGGCAGCCGGGCGTTGTAGCGGTAGTTGAACAACTGGTACAGCTTTTCCCTGGCCCAGGCCGTAGCGCTCTCTGTGCCCAGGTCGTCCAGAATGAGCAGGGGGGCGCTCTTCACTTCGTCAAAACGCTTGTCGTAGCGAACGCCGCTGGCCGGATTAAAGGTCGCCCGCAGGTGATCTAACAACTCGGGCACCCCCACAAAGAGGACCGGCTCACCCTGGTTGGAAACGTGGTTGGCGATAGCCGCGGCCAGATGGGTTTTGCCGTTGCCGTAGCCGGCGCTGTTGAGCACCAGCCAGTCCTTGGGACTTTCGGCAAACTCTCTGGCCGTATCCAGGGCGCGCCGCAAGTTTTCCGACTGGGCGGCCGGCAGCTCCCGCTCACGCAGGTCAAAGTTGCTAAGGGTCTTGTCGCGGTGCAAATGGAGCATGGACAGCCCGGATTGATCCTCATTGACGCCGGCGCCCCGAAAATCCGGGGCCTGGATGGTGACAATCTGCACCAGGCTGGGGTCCACCATCCGGGAGCGGATACGAATCTCAATGTCCTCCAATCCCTCGTTGGTGGTCACAACGGTTGGCAGTCGGCCATTGTAACGAAAATTGAAAATCTGGTACAGCTTTTCCTGGGCCCACTCCGTATTGTTTTGAGTGCCCAGATCGTCGAGGATCAACAAGGGCGCGCTGCGGACCTGTTCAAAACGCTCGTCGTAGCTGCTCGTCGAGGCCGGGCCGTAAGTAGCCCGCAAATGGTCCAGCAGGTCAGGGGTGTTAACGAAGAGCACCGGCTGGCCCTCGACGATGCGGGCGTTGGCAATCGCCGCCGCCAGGTGGGTCTTGCCGCAGCCGTAGCCGCCTTTGAGCACCAGCCAGCCATCCGGGTTTTCGGCGTAGGTCAGGGCCCGCTCGTAGGCTGCTTTTAAATTGCGCTGCTTGGCCGGCGGCAGGCCAATGCCGTCCGGGAAGAAGTTGTCGAAGGTGTAATCCTTCAGCGCGCCAAGCTGGCTCAATTGGAGCAGCCGCCTGGCCTGGGAAAGCTCTTCCTCGGCCGCGCGGCAAGAACAGGTGACCGCCCGGCCGAAATTGGGATGGTCCAGCCCCACGTCGGGAATGACAAAACCCATCCCGCCACAATAAGGACAATCGGGCCGGCCGCCGCCCGGCCGCTCTAGGGGCGGCGGAGGCGGCTGGTCAGCGTTTGATAATATCTTTGAGTTCGTCCGGGATTTGTTGTCTAAGCTCTTTTTGAGTATCTCGGCGGTTGATTCCATCGCTCTTGCCTTCCTGGCGCCACCGTTCCAGAATAGCCAGGACGTAGCGCCATTTGCGAACGTTATTTTCCACAGCCAGCTCAATGGCCTCGGCAATCCAGCTCAACGGGTAATTCTGTTCGGCGTCCCGCAATTCGTCGGCGATGAGGGGGGTGAGCGGGCCGATATTTTGCTCGTAGAGAACGAAGATGTTCGGCCGTTCTACCAGCAGCGTAATCGGCTCGTCTTCGTCCGGGTTGGGCCGCCATTCGCCCCGGGTGATGCCCTCGACGGCGGCGCGCCCTTTTTCGGTATTCAGAAAGTACAGGTCCATTTTACCATCGGCGCTTTCCACGTTCACGTGCAGGAAGGTGCCCCGGGCCACCGCCCGCTCAATACCGTCGGTCAAGACCTCGGCCGCCTGGGTGGGGTTCGGCCCCAGCCCCTTCATAAACTCGCCGTCGTTCAAAAAGTCGGTCAGGCGCAGGTAGCGGACCTGGCCCTCTTTCTGGCCCAGCGCCCAAAAGGCGTACAAAGTGGCCTTCAGCTCGGCCAGGCTGTCTATAATAGGTAACAGGTCGCTAAAGAACAGGTTGGGTATTTGCGTCAACCGCAACTTCCCCTCGGGAAAACCAGGAAAACCTTTCATCTCTCACCTAACCTATAACGCAATCTCTTGCCGCTGCAAATTGCGGAATGTGGCTAACTTGCCATGCCAGTACAAATCAATGACGGCCGTCGGCCCGTTGCGGTGCTTGGCAATGCTTACCTCGGCAATATTCGGCCGTTCAGTCGTGTCCGGGTTGTAATATTCGTCACGGTAAATGAACATGACAATGTCGGCGTCCTGCTCAATTGAGTTGTGGGCGACAACGTCGTTGGCTACAAAATTGTGCGGCCCCGGCACCGTTAAATCAAAAACTTCACCTTCACCATCGGCCTCAATGGCCACGATTTCGTCCCAGCCTGGAAGTAGTCTACTGTCTGATATGGAGAAGAGAGCATCCTCAGATGCGACCCGTCCGGCATCCTCAGATGCCGGACTCCTCATTGTGCCAATAAGGGATACTCTCTCTGCCAGGGCTTGAGGCAGAGCGATTCGTTCACCTGGCTGCAATTTATCCAGGCGTTTCCAACCGTCAAAAGCTCGGAATTTGTGGTTCGCCGTGGCCTTGATTGAACGGCCGAGACGGGTTCTCAGGTGATAAACAGGTTTGACTCCGGTACAAAACGCATGGCTTACGACGGCTCGTTCAATTTGCCAGGTTGCCTCATTTAAGGCCCACACGGCAAAACCGGACTGACCAGCCAGGTCGCGAATAGGTATACGCCGGCCGCTATCGGCCAGCGTAATCAGCGTATCGCCTGCCAGGCAGCCGGATTCACGCAGATCGGCCAACTGCGGCCGCTTGTCCTGCCGCTGTTCCACCGCCCGGCTGAGCTGCGAGGCGGCCACGACCGGTACGTCCAACTCCCGGGCCAGCCCCTTCAAGGACCGGGAGATTTCGCTAATCTCCTGCACCCGGTTGTTGTAGCCGCGTTCCGTCTGCATTAACTGGAGATAATCAATCATCACCAGGTCCAGCCCATGCTCGGCGTACAACCGGCGGCACTTGGTGCGCAACTGGAGCGGGGTAATGGACGGCGTATCGTCAATGAAGACCCGCGTTTCTGAAATCCGGCCGACCGCCTCGTAAAAGATAGGCCACTCGTGCTCGTGCAGGTCGCCGCGCCGCAGCCGTTGGGAATCAATCCGCGTTTCGGCGGCAATCATCCGCTGGACCAGTTGCTCGCCGGACATCTCCAGGCTAAAAATGGCTACCCGCTTGGCATAGCGCCGGGCGGCGTTCAGACCGATAGCCATCTGCAGCGCCGTCTTGCCCATACCCGGCCGGGCGGCAACGATGATCAGGTCCGACTTATTCAGACCGCCCAACAGTTTGTCCAGGTCGGTGAAGCCCGTCGGTACGCCGATGACCTCTTCGCCACGGGCGTGTAACTCCTCAATCCGGTCCAGGTAATGGCGGGCAATCTCCTTGACCGGCACCAGTTCGCGGCTGTTGCGTTCCTCACTGACGGTGAAGAGGGCCTGTTCGGCGCGGTCAATGACCACGTTAATATCTTCGTCCTCTTCGTAAGCCAGGTTGGCGATGGCGCTGGCGGCGCCAATCATCCGCCGCCGTAGCGAGGCCCCTTCCACGATCCGGCCGTAGCTGCGCGCGTTAATCGAGGTGGGGACAGTGTTAATCAGGCCGATGATGTACGCTTCTCCCCCCAATTCGTCAAGCTGGCTGCGCCGGCGCAGTTCGTCGGCCAGGGTAATCAGGTCCACCGGCTCGCGCCGCTCGTTGAGGTCCAGGATGGCCTCGTAAATCCAGCGGTTCTGCTCGCGGTAGAAAGCAACCGGCCGCAAAAAAGAGGCGACCTCGAAAATGGCGTCGGGGTCAATGAGCAGAGAGCCCAGGAGCGCTTCCTCGGCTTCTACGTTGTTCGGGGGAACACGATCAATGGCGGACATAGAATGCAAAACGTGAAACGCAAAACGTGGAGCGCAGCCTTCCACGTTTCACGTTTCACGTTTCAACGGGCCGGACAACAGGCGTCAGGCGCGCCCTTCACATCTCATTCGTCGCCTTCGAAGTCCTCAAAGTCCAGGGTGTCTACGAAATCCTTGAAGGCATCCAGTTTTTCGACGTCGTCGCCGCCGGTGGGTTTCTCTTCCTCGATGTCGGGTTCGGGCAGGATACCGGCCTGCTCCATCACCAGCTCGTCCACAAAGATGGGCACCTTGGCCCGGACGGCCAGGGCAATTGAGTCCGACGGCCGGCAATCAATTTCCAGCAGTTCCCCTTTGAGGTCAATGAAAAGGCGAGCGTGGAAGACCTGGTCCCGCAGTTCGTTGATGAGGATGTGAGAGACCTTGCCGCCCATCTCTTCGATGACGTTTTTGAGCAGATCGTGAGTAACCGGCCGGGCAATTTCGACGTCCTGGAGTTCGATGGTAATGGCTTCGGCCTCGCAAGGGCCGATCCAGATCGGCAACTGGCGTTCCCCGTCTACGTCGCGCAGCATGACAATACGGTGCTGCGAGATGAGACTGATACGAATACTGTCTATTACGACTTCGATCATTAGGATACCCCTTTGTATCTGCTCAGGCTGGTCTCTAGCAGAGACCGGCCACAATTAGAGAAACCAGGTTCAGAGGTGACTGTCACTTGCGGAAGTGACAGTCACCTGACGTACTAAGCAGTTACTAACAATTTATGATTGTAATCGAAAATCACAAATCGCAAACCATTTACAGAGCGATTTTAGCATAAAAAGGCAAAAGCTTCATGTGAAATTTGGTCTATCTTAACGGGCCAAAATCCAGGCCTGGTTATCCAAAACCAGCCGGAGTTGGAAAAGGTTCGCCTGGCCGGGACGGAGTACCGCCACGGTGGCTTCGTCGCCCACCAGCTCCACTTGCTGCACCTCGTAGCCCAGGTTGGTGGCCGTCTGGACAATAGCCAGGTAGTTGTTGGCCAGGGGGTCCAGGAAAGCGCCGTTGTTGTCTATCACCCGCGACACGCTATCCAGCAGGACGGTCGCCCGGTTATAGTCGCCGGCATTCAGCGCCGCGTCGGCCGCCTGAAGCATCGTCTCCAGGGTAATGTGCCTGACCGACTCCGGGTGGCGGGTAAACTCGGCCGTCAGGCCCCGTTGTTCCAGCTCCTCGGCCGGAGGCAGCCAGGCCCGCAGGTAATAGGCGGCCGGGTCGTAAACGTTCTGGTAACGGCGCACCACGTCGTAAAAGTGAATGGTGGTTCGCAGGTCGGTGATGGCCATGCGGTCACGGGGCAGGCCGGCCAGGTAGACCATCCACTCCGCCTCAACCTGGGCCAGCGTTTTGTTAAAGTGGATCTGTAAATTGATGTCCACAGCCTGGTGCAAGGTCGGGGCGTCACTGGCGGTCACGTCGACGTAGAAGGGGCGGACCCTTTCCCAGCCGTAGGTGTTGACCAGGAAGCTGACAAAGCCGGCCGCTTCCAGGTAACTGATTTCGTGCTGGGCCGGGTAAAAGTTATCAATCAACTGCTCCAGGGGAATGTACAGGCCACTCTCCACCAGGGCGGCCGTCCGCTGGTCTACGTTCTCCTGCTTATAGTGGCCGCCGGTGGCCCACACGGCCACACCCTCGGCCAGGAACACCACCCGGTTGGGGGCAAACTGGTGGTCTAGCAGGTGAACGGCCTCGTGGACCAGCACTTCGTATAATCCACCACCAGCATAGTCCCGGTCCAGGTAGGAAATAACCATCGAACCAGCGGCATAACCACCCTGGCCTATCACCCGGTCCACCAGGTAGACCTGGTAACGTTGCGCTGCCGGCTCGGCTAGCCGGGCGCTGGCCTCCTGAAAAGCGCCATCCACCAGGGCCAGCAACTGCTCCAGGTCACGGTGGGCAGTCGTGTTGCTAATCACGTGAACGGTGCAGCAGTTGTTGTCGGCCGTTAGCCAGGTGGCTTCGACTTCGGCCGGCGGCCGCGCTTCCGGCGCCTCAATGGTCAGGGTAAAGTCCACCCGGTTGTTATTCGGGTTTTCGTCGCCAACGTAAACGAGGTTGCCAGGGTCCAGGAGGACACTAACCATGTGCGGGCCGGCCTGGCCGGTCGTATTCCAGGCCCATGGGAACAGGCTACCCACGTCGCCGCCCAGCGTCCGCCAGTTCAGGTTGCCGCTGGCCACCTGGTTGCCGTCCACCAGGAGCTGCACGGTGACGGCGTCCGGGGCCAACCCGTTGGGGAGGTAGGGCATGACCTGGAAGGAAACTGGTTCTCCGGCGTAGACGGCCGGCGCCGGGTAGACGAGGACATCCCTGACGGCCAGCGACAGGTCACTCAGCAGCGGCGTGGGGACAGGCGTGTTGGTCTGGGTCGGCCGAGCCGTCGGCGACTCGGCCGGCGTGGCCGAGGCCGGAACGGCCGAGGGTGTGGGAATGGCCGTAGTCGCCGCCAGGCTGGGCGACGGGGTCGGGCTGGCGCTGGGAACAACGGCCACCGGGGTGAGGACGGCCGCTGTTGGTTGGCCGGATAGAAAGCCACAGGCCAGCGAGATCAAGAGGAGGGGAACCAATAAAAGCCAGAGGCGGTTGGCAACAAAGAAACCCTTATGGTGCAGCAAACTCATACTTCCACTTCTTATCAAGCCAGGCAAAAGCCCGGAGTTTCACATCCTACCCCTAAAACATACACCCTAAAAATTGGAAAGGATATGGCCTTTGTTGGCTACCTCCGCCTGAAGAGTCCCTGGAAGAAGGTGAGGATAAATTTCCAGTAGGGGTAAAGGCGCTCAAGGAGAGGCCAACGGCGTGGCGGCGCCCCGGCCGGCGGCGGGAGTTCGGGCAACAACTGGCCCGGAAAGCGGATTTTCAGGTGGCTGACCACGGCAGTAATGTCGTGGGCCAGGGCAAACTCAGGCGAAGGCCCTGTTTCGCCGGCAAAATGGAGGCCCACCGCTTTGCCGCTGGCCTCGTCCACCCAAATGGAGCCGGAATCACCGCCAATGCTGATTTCGCCGGGCGGCGCCCCCGGCCGGGGGACCATGCGAAACACGTCTTGCAACTGGCGGGTACCGGCCGCCCCGTAGGAAAGCTGGGTGGTCATTTTAACGCCGTCAATGAAGCCTTCGGTGTAGCCGGTGCTGCGGCCACTTTTCCAGACCATCATGCCCAGGCGGGGGCTGGTGATGTCCTCAATCGGCCGGCCTTCGACGGTTGTGCTCCGCACCGGGCGCACTCCGGTCAGGCGGGCCACGGCCGCGTCGTAGGGCCCCAGCACCCAGCGGCTCAACTCGGCAATGACGTTATCCTCGCCGGCGCCGCCGTCTATGGAGCCGGGCTGCCAACTGGCCAGGGAGATCTGCGCCTCCGGGCTGCCGGCCAGCACGTGCCAGTTGCTCAGAATCATTTCGCTGCCGCTCTCCAGGTCGAATACTTTGGCCCCCAGCGTGCCGGCCGTGGTGAAGGAACAGCCCACACTGACGCCCAGGGGGATGTCGTCGAAACGAACCCCCCGGCCTTCAAAGGCTGCCTCCAGTTGGGTTTCCAGGCCCAGTTGCGGCACGTAGGTGGCCTCAATGACGTCTACCGGGATGCCGTTGACCGCTTCGGGGAAGCGTTCTTCCGGGCTTAGCTCGGCCAGTGGTTTCTTTTGGGCCACGTGGACGCGGATAGACAACTGGTTTGTCATCTGGCCGTCTGTCCACTTGAAGCCCAGGTCTACGGCCGTCACCCCCGGCCGCTGCAGCCACGCTTCACGGATTGATTCCAGGGCCTGCTCCGCCTGGACCATTGCTTCCGGCATAAAAGCTGACATGGCTAACCTCCATATCCGTGGGGATGAGCGCGGTGCCATTCCCAGGCGGAGGCAATAATGCTCTCCAGCTCCGGGTAGCGGGGCGTCCACCCCAGTTCTCGTTGAATCTTTTCACTGCTGGCCACCAATACGGCCGCATCACCCGGCCGGCGGGGCGCGATGATGGCAGGGATGGGATGGCCGGTGACGCGACGGGCTGTTTCCACTACTTCCTTATTTGAATAACCATGCCCATTACCACAATTATACACCCGCTGGCCCATATTTTCATCCTGGAGCGCTGCCAGGGCCAGAACGTGAGCCTGGGCCAGGTCGTCAACGTGAATGTAGTCGCGAATGTTCGTGCCGTCCGGGGTGGGGTAGTCGTCGCCAAAGATGGCCATCTGTTCCCGCCGGCCCAGGGCTACCTGCAGCAGCAGGGGGATGAGGTGGGTTTCCGGCCGGTGGTCTTCACCGCGTATCTGGCCGTCCAGGCGAGAAGCGCCGCTGGCGTTAAAGTAGCGCAAGACGCAGTTCCGCAGCCCATATAACTGGCCATACCAGGCCAGCGCCTCCTCGACCATCCGCTTCGTCTGGCCATAAACGTTGGCCGGCCGGATAGGGTCTTCTTCGACCAGCCGGCCGGACTCCTTGCCGGCGTAGACGGCCGCCGTGCTACTGAAGACGAACTGGCGCACCCCATGGGCCACGGCCGCGTCAATCAGGGTAATCGAGCGGCCGGTGTTGTTCTCAAAATAGGTGGCCGGCGCTTTCATGGATTCCCCAGCCTCGATGAGGGCGGCAAAATGGACCACTGCCTCGAAGCCACCGGCCAGCGCCTCGTCCAGCCTGGCCCGGTCGCCAATATCCCCTTCAATGAACCGGGCGCCGGCTGGCACGGCCGCCCGGTGGCCACGACTCAGGTTGTCGTAAACCGTCACCTCGTGCCCGGCCGCCAGCAGGTGAGCCACCGTGGCCGAGCCAATGTACCCCGCTCCCCCGGTAACAAATACCTTCAACGTTCACCTCCGAAAGAAAGTGATGGATGAGTGATGAGGACTGAGTTTGCAAGTCTGCGAGTCTGCGAGTTAGTCGTTCACCTGCTACTCGCATACACGCCCACTCGCATACTTGCCCCTGTTATATGCCAATCCCCGGTGGCCGGCAACGGGTGGCGGCCG
Source organism: Chloroflexota bacterium (assembly GCA_022616275.1). GTDB lineage: Bacteria > Chloroflexota > Anaerolineae > Promineifilales > Promineifilaceae. The sequence goes on from JAKEFB010000080.1 coordinate 39,530, forward strand.
GCCGTAGGCCAGTCGTAGCCGGGTTAACGTGAAGCAGTAGAAAAAAGATGGTCCCAGAGGTGACAGCCACTTGAAAACTAGCTTTTAGTGGCAGCTACCTCTGGTCAAAAGTGACAGGCTCTGCTTTGCAAAGCTCAGTCACCTGAACAGTTACCTTTTTTCTGGATCGAGGTAAGAAATCTGGCAAAAGCGGGATATTAATATATAGAGGGGTAAGCCCGGGAGTGGGGAGCCAAAGAAAGGGGGGAGCCAAGTGGGGAGTAGCGTGCTGCGGCGCGCTATCTCAGGGGGAGCTTATTTGGAAAGGGAGGCGCCTGGGGACCTCCCTTTCCACTTTTTTGAAAACTCGCAAACCCCGCAGGTTTCCGAGGGCACGCTTCGTGCCCCAACCTGCGGGGTTTGTGCCACCCCAAATTGGAATGCGCCCCTGATATTCCCTTGCCCGGAAGCAAAGATTGAGAGATGATAAGGGCTGCCTGACCCATTGTTCCCACTTTCAAAACGATTTGTTCGTTGAGGCTTACCAGCCCTGGATTGAAACTCTCGTAAAGAGAACAGGAGTTACAAAAACCATGTCCTTTTCTAACATTCAAGTGCCGGCCGGAGAAAAAATTACCTATAGCGGCGGCCGTCTGGACGTGCCGGATAATCCTATTGTGGCCTTTATTGAAGGCGACGGCATTGGCGTGGACATCACCCCGGCGTCTATGCGGGTGTGGGACGCGGCCGTAGAGAAAGCTTACGGCGGCCGGCGCAAAATCGCCTGGATGGAAATTTACGCCGGCGAGAAGGCCAACGAGATTTACGGCACTTACATCCCTGAAGAGACCTTCGACGCCTTACGCCAGGTCGTCGTCGGCATTAAAGGCCCTCTGACCACGCCGGTGGGCGGTGGTTTCCGCAGTCTGAACGTCACCCTGCGCCAGGTGCTGGACCTGTACGCCTGCGTCCGGCCGGTGCGCTACATTCCCGGCACCCCCAGCCCCATGCGCGAACCGGAGAAGATGAATATCATCATTTTCCGCGAGAATACCGAAGACGTCTACGCCGGCATTGAGTGGCCGGCCGGCTCGGCCGAAGCGCAGCGGCTCGTCCGTTTTATGAACGAAGAGTTGGGCAGAAACATCAGCCTGATGGCCGCCATCGGCATCAAGCCCGTCACCGAGCACGGCACCAAGCGGCTGGTGCGCAAGGCCATCCAGCACGCCATTGACCATCACCGCCGCAGCGTGACCCTGGTCCACAAGGGCAACATCATGAAGTTCACCGAAGGCGCCTTCCGCGACTGGGGTTACGAGCTGGCCCGCCAGGAGTTCGGCGCCGAGCTGCTGGACGGCGGCCCCTGGTGTGTCCTCAAGCACCCCAGCACCGGGGCGGAAATCATCATTAAGGACGTCATTGCCGACAACATGCTCCAGCAACTGCTGACCCGCACCGGCGATTACGACGCCATCGCCACCTTGAACCTCAACGGCGATTACATGAGCGACGCGGCCGCGGCCCAGGTCGGCGGGCTGGGCATGGCTCCCGGCGGCAACATCGGCGACGGCGTGGCCCTGTTTGAGGCTACCCACGGCACGGCCCCCAAGTACGCCGGCAAGGACATGGTCAACCCCGGTAGCCTGATTCTCAGCGGGGTGATGATGCTGGAGTACATGGGCTGGCAGGAAGCGGCCGACCTGGTCTACGAGGCCATGACCCGGACCATCCAGGCCAAAATTGTTACCTACGACCTGGAGCGCCAGATGGAGGGAGCGACCAAGGTCAGCACCTCCCAGTTTGCCGAAGCGATTGTCAAGAACATGTAGCTGCGCCAAACCCCGCAGGTTGGAGCACGCTTCGTGCTCCAACCTGCGGGGTTTTCCGACGCCGTGCATCTGTGGGCATGGCCAATGAACCCCTTAAACTCCTGACCATTGCCGGCTCCGACAGCGGCGGAGCGGCCGGCTTGCAGTGTGACCTGAAGACCTTTACGGCCTTAAACGCCTACGGCATGAGCGTGGTGACGGCCGTTACTGCCCAAAACAGCCTGGCGGTGGCGGCCGTGTACTATTTACCAGCCGATTTCGTGGCCGCCCAACTGCTGGCTGTGCTGTCCGATTACGGCGCGGCTGCGGCCAAGACCGGCTTTATTGGCCGGGTAGACATCGTCGAGGCCATTGCCGCCACGCTGGCGGCGCACCCCATCCGCCGCCTGGTGGTGGACCCGGTGCTGGTCAATCATCGGGGGGAACCCATGTTTACCCCGGCCGTCGTCCAGGCTTACCAGGAGCGGCTGCTGCCGCTGGCCACGCTGGTCACGCCCAATCGCCGGGAGGCGGCCTTGCTGGCCGGCCGGCCGGTAGAGGCCGTCACGACGATTCGCGAGATGGCCGGCGCGGCCCAAGCCATCTACGCCTGCGGCCCCGGCGCTGTCCTGGTCAAGGGCGGCCGGGACGGGGAGGAGATGGCGGACGTGCTCTACGACGGCCGGACGCTGGCCACCTTCCGCAGCCCCCGGGTGGACACCGACAATCTGCACGGCAGCGGCGACACTCTCTCGGCGGCGGTGTGCGTCTTCCTGGCCCAGGGGCTGCCGCTGGCAGAAGCTGTCCGCCACGCCCACCACTTTACGGCCGGGGCCATTCGCGGCGGCGCTGCCTGGCGCCTGGGCGCCGGCCACGGCCCGATCAGTGTATGGGGAGGACTGAGGACTGAGGACTGAGTCTGCGAGTGAGCAAGTGACTCGCATACTCGCACACTCGCAGACTTGCAAACTTGCCACTTCCCCATACCCCTGCTATTCTTTGCATTCAAAACGTTCTGAATACAGGGGATTTTTATGGACAAGAACTTAGAGGCCGTTCAAGACAGCACGGTGGCAGGGCTCGGCCGGCTGGCTGGATTTTTTGGTTTTAGCGAACTCATGGGCCGCCTGTACGGCATGTTGCTGCTCAGCCCTGGGCCGCTTTCGTTGGATGACCTGGCCGAAGGGCTGGAAATCAGCAAGGGCTCGGTCAGCATGAACATGCGCTCCCTGGAACGGTGGGGCATGGCCAAGGAGGTCTGGGTCCGGGGCGAGCGCAAGAAGTATTACATGGCCGAATCGGACTTCTGGAAGGTGATTCGTAACGTGCTCAGCGGCCGGGAAATGCGAGAGGTACAACTGGCCTTGCAGGTGTTGGGGGAAAGCGTCGAGAAACTGAAGGCCGTGGAAAATGAGCTGCCGGCCGACGAACAAAAGCGGGCCGCCTACGTCCTGGAGCGGATTGCCGACCTGCGCTCTTTCTTCCAGTTTGCCCAGATGGCCCTGGAAACGTTGCTGGCCTCAAATGAAGCAATTGACTTTGAGGGAGTTACCAGGATTGAAATTGGGTAGAGAGTTTGCGAGTAGGCGAGTCTGCGAGTGGGGTGGTTGAATAGAAGGAGGTATGATGCAAGATGGCCTGAAGAGTTTTGAGGTCTGGGAAAAGTCGGTGCATCCAATTGTGCGGAATAACCCGCTATGGCAATTTCAGGTTTATCCTAAGGCGCTTTTTGCCTATGATCTGGCCTGGGAAGATTGCGAGCGGTTGCTGAAGGACGAACGGGGCAAGAAAGTTGCCGGCCAGCTTATTCGCAGTGTCGGCTCAATTAGCGCGAATATAGAGGAAGGTTACGGGCGCGGATACGGGCAAGATTATTCTTACCACTTGCGTGTTGCGATGGGCGAGGCTCGTGAATCGTGCGGCTGGTATTGGCGGGGCCACCAACTTCTTTTGCCGGAAATCTTGGATCATCGTCTAAAATTGCTGAACGAGATTATCTCCATGTTAGCGCCCAATATTTCCCGGCAGCGCAGCTTCAAAAAGGACAACAGTCGCTAGACCCACACTTACAACCTTGCTCACCTGCAACCTTGCCTACTCGCCCACTCGCCAACTCGCAGACTCGCCAACTCGCCACCGGGCCACGGCCGCCCGCCGGGCAGCCAGCGCCGACCTGGGGGTGGGGCTGGAGGGGGGTGTCAACCACGAACCGGCCGGGCTGGTCCTCACCGGCTGGGTAGTCGTGGTGGACAGTAATGGCCGTGAGGGTGTGGGTGGGGCCGGCCGCCTCCCCTTGCCGCCTTTGATCGCCCGGCGGGTGGCGGCCGGGGAGGAGTTGGGACCGCTAATGGATGAGCTGTTGAGCGAAGATAACGTCAAGCAGAAGGGGGGTGCGGTGGGGGCGCTGACGGCCGGGCTGGCGACGCGCGGCCAGGCTTTTGCCCTGGCGGTGGCCTACGCCCTGGCCCCCTTTGTTTCCCCTCATTTTTACGGCGGCGGGCCGGCTGGTAAAAGTTCGAAAGTTTGAAGGTTAAACGTAAAAAGAACGCCTGTCATGCTATGCGGAAGAAAAAGGCGCGTTGCCTACCCGGCAACGCGCCTTTCCAAAGAGATGCTTAGACGTTAGGGTCTCTTGATTACCGGCAGGTACAACTCGTAAGTAACAGACGTTGGCGTCGCGTTAGTGGTGCCGGTGGCGCTGTCCGTCACCGACGAATCGGTGGTCGAGGTGGCGGTCAGAGTGAAGCTGTCGGTGCCACCAGGCCCGCTGGGTACCTGGACTTCGACGACGATTGTCGCCCACGACCCGGCCGTGATGCTAATCGGCGTGCTGGTTAGAAGCGTCGTCGGCCAGGTATTGCCGCTGATGGCCAGGTCGTAGCTGTCATCATTCTGCCCCCGGTTGACCAGGGTAAAGGTGTGGGTGATGACCTCGCCAGCCTGCGTATCAACGGTGCTGTCCGGTCCGAACTGGACAGCGTAATTGGTCACGACGGGCGCATTCGGCAGGGGCCAGACATAGGCGCCACGGGAGCGGGTGAAGAGGGCCAGCGTGGTGAAGCCGGCGTCAATGGACATATCCCAGATCATGACGTTGGGCAAGCCGGCCTGGAAACGGTTCCAGGTGGGCGTTCCGGCGGTAATGTCGTCGGTGTAGTACAGCCCCCAATCAGTGCCGGCGAAGACCTGCTGCGGGAAGTTGGGGTTGGCGATGATGGAGTCAACCGGAATGTTGGGCAGGTTGCCAGACTTGTCCAGCCAGGTGAAGGAGCCGCAATCGGCCGTGCAGGTGACCCGGAAGACGTGGCCGGGGGTGGCCGGGGTGTTCTGGTCGAAACCACCCACGGCGGCGTAGCCAATCAACGGGTTGGCCGGGTCGGTGGCCACGTCCAGGATCGGCCGGTTGGGCAAAACGGCATTGCTGCCGGTCACGTTGACCCAGGTAGCTGTGTTGAGCACGCCCTGGCCCAGGTCGAAGCCATATTGGACGTTGCCGTCGTTGGTGCCGGCGATGGCCACCGTCTCGTCGCTGACGGCAAAGGCCAACTGGTTGATGAAGGAGCGGTCAGCCAGAGTGTTCTTGGTCAGGTCCGGGCTGTTGATGTACCAGGTCGTGCCGGGCGTGCCGCCAACGATGGTTTCCCAGACCCGGTAGCTGCCAGCAATCAGGTGGGCGCAGCCGGTTGGTGGGCAGTCGTATTTGTAGATCTCATAGGGGAAGACGAAGCTGAGCCGGCTATCGCTTACCCAGCCACCGGTGGCCGAGACCTGGCTGCTGTAAGGGCCGGCGACCGTGACGGCCAGGTTGCCGTTCTGGCTTTCCTGGTACCAGCGCTGGGCCAGGACCGGCTCGATGCGGGCGTACATGCCGTCGCCGCCCTTGCGGACCTGCCACATGGCCGGCCCCGGGTCGCCCGAAGACCAGACATAGACGGCCGAGCCGTTGTCCTGCGCCCCGGCGTTGATGCCCGGCTGGGCCGAATAGGCGAAGTTGGCGGTAATGTCGCCGGCGTACCACTCGATCGTCGGCAGCGTGTCGTTCATCTGGGTGAAGGCCACGGCCGCCGGGTTGGGGTCGTCGGCGTTGTCGGTGACGTAAATGCCGCCATCAGAGCCAACCAGGAGGCGGGAGGAATCACCAGCAATGTAAGCCCGGGCATGCTGATCTACATGAACGTCCTCGCCGCCACAGTAGCCGTCGGTCAGGTTAATGAACGTGTCGGCCCCATTCACCGAGCGATAGACGTCAATCTGGCTCAGGAAGACGACGTTGGGGTCGTTGGGGTCCACCACCACGCCGGCGTTGTACCAGGTTTGACCCATGCCGCCGCCGCAACCGCTGAAGTCGGCCGGGGTGGCTCGCTGGGTCCAGCTCGTGCCGCCGTTGGTGGTCTGCCAGACACCGATCGTCGCCCCGGGGTTCGTGTTGTTAGCCACCTGGGCGTAAATGACGTCGTTGTCGCTGGGGGCCATGGCCAGGTCAATCCGGCCGACCAGGTCGTTGGCCGGGTTGCCGTCGCCGGTGCCGGCCGGCCAGCCCGTGTTCAGCAGCGTCCAACTGGCCGGGCAGCCGGAGGCCGGCACGGTCGTCTTGTAGACGGCGTTGGCCCCGGTGTTGCTCAGGTCCGGCTGGACCGGTGTGCCAAAGCCGCGCGTGCCCACGGCGGCGTACAGGTCGGTGTTGGCGCCGGCGTCGCTGACAAGCAGGCCGGTAATGTCCTGCCGCTGGGTGACGTGGCTGTTGGTCAGGCAGGGGCCGCTCCAGTTGGCCCCGCCGTCGTAGGAGAAGTAGACGCCGGTCTTGGCCCCGACGATGACGTTGTCGCTGTCATTGGGGTCAACCTGGACCTTGCCGATGGCCTGGTACTGGGGAAAACCACCCGGCGGCACGGGGTAAGGCGGCGCGAAGACGCTCAACCCTAAAACCGTCCAGGTCGCGCCGGCGTCAACGCTCTTGAGCACGCCGGCCGCGCCAAAGCTGAACGAGCCGTAGCGCAGGTCGCCAGTGCCGGCATAGATGGTGTTGTGGTCGTTGGGGTCCAGGACGATGTCGCCGATGGCAATGGTTGAGAGCAGCGGGTCGTCGGTGACCGCCGTCCAGGTGGTATTCTCGTCGCAGCAATTTTCGCTCTTCCACACCCCTCCGCCGTCAGAGCCAATGTAGGCGATATTGGGCGAAATCGGGTCGGAGACGGCTACGTTGGTCCGGCCGGCCACGTGGCCGTAGTTAAAGCAACTGATACAGCCGTCGCTTTGCAACGGCATGGGGCCGAGGGAGGTGAACTGGGTCGGGTCCAGGTTCAGCGGTGAGCTACCCTCGCTGTTGTCGTAGACCACCTCGCCGGCCGGGATACCGCGTGGGACCAGGGCGTCCTGGGCGGCGGCCTCGACCAGCCAGCGCTGGTCAAACTGGCCAGTGGGGTAGGTGTAGCGGGTAGCCCAATAGTCGCCCATGCCGAGCAAGGCTTCGTTTTCGGCGGCCGGGTTTTCGCCCGGCTCAGCCAGATACCGTTCGCGCGCCGCGCCGGCCAGGCCCAGTTGATCGGCCTGGGCCTGGCGGGCCGTGGCGCTTTCCGGCGCCAACGACGCCGGCCGTTGCAGCAGCCAGATCCCGGCCGTCAAGAGGACCAGGACAGGCAGCAAACGTAAAGGGGTTTTAATATTTCGCGACCTCACTGCAAACTCTCCTTGTAGAACTTGTCACAGGGGGCTACCCATCATGGCACAACAGGCTGACCGGCCGGTAGCCACTCATTGCCCGCCAGCGCAGGAAATTATACTCACTAAAAGACGACCAGACTACAAAAGTCTGCCGGGATTTTTGTAGTCTCCTGAGCAAAATTAGATTAGATGACGGCAGTTGCGGCGCGTACGATGGGCTGGTTACAGCGGGGAATGGATTGTTCCGGCCGGCCTCATCGTTTTTCTTCCAGAACATGGGAGGCGGCCGGCGTGTAAAAACCGTCCAGGCAGGCTGGCGAGTGAGCAAAGAGGGGCGCTTCGAGGTGAAAGCGCCCCTCATGTCTTTATGTTCGATGAAGTGGAGATGCGATGGTTAGGATGCCACTGCAGTAGCAATTAGTACGACAATGTCACATTTAAGGACTAGAACCGCTTCTAAGCCGGGATTTGCGTGAGCGAGTTCGATTGTCGAGATGTTTAACAACTAAATAAGCC
>JAKEFB010000081.1 GCA_022616275.1 Chloroflexota bacterium
AGTGCAGGTTCACCGGCTGCCCGTAGGACTACTGCCAAGTTTATCCTTGCTTGCGGTATGCAGCTATTCACGATATTCTTGATGCTGGCCCGAGCATTGATACACTAAGAAATCTTTACCCTGAGTAGCTTTGAGTTACACACTGCTGTAGTTTTACTATATTCGAAAAAGCTCAAAGCTTTCAAAAATAAAACCGGATGGTATGGCTTATCCTAAAAGCTTAGTAGGAAAAGTTGCAACTCGTCCGAATCTTCAAGGGGCTTGGGAGGACATAAGTCGGTCCGCCAAGCCCCTTTCTCATGGCCCATCCGAGCAGACAATCCAAGATTTCCGCACAAACCTAACCAGCAATTTAGAAACTATTCGGAAAGAGTTGCTCAGTGGAACATATCAATTTGGCAAAGTAAGAGCTGTTGCTGTAAAGAAGAAGGGTAGTAAGAAAAGGCCATTAAGAATCGCTGACATTCGGGATAGAGTCGTTCAACGAGCAATTACTCGACAACTAGAAAAGCATCTTGAAGAAAAGTTTGATTTACTTAACCCTGCCAGTCATGCATACCTTCGCAATCGGGGAGTTCAATCAGCAATCAAGCGGATGCTACAATTTCACCGGGAGGGCTGTGGGGTTGTTTTTGAAGCTGATATCGTTAATTTCTTCGATACCGTCAATGTTCATAAACTCTTAAAAGAGAAGATATTCCCATTACTTCAAGACAATACCCTTCACGATTTAATTGAAGACGCCTTCAACATGGAAATTGGAAACAGGGATGATTTACCTGAAGAAGATTGGGGGCTGTTTCCTGAAAGCTCTACAGGATTACCTCAAGGTGGATATCTCTCTCCCCTGTTTTCGAATGTTTACCTTTCAGTTTTTGACCATAAAATGTTGAAGGCTAAGTTTAGACTTATCCGCTATGCTGATGACTTTGTAATAATGTGTCAGACAGTAAAAGAGGCAGAGATGGCTTATGCTCTCTCGTGCGAAATCTTGGAGCATGAGCTTGGTCTTAAGCTCCATACAAGAGATGATAAAAGCTCAAATGGACGGACCAGGATTGTTAGCCCGACGCAGACCACCATTCAATTCTTAGGTGTTCAGTTTAACGGTTCACGTATTTGGCCTGCTAGCGAAAAACGCAAGAAACTTTCTGAGAAATTGACTGACCTTAGCAGCTCTAACGATGTTCGAGCTAACGATGTTTTAACGTTACTAAAATCAACGCGCAATTTGATTGAGGGTTGGATCGCTTCATATGGCTTTACGGACATCAACACAACGTACGCAAGTAAGATTGATCAAGAGATAAACAGACATCTTTGGCTTGCCTTAACTGAAATGGGTTGGAAACTTGATGGTACTAGCCTATCAGCAAAGCAAAGAGCAAAATCGGGAGTCTCACACGTTAAATACTACCTACATGAGACGCGCGCGAGACTTAGCGACCAAGAGTTATGGAGGGCTTACTGGACCACGGAAGAAAATAGCAAGTAAGGGAGCAAAATAATCCGGGAATGAAATCCTTTTTCAAGGGCGGGAGTAATCACGTTGGCTACCATAGGCTGCGCAGTATTCTAGGATGATACTTGCCCTGGTTGTTAACTGTAACAAATTGTGGGCAACGAGCAATGAATCGAAAAGTTACTCTCACACTTGATAAGACAAAAGATAAGCAATACTGGTTGCCGTGTTCTCAGTGTGCTACACAAACGGTACATAAGGTCATTATGTCGGCTGAATCGGAAGATAGGCTTGATAGAACCTACGAGGAAGAAGAAGACGAAGAAGATCAGTGGTATGTTCGATGGGACCGATATGAAATCGTTGAATGCCAGGGATGCAAACTTTTAGCTGTGCGACGGGAAACAATGGATGAGGATGGCTGGCCTGGCAGTGACGACAGCATTACGACGAGAAGCGAAGGGCTTTATCCAAGCCGAATTGCAGGAAGACGGCAGTTACCGTACATTGACCTGACACCCCAAAAGATTTCAGAAATCTACAAGGAGACACATGCAGCATTGAGCCACAACATGCTTGTTCTGGCGGGGATTGGCATCCGGGCGATGGTCGAAACCGTATGTAAAGATAAGGGCGCGAAGGGTCGTAGCCTGGCAACGAAAATAGACAACCTAGTCCAGCAAGGCGTCTTGACCGGACAAGGCGCTGAAATCTTGCATAGTCTCCGATTAATGGGTAATAAAGCCGCCCATGAAGTCACACCCCATTCAAGAGGAGATTTGGCCATTGCTTTTGATGTCATAGAAAACCTGTTGAATAGCGTCTATATCTTGCCCTTTTTTGCAGCCAGATTGCCAAAGCGGAACGAATCTAACGCATAGTATGGGGTTTATGACAGCCGGTGGAGGGGATGACTGTCCCACTGACTCTCATAAACCCCTTGAAGCGTGGCCACGATTTGGATCGCCAGGATGTTTTCGCACGATCTGGCCTCCGACTCCATATTAGGAAGGATAGCACCAAGAGCGGACGTCAACCATTCGGGGAGTGGCGTTAAGCTCAGTCGCGGCCGGCAATGACCACAAGCTGGTGGCCGGCGAGGCGGAGGGGGGTGGCGGCGGCGAAGGGGGCCTGCCGGCCGGTGTAGGGGTCGAAGAGGAGGCCGTGGCGGCAGTGGGCCAGGGACAGGCGGGTTTCCAGGGGGACCTGGCCTTCGTTGAAGAGGAGATAGTAGCGCCGGCCGTGCTTGACGACGTGGCGGGCGCGGAGGTTGGGAGCAGCGGGTGTGGCGGTGACGTCGGGGGGGACGAGCTGGTCAATTTGCCGGACGAACGCCGGCTCGTCCAGGCCGGCCTCGTAGCGCAGGAGCCGGCCGGCCTGCTCTAAGCGCTGCCAGATGGGGCCGGCGGCCAGCGCCGGCTCGTGTTCAGCAATCAGGGCCTGGTAGCACATCCCGGCCAGGTGCAGGCCGTCCTCCTTGAGTTCGGCCTCCTCAAACAACTGGCGTTCGTCGAGGTAGTTGAAGTCCCGCTGGTGTTGAAAACAGAGCCGGGCGGCCGGCCAGGGCAGGGCGTTGTAGCCGCCCAGGATGGCCAGGTGGCAGACGTGAAGGGAGCCGGTGTTCAGCCAGGACAGGCGGCGGCAACCATCAGCGTACTGGCCGTAGCGCGGCCACCAACTGCTGCGCGGGCCAACGTCGGGCGGCCGTTCGTCGCGGCGCGGGCCACGGACGGAGTAATAGAAGGCGTGGGGAATGAGCCAGTTGACGCCCCGGACAAAGCACCAGTTGGCCAGCCAGACCATCTCTTCCCAGGTGAATTCGTGGCCGTAAGCGCCGCAGCATTCGTTGGCGTTGCGCCGCCGGCGGCCGTGAACCATGGCCGAAGAGCTGCATTTGGCCTGGGTGGAGGCCGTACCCTGGAGAGCCGACGGGTGGTCCGGCAGCACCCAACGCCAGATGAGGTCCTGGCCAGGCACGTGGAAGTAACGCAGGTGGCTGATGTCGTCGTCTTGGGCGGGATGGCCCATGAGGGCCAGGTCGCGTTCCTGGCACCAGTCATGCAGGGGCGCGTACCAGGTCTCCTCCAGGCGGACGTTAACGGCCTGGAGGTATTGGCGGCGGTAGTAACCGGCCTGGGGTTCGTCGTCAAACCAGAGGGCCGGCAGGTGGGGGGTGAAGTCGTAGCCGAGGATGCGGTTAACGTGGGCCAGAATGCCGGCCGTGCCAGGGAAGACGGGCCGCTCGCGGCAGCGGCCCAGGAGGTTTGGCTCGTCGGTGAAGATGCCGGTGATGGTGGAACCAAAGTAAGCGGCAAAGCGGGCGGCGAAGGTGTCGTAGACCAGGCGGATAAAACAGCCCACAGCGGCGGGGTTCAACAGGTCGGCCGCCGGCGGTTCGTCTTCGGCCGGTCCCTCCCCCAGGTAGTGGAGGCCGCGGATAAAGCTGTCCGCCCGGCGGTCTATGACGGCCAGGCGCTGGCCGTTGGCCCGCTCGACGACGGCCACCAGGTGTTGGTCTTCGGCCAGGGCCGGCTCGCCGGCCGGGGGGAGGTCTATTTTGGCCAGGCAGCGGCAGTGGTAGGCCGGGTCCTGGGCCACGACCTGGCCGCTGGAGGAGCCGGAGGGGTACATGCCCTCGTCGTAAAGGATGACCGTCATCTGGCGTCGCCGCGCTTCCTGGATGGCCAAGTCATAGAAATGCAAGAGCCGGCCGGACATCCAGCCCAGGTCACGGGGCAGGCCGACCCGGGGGTGGATGACGAAGCCGTAGACGCCGTGGGCTTCAAAATCGGCGATCTGGCGGACAATTTCCTCTTCGTCCAGGGCGTCGTTCCAGAACCAGAAGGGGGTGACGCTAAACTCGCGCGGCGGCGCCAGGAGGTGGGGATGTATATTCTGTGTCCTCTCTGTGATCTCTGTGTCTCCTGAGAAAATAATTTGACGCAAAGACGCAGACTTTGGCAAGGCCAAAGTTCACGCAAAGGTTGTAAAGAATTTTCATTGTCTTCCCCACATCCGGTGACGCGATTTGGAAAATCGCGCTGCTCAGAAAGTGATCGTCCTGATTTACTATGCTGTCATAGGGATGCTTCACTCCGTTCAGCATGACGGGTGAACGTTTCTTTACTCATGGAACGGCGCCAGCGCCGTGGAGACTCTACTCATGACCAGGCCTGGCTTTGGGCGCGCAGGGCTAACTCGGATACGGTGAAGGTGTGGGCCTGGGATACGGCCGTCTCCGTGCGGTGGATGAGATCGTGGACGAACTGCTCGCCGAAGGGGAGCGGGTGGTCCTCGCAGGGAATGTAGCGCGTGCCCTGCTGGTCCACCAGGAAGAGGTGGTTCCGGCCGCTGCGCCCGGCAATATCACAGTTCTTGCGGATTTCGATGGCGCCTTCCGTGCCCAGCAAAAAGAGGCGCACGTCCCCCCACGTCTCCAGCCCGGCCGGCGTCAGCCAGTCCACCCGGATGAAGCCGCTGGCCTCCCCGCTCTGCAATAGCAGCTCGCCAAAGTCCTCAAACTCCGGGTAGTGGCCGAATTTCACGTTGGCCGTCCGCGCCGCCACGATCTCGGCCGAGGCGCTACCGGTGAAATAGAGGAACTGGTCAATCTGGTGGCTGGCCAGATCGTTGAGGATGCCGCCGTAGCGCGCCCGCTGGAAGGTCCACTCCGGCCGGGCCATCTGGCCAAAGAGGCGATGCGGGCCAAAACCGACGGTCTGGACGACCCGGCCGATGGCCCCGGCCTGGACCAGCTCACCGGCCTTCACCGTGGCCGGGTTGTCAAATCGCTCGCTAAAATAGATGGCATAGATGCGGCCGGTCTCGGCCTGCGCCCGGCGCGCCTCGGCCAGTTGGGCCAGCGTCGTAAAACCGGGCTTGTCGCTGAAATAATCTTTGCCCTGCCGCATGGCCTGAAGGCCCAGGGGAGCGCGCTGATCGGGCACGGCCGCGCTGGCGATGAGCTGAATCTGCGGGTCTTCGAGGACTTCTTCAATGGAGCGGGCCAGCCTGGCTTGCGGATAGCTTTTGCCAAATTCCTGGACGCGCTCCGGCTCTTCCCCCCAAAACCAGGCCAGCTCTGCCCCGGCCCGGAGCAGGCAGTTGACCTGGCCGTAAATGTGGCTGTGGCTAAGGCCGATGGCGGCGAAACGGATGGTCATCTTTGTCCTCAACCTCCCGGAGGTTCGGAACCTCCGGGAGTTTGTTCATCTGACCGGCGCGCCGTTCATGGCGTGATAGAAGGCGTCGGCCGGGGTGATGGAGCCACGGCGGACGGGCTGGCGGGTGGCGGCCGATTTGTAGAGGCTGGCGCTAAATTCGAGGATCCGGCGGGCTTCCGATCCACTGACAAACGGCCGTTCGCCCCGGTCCAGGCTGTCCAATATCTCCTGCAACTGGACGGCGTGCGAGCCGGACACGTCGCTTTCGATTGTCTGCCAGCGGGCCAACGCCTCGCCATCCGGCGAGCCGTCGGGGATACTGTAGCGCCAGTTGGCGTTGTTGTAGCGGTATAGAGCGGTCACTTCCACGGTGGCCCGCTGAAAATCCAGCCGCAGGTGCGATTCCTGGCGGGGCGACAAGGCGCTGTTGATGACGTTGCCCACCGCGCCGTTGGCGAAACGGACCAGCGCCAGAGAAACGTCCTCGACCTCGATCGGGCGCTCCAGCGTGGCGGCCAGGGCCCAGACCTCCTCCCACTCGCCCATCAGCCACAAAAACAGGTCGGTCAGGTGGATGCCCAGCGTCATCGTTGGCCCGCCCACTTCAGTGGCCCACTTGCCGCGCCAGGGCACCTGGTAATAGGCCAGGTCGCGATACCAGAGCGTGTGGCACAGACCAAGCAACGGCCGGCCCATCTCTCCGGCGGCCATCAGCCGCTTCAAATGCCGCGCCGCCGAGCCAAAGCGCCATTGGAAGACCGTGCTCACGTACCGGCCGCTGGCCGCTTCGGCTGCCGTCAGCCGGTCGAAGTCGGCCAGTGAGGCGCACAACGGTTTTTCGCAGTAGACCCAGGCGCCGGCTTCCAGGCAGGCCAGCGCCAGCGGCAGGTGGGTCGCCGGCGGCGTGACGATGTGGACCAGGTCAGGCTGGACCTCGGCCAGCATCTGGGCCGTGTCCGTGTACCAGCGGGGAATGGCGTGTTGGCGGCAAATGGCCTGCACCCGGCTTTCGTCCAGGTCAACGGCCGCCGCCAATTCCGCCCGCTCCCCCGCCTGCCGCACGGCCTCGATGTGGCTGCCCACCGCGTTGCCCGTGCCGATGATAGCGATGCGATATTGTTTCATGGTTGCCTTATTACCGGTGTCGAGCGATTTTTCAAATCGTTGCACGGTCGCACGTCACGGCCGGCTGATTCCCTCCGGCGTCAGCGTGGCCGGATCAAAATAGCGGTTGAGGTGGCCGCAAAATCCGGGCTGGCTGTAGCCGGCCGCCGGAATCAACTGGTGCTGGGCGGCCAACAAATAAGCCACGTTGCCTTCGTCGAGCCGCTGAAGGTTCTGCCGGCCGGCCTCCACTTCGGCCAGCGCGCCGCCGGCCAGGATGGCGGCCCATTCGGCCCGCCGGGAGGCCACCCGTTTGGCGGCCAGGCTGTAAAATTGTTTCAAGGCGGCCCGGCCGTCCTCCAGCCCCTGTTCAAAGGCCGCCTTCAAGGCCAGGAACCCTGCGACGCCGCGGTCACGCCGCCGATAAGCGTCGGCCAACGACTCGACCCGCATCGCTTCGGCGTAACGGTCGCCATCGGCCAGCCACGTCTCCGGGAAACAGACGACGTTATCCCCCCGTTCCGGCAGGCCGCTGTTGGCCATGATCACCAGTATTTCCAGGTTACTGCCGGGGTTAATCAGGCGGTGGATCGTCCCTGGGCTAAAGAGCAGGGCCGAATAGAGGGCCAGCTCGACCCGGGAGAAGCCCTCACCGTCAATCATCTCCACCGCCCCGGCGCCTTGCAGGACAAAATACAGCTCCGTACAGAGCAAATGCATGTGGGGCGTGCCGCCACACTGCCCGTCCGGGCCGGCAGTATCGTACACTTTCAAACGCGTCATCAACGTCGCGCCGGGCATACGTAGTAAGGAACGAGATAACATCACTAACCTTCCATACGCTAAGGAGCCTCAGATGCAAACAGCGGGCATCTGAGGATGCCCTACTCCTCCTGTCTCCTTGTCACCTTGTCTCCTTGTCCCCCTGTCTCTTCTTAGCCTGGGCCAACACCTCCGCTTCCGGCCGTTCCTTATAAAAAGGGTCCAGCGGATAGCAGCCGGACGGCAGGCCGTTGCGCGGCCCGGTGGTGCAATCGCTGAAGGTCCGGCAAATTTGTTTGCGTTGCAGCAGCCGGCCCTGCAACATGTCGGCCGCCGCCTGGGGATAAGCCAGGACCATCCGCCCCAGGCCGACAAAGTCCGCCTGTCCTGTCCGAACTATACATTGGGCCACGTTCGGCAGCCACTCCTGCAAATAAGAGTAGCCGGAACCGACAATGGTGAGGTCCGGGCGATATTGTTTCAGGCGAGCCGTCACCTCAATTTGCCGGGCGACACCCACCAGTGGGTCTTCCGGCGGCAGGTAGCCATCGGACGGCGGGAACAATGCCGGCCGCTGGATGTGGGGTGTGTAATAAGGGCTGCCGGCGCTAATGCATACCAGCCGAATATTCAAGGCTGCCAATAAATCGAGAAAGGCACACGGCTCGGTCAAATCAATCCCCACCCCGCTCTCATCGCCGCCGAAGGCGTGGCGGTAGGGCGCGCCGTCCAGGCGCTCCGGCTCGCCGGCCCCGTCCGCGCCCGGCTGGAAGGGCAGCCAGTCAAAGGCGCTCAGCCGCACGGCAATGTCCAGCCCCGGCGCGGCGGCGCGAATCCCGGCCACAATTTCCCGCAGAAAACGGGTACGGTTCTCGAAGCTGCCGCCGTAGCGGCCGGCACGGTCAATGGCGCTCAGAAATTCGTGGCCCAGGTAGCCGTGGCAATGCTTGATGTCCACAAAGTCAAAACCGGCCCGCCGGGCCAGCCCGGCCGCCTGGACAAAATCGCCGACCAGCGCCTCAATCTCGCCGTCGCTCATGACCGGGTAATCGGCCGGAAGGCCAAATTTGGCGTTGAGGAAGGGATGGGTGTAGAGGATAGACGGCCGCAACCGGTTGTCCGGTTCGGGGCGGGCAAAGCGGCCGGAGTGGGTCAACTGCAAGCCAATCAGCAGGCCGGCGGTGTTGCCGTGCTGGGCCTGGTGGGCGCTGACTAATTCGGCGCGCAATTCGGCCAACGACGGCCAGGTCTCCTGGGTAATCATCAACTGGTTCGGGTTGGCCCGGCCGTCGTGGCGCACCGCCACCGCCTCGCCGCCCCAGATGAGCTTGGCCCCGCTGAGGCCAAAACGCTGCCAGCGGCGCGTCGTCAGCTCGCTGGGCCGGCCCTCGGGCGTGCCGTCCCAGCCTTCCATCGGCAAAACGGCAAAACGGTTGCCGATGGCGCGCCCGTTCAGTGGGTAGGGCTGGGCCAGCGGCGCGCCAGGACCGGCCTCGACGGTCTCGTCAAAAGGCAAGGCCACCCCCAGCATCGCCAAATGTTCACGGAACTCCGCGGCCGAGCGGAGTTGAGCCACGCGACGATAGGCGGGCATCACCCCTCCACCACACCCAGGCGTTCTCCAATGTCCTTGAGCACGGCCAGATCGCTCGCCGGCCGGCGTTCGGCCGCCGGATGGGGCGCGTCCGACTGTAACCAGCCCCGCAACGTCAAGAATTGGGCGGCGCTGTGTTTATAGGCCGGCACGGGCGGCCGGAAGGCGAAGAAGCCCAGGTATTGCAGCAGGTCGTTGAGTTCATAGAAGCCGGGATCGCCGGCGGCCCAAAGCGCATCTCGCCGGGCAAACAGGTCAGGGGCAAAGGTGCTCAGCCCCAGCAGGTAATCGCTGCCGTACATGACCATGTCAATGGCCAGGTCGTTGCCGGTGAACAGCTTGAACTCCGGCCGGCGCTCGTCGCGCAGTTGCAGCCGCTGCCACTCCAGGCGGCGGCTCAGGGACGAATGTTTGGCCCCCATACATTGGGGGATCTCTAACAGTCCGGCGTAGGTGTCCAGGTCGTAAATCCGGCCGAAAGGGGCAAACATCTGGCCCAATTCAAAGGCAATAAAGCGTGGGCACTCCCGGCCCAGCTCGGCGTAGGCGGCGACAATGGCCCCCGGCGGCTGCCCGGTCAGACCGAACGACTGGAAGATGACCGGCGTCCCGCCATAGTCGTGGATCCATTCGATCTGGCGGCGGTAAGCGCCGGGGTCCCAGGGATCGCCAGGCCGGTCGGCGACGAAGGCGCCGGCGACAAATTCGCCACTGGCCAGCGTCTCGCGGGTGTGGGCCAGCACCGCTCGCCGGGTAGCGTCGTCCAGCAGGTTGACGTAGCCGGTGTCCATGTTGACGGCCGGAACCAGCCCGGCGGCGGCCGTGCGGGCCACGTGGTCGCAAAAGCCCGGCCAGTCAACCGCGCCGTCTTCCCTAAACGGCAGCAGCGTGGCCGAAATGCCGGTGATGGCCCGGCCTGGTTTGAGCAGTGAAACCGGGTTCCTCATCAACAACCTTCAGGGACGGCCGCCAGATGTCCGGCCAGCCGGAGATGCTCAATGTAAGAAGCCAGAGCGTTCTGGTTATGGGCGCGGATGAGCCGCTCCACCTCGTCCGTATTACGCCGGCGAAAGGCGGCCATAATCTGCCGGTGTTCCTCCTGCGCCGTGGCAATGCGCTGCCCCAGCACGTCCTTCAGATAATGCAGCCTCAGTCTGTCCCAGTGATCCAATACTTTCTCCATCATCCCCCGAATTAAGCCGGTGTGGGCATAGTCAGAGATCAACAGGTGGAAGCGCTTGTTCTGTTCCGACCAGCGATCATGATCAGCCACGCAGGCGTCCATCTGGCGCACCAGGTCGGCCAGCGTTTCCAGCTCTTCCTGGCTCATACAGCGGCAGGCCGTCCGGCTGCAGGCTGCTTCCATCGTTTCCAACAGGGCGAAAATTTCAAAGATGAAGTCGGCGCTAATCTCGGTCACAGTCGCGCCGACGTACGGCTCAATGCTAACAAAGCCGTCGGCTTCCAACTGCCGCAGCGCTTCCCGGATGGGAATTTGACTGACGCCCAACTTGCCGGCCAACTCGTCAATGACCATCCGCTCGCCGGGCCGGTATTCACCCTGAATGATGGACTTGTGTAGCAAGTCGTAAACAACTTCGTTCTTGCTGCGGAATAACGTGCTCATAAGGCGCTCTCTCTGTCCTCGCCCGTACCTGCCAGAGGGGTAAATTTCGTAGTTGACGAAATGCCTTTTGTTCTATATCCTATACCCTATATCATATAGGATATAGGATAATATGTAAAGGAGGTGGTTGCTTAAAAACAACAAGAGACAATTTGCCCAGGGTATTTTAAATCTCTATGAAATAACAATAAACCTGAAGGAGGAGAGAATCCGATGAAACGTTTCAGATTGGGCTTGCTTCCAATTCTCATGGTCATGGCCATGCTGCTGTTTGTAGCCTGTGCAGGGGGCGGCGGGCAGGTTCAGGAAGAGCCGACCGAAGCGGCCGAAGCAGAGCCGACCGAAGCGGCCGAGCCGGAGCCGACCGAAGCGGCCGAGGCAGAACCAACCGAAGCGGCCGAGCCGGAACCGACCGAAGCGGCCGAGCCGGAGCCGACCGAAGCGGCCGAGCTAGAGCAGGTGGAAATGCACATGGCCTGGTGGGGGTCCCAGACCCGGCACGACCGGACTATCGCCGTGATTGACCTGTTTATGGCGGAGCATCCCAACATCATGATCACCTACGAATTTTCGAGTTTTGGCGACTACTGGCCGCTGCTGGCCACCAAAGCAGCCGCCGGCGAACTCCCCGACATCATCCAGCAGGATTACGCTTACTTTATCCAATACATCAACGACGAGCTGATCATTCCGCTGGATCCCTTTGTCGAAGACGGGACGATTGATTTGTCGGACGTGCCTGACGCCGCCGTTGACGGCGGCCGGGTCAACGGGCAGCTTTACGCCCTCAACCTGGGCACCAATTCGCAGTCCTTCGTGATTGACCTGGATCTGTTCGAGCAGGCCGGCGTGCCGGTCCCCGAACCCGATTGGACGTGGACCGATTTTGAAGAGACCGTCCTGGCCATCCACGAAGCCCTCGGGATTTATGGCCTTGATGGCGGCCTCTCCAATCCGCAGATCATTAACGGTTACTTCCTTTCCCTGGGCCAGGGGTTGTATAATGACGACGGGACGGCCCTCGGCTTCACCGACGCTCAACTGTTGGCCGATTACTTCGCCATGATGGTCCGCCTGCAAGAAGCCGGCGCCGTGCGCTCGCGCGAGGACGAAGTGGCCGCCCCGGCAACCCTGGAAGATAATACGTTTGTCAGAAGTGAGTCGGCCATGTATTTCGCCCACACCAACCAGTATGTCGCCCTGGCTACGGCCGCCGGCGAAGGCCGCAACCTGATGATGGTGCCCATGCCTCGGGCGGAAGGCGCTACGCAGCCGGCCAATTACTACAAGGCTTCTCAGTTCTTCTCCATTAGCGCCCACTCCGAGCACCCGGTGGAAGCGGCCATGTTCATTGATTTCTTCACCAATTCGATCGAGGCCAATGAAATCCTGGGACCGGAGCGGGGCGTGGCCATTTCGACCGTCGTCCAAGAGGCTATTAAACCCAATTTGACGCCGGCCGAAGCAGCGCCCTTTGAATTCCTGGCCGCGCTGGAGACCAGCCCGATCCGGCCGCCGGACCCGGCCAAGCACGGCGAGATACAGACCAACATTGCCGGGCCTCTGGTCATTGACCCGTTGATGTTTGGCCAGATCACGCCTGAAGAGGCGGCGCAGATATACATGGACGAGATCAATGCCCTTCTCGCTGCGCCATAAAGAGTCTCGGCCGCCAATGAGTGACGGCCGCCAATGAATGGCGGTCGCCAATGAGTGGCGGTCGCCAATGAGTGGCGGCGCGGGAACAGTTTAGTCTCTAGCCAATAGAGAACAGCCACACCCTCCCGGAGGTTCAAGCGCTGGATATCGTGGCGATATTTATCGCGGCGATATCCAGCGCCAACCTCCGGGAGGGTAGATGGTTGATTGTGGGGTGACTTCCAATAGATGTTATACTCTATGGAGACCGCCCGGGCTACGGCCCGCCACGAATGAATGAAATAGCTGATAGCTTAAAGCTAACAGCTATTTACGAACGAGGCCTTTATGGACAGTATAGTCAAGCCCATTGCCAAGCCAGAAAGTATCCCTCTTAAAGAAGAAGAGGCAGCACAAGCCAGACAGAAAGGGCGATCGGCGTTCATGAGGCGTAATAACATGGCGGGATACCTCTTTATTTCGCCCTGGTTGCTGGCTTTCTTTGCCTTTACGATTATTCCCATTCTGGCCTCGCTCTACCTGGCCTTTACCGATTACCACCTCACCGCCGCCCCCCAATGGATTGGCCTGGACAACTTTCAAAGGATGTTTTTTGACGACCGCCGTTATTGGAAGTCGGTGCGGGCGACGTTTTTCTACGTCTTTACCGCCGTTCCCCTGCGGCTGATCTTTGCCCTGGGGCTGGCCATGCTCCTCAATAACTACCGGCGGCTGGTCAGCACCTATCGAGCCGCCTTTTACGCCCCCTCGATCATTGGCGGGAGCGTGGCCGTGGCCATTATGTGGCGCCGCCTGCTGGGCGCCGACGGCCTGGTCAATGCCACCTTCGCCCCGCTGATGCAATTTCTGGGTATCACCCCGGCCGCCTGGATCGGGCGGCCGGAAACGGCCATCTGGACCCTCATTTTACTGGCCGTCTGGCAGTTTGGTTCGCCCATGCTCATTTTTCTGGCCGGCCTACGCCAAATCCCCAGCGAATTGTATGAATCGGCGGCCATTGACGGCGGCAATGCCTGGCAGAAATTCGTCGCTATCACCGTGCCCCTGTTGTCGCCGGTTATTTTCTTTAACTTGATTATTCAAATGATCAACGGTTTTCTGGTCTTTACCCAGGCCCTGATCATTACCAACGGCGGCCCCCTGGATACCACCCTGTTTTACGCCCTCTACCTTTACCAACGGGCCTTCGGCACCTTCCAGATGGGCTATGGCACGGCTATGGCCTGGGTTCTCCTGCTGGTCATTGCCGCTTTTACGGCCCTGGCCTTCAAATTCTCCTCGTACTGGGTCTTTTATGAAGAGGGAGGATATTAAAGCTCATGGAACTCTCTAAACCGCTGGCCAGCTCGACCGGCCTCACTAAAAAGCAGAAGGACAGGCTTTATGGCCTGCTCTATCATCTCCTGATTGGTGGCTTCTGCCTGGCCATGATCTATCCCATCCTATGGTTGGTTGCCAGCTCCCTAAAAGGGCCGTCAGAAATCTGGACCAACGTCACCTCCCTCATCCCCGAGAAATTTGCTTTCGGCAATTACGTCGAGGGCTGGCAGGGATTTGGCGGCATCACCTACACCACCTTTTTTAAGAACTCCTTTATCTACGCCGGTGTGGGCACGATTTTCTCGGTCATGGCCTCGGCCGTCGTGGCTTATGGTTTTGCCCGCATCCACTTTACCGGCCGGAATTTCTGGTTTACCTGCATGCTCTTAACCCTCATGTTACCGGGCCAGATTCTCATTATTCCGCAATACATCCTCTTCCAAAGGTTGGGTTGGACCAATACCTTCCTGCCGCTTCTCATTCCCCGGTTGGGCGGCGGCGCCTTTTTCATCTTTTTGATCATGCAGTTCATCCGGGGCATTCCCCGCGAACTGGACGAGGCGGCCCAAATTGACGGCTGCAGCCGGGCGGGTATCTTTTTGCGCATCATCTTCCCGCTTATCCACCCGGCGATCATTACGGCGGCTATCTTTTCCTTTTACTGGACCTGGGACGACTTTCTGGCGCCGCTGGTCTACCTGAGCAATCCCAAGCTCTACACCGTTTCTCTGGCCCTGCGGGCCATGTCCGATCCCAATTCGGGCACCAATTGGGGAGCGATTTTTGCCATGGCCACCCTGTCGTTGGCGCCGGTGTTTCTGGTGTTTATCTTTTTCCAGCGCTACCTGGTTCAAGGGATCAGCACGACCGGGTTGAAAGGGTGATGCTCACTCTGGCACTTCAACTCATGCGGACCGCCTCTCCCAGTGGACAAGATCATGCTCAAAGTAGACAAGTGCCAGGCACTTCTGCCATGAACGGCCGTTCCTGGCGCGGCGATCTCTTTGAGTACCTGGAAAGGGCCAGCGCGCTGATAATGGCCAACCTGCTGTGGGTCATCGTTTCCTTGCCGCTGGTGACCATGCCGGCGGCGACGGCCGGCCTATTTGCCGCCACGGTCCCCTGGGCGCGCGGCCTCCCGACGGCGCCGCTGGCCGATTTCTTCGGCGGCCTGCGCCGGCACTGGCTCAAGGGGACGGCCCTGGGGCTGATTGACCTGGCCATCGCCGGGCTAGTGGCGGCCAACCTGGTCATTTTCCGCCTGATGGACCTGGGACAAATACCGGCCTTATTATCGGTGAGCGCCACCGTCCTGGCCGCCGGGCTGGCCCTGATGGCCAACGTCTACGCCTGGCCACTGCTGGTCATCCAGGACTGGCCGTTGCCGGAGCTGTTAAAGGGTTCGCTCAAACTGGCCCTGATCCGGCCGGGCTGGACGCTGCTGGTAGCAGTTGCGGCGGCCTGCCCGCTGCTGCTGGGCCTGTTCCTGCCTCGCGCCGTTCTCCTTCTGGCTTCCTTTGCCGCCTCGGCCGTGATCGTCAACTGGGGAGCGTGGCGGGTCATCCGCCGCTACATTTGACAAGGAGACAAGGAGACAAGGGGACAAGGTGACGGCAACCTACGGTTGCTTGGTGACAAGGTGAAAATGAGTCAACGTAAGCGATATGCTATTGTCGGCACGGGCGCCCGCGCCGGGATGTTCGTCGAAGCCCTGACTGTTACCTACCGGGACACGGCCGAGCTGGTGGCCCTGTGCGACCTCAGCCACAGCCGCATGGAGTGGTACAACCGGCAGTTGACGGCCGCCAGCCTGGGGCCACGGCCGGCCTACCACGCCAGCCAGTTCGACCAGATGATTGCCGAGACGCGGCCGGACACGGTCATCGTCAGTACGATGGACCGCACCCACCACGAGTACATTGTCCGGGCGATGGAGCTGGGCTGCGACGCCATTACCGAAAAGCCGATGACCACCGACCTGGCTAAACTGCAGGCGATTTTTGCGGCCATTGAACGGACCGGCCGGTCGTTGCGGGTCACCTTTAACTACCGTTACGCCCCGGCCTACACCAAATTCCGCGAAATGCTGGGCCTGGGTGTCGTCGGCCGGCCGTTGTGCGTGGACTTTTCCTGGATGCTGGATACCAGCCACGGGGCGGATTATTTCCGCCGCTGGCACCGCCAAAAGGAAAACAGCGGGGGCCTGCTGGTCCACAAGGCCACCCACCATTTTGACCTGGTCAACTGGTGGATTGACTCCTACCCGCAAAGCGTTTTTGCCCTGGGAGAGCTGAAATTTTACGGCCGGGAAAACGCCGAAGCGCGGGGCGAGCATTACCCTTATGCCCGCTATACCGGCGTCCCGGAAGCCCAAGACGACCCCTTTGCTTTGTTTCTGGACCAGAAGGAGGCCATGCGGGGGTTGTACCTGGAAGCGGAAGCGGAAACTGGCTACCTGCGCGACCGCAACGTCTTTGGCGAGCCCATCACCATTGAAGATACGATGACCGTGACCGCCCGCTACCGGAACGGCGTGCTGCTGTCCTACTGCCTGGTGGCCTACTGCCCCTGGGAAGGGCTGCACGTGGCCGTCACCGGCACGAAGGGGCGGATTGAGCTGGACATTGAAGAAAATATCACCCACCTGCTGGGCGACGGGGCGGCGGCCGAGGCCAAGGCCAGCAAGGGGCCGTTCAAGCAGGCCAGGCTACGCGTCTTCCCCATGTTCAAACCGGCCTACGAGGTGGAGATTCCCCCCGGCCGGGGCGGGCACGGCGGGGCCGACAGTGTGATGCTGGAACAGATATTTTCCCCCACCCCACCCCCCGACCCCTTTAACCGCGCCGCCTCGCACGTGGACGGCGCCGCTTCCATCCTGGTCGGCATCGCCGCCAACGAGTCTATACGCACCGGCCGGCTGGTCCACGTTGACGGGCTGTTTCCGCTCTCAGCCCTGATGGCAACCAGATAGGTGGCAGGTGGCAAGGGGCAGGTTTGCAAGTAGGCGAGTTTGCAAGTAGGCGAGTGGCAGGTGATGGGTGGCGGGGGCAAGTGAGGCTATGAAAATTACCAGGGTCACGCCGATGGTGTTGGGCACCGAGTGGCGTAATATCACCTTTGTCAAGGTCGAAACCGACGACGGCCTGATCGGCTATGGCGAGACGCGGGCCGTCAATCGCACCGACGCGGTGCTGGGCTACTTGAACGAAATAACCGACCGCTACATCCTGGGCAGCGATCCCTTTGACGTGGAGCGCCTGGTCCAGCGCCTCTTTCGAGAAGATTACGCCAGGGCCGGCGAAACGACGATGACGGGCCTGGCCTTGATTGAGCTGGCTTGCTGGGACATTATCGGCCGGGCGCTGGACCAGCCGGTCTACCGCCTACTGGGCGGCGCGGTGCGCGACAAGGTCAAGGCCTACGCCAACGGCTGGTACACGGTCGAGCGGACGCCGGAAGAATTTCACGCCGCCGCCCGGCAGGTCGTGGCCAGGGGCTACCGGGGGCTGAAGTTTGATCCCTTCGGCGCCGGGCTGTACGAGTTGAGCCGGGAAGAGAAAAATAAAGCGGTGGCCCTGGTCGAAGCGGTGCGCGACGCCGTCGGGCCGGAGGCGGACATCCTGGTTGAAATGCACGGCCGCTTTAACCCGGTCACGGCCATAGATATGGCCCACGCCCTGGCCCCTTTCCGGCCGGCCTGGTACGAGGAGCCGGTGCCGCCGGAAAATTTGCCGGCCCTGAAGAAGGTCGCCGAAGCTATCGCCCCGCTGGGCGTCCCGGTCGCCACCGGCGAGCGGTTGCACACCCTGTACGAATACCGAGAACTGTTGGAGCTGCAGGCGGCCGACGTCATTCAGCCAGACATCACCCATTTTGGCGGCATTCTGAACACGAAGAAGCTGGCCGCCTGGGCCGAAGCGTATTATGTGCTCATCGCGCCCCACAACGTCGGCGGGCCGGTCTCGACCGCCGCCGGGCTGCACCTGGCCGCCTGTACGCCTAACTTCAAGATTCTGGAGTATTTCAACGATTTTGCCGAGCCTTACGTGCGGGAAGCGGCCACGGGGCTGCCAGAGGTCGTGGACGGCTACTTCTCCCTGCCGGCCGGTCCTGGTTGGGGCCTGGCAGTCAATGAGGACGTGATCCGCGAACACCCCCGCCAGCACATCCATTTCAACCTGTTTACCGAGAACTGGCACAAGCGGAAGGCCAAAATGGAGTGATGGGGCGTTTGGATTTTAGATTTTGGATTGGGCTGTTGAGTCCAAAATCGGGGTATGGTTCAGATGGAGGAGGTAATAATAGGCAAGGCTTCGTTGGCTCCAGACCGCTATTTTAGTCCTGACGCGGCGCAGAAGGCAGTAGCTTTAGAGCTGTACCAGAGCGTGGCCGGGCTGCCGCTGGTCTGCCCGCACGGGCACGTTGACCCGCGCCTCTTCGCCGACCCGGAGTATACCTTTGGCTCGCCCACCGAGTTGTTTCTCATCCCCGACCATTACATCTTCAGGATGTTATATTCCCAGGGCGTGCCGCTGGAAGCGTTGGGTATTCCCCGGCAGGACAGCCGGGCGACGGAGACCGACCACCGTCAAGCCTGGCAGCTTTTCGCCAAGCACTTTCACCTCTTTCGGGGCACGCCGACCGGCATCTGGCTGCGGGAAGAGCTGGCCCAGCTCTTTGGCGTGACGGAAAAGCTCGACGGCGGCAACGCCCAGGCCATTTACGACCAGATTGCCGCCGGGCTGCAATCGCCGGAATTCAAGCCGCGCCGCCTGTACGAGCGGTTCAACGTCGAGGTCTTGTGTACGACGGACGCAGCCACAGACAGATTGGCCCACCACCAGGCCATCCGCGACTCCGGCTGGCCCGGCCGCATCTTGCCCACCTTCCGGCCCGACGCCGTGGTCAACCTGGACACGGAGGGGTGGCGCGACCACGTCCTGGCCCTGGGCGAGGTTTCGGGCATCGAAGTAACAGACTACCGTTCGTTTATCCACGCCCTGGAACAGCGCCGGGCGTTCTTCAAGGACATGGGAGCGAAGGCAACGGACCACGCCGCCCGCTCGGCCTACACCAGCGAGCTGAGTCCGTCCGAAGCCGCGCGGCTCTTCCAGCGGGCGCTGAAAGGGCAGGCCGGCGACGAGGACGCCTTCCGCTTCACCGGCCACATGTTGCTGGAGATGGCCCGGATGAGCGTCGAAGATGGGCTGGTAATGCAGTTGCACGTCGGCGCCTACCGCAACCACAACGAGGCCATCTTCCACCGCTTCGGCCGGGATATGGGCGCCGACATCCCGGTGCAGGCCGAATTCACCCACAACCTGCGCCCCTTGCTCAACAAATACGGCAACGATACCCGCCTGGCGCTCATTCTCTTTAACCTGGACGAGACGACTTATGGCCGGGAACTGGCCCCGCTGGCCGGCCACTACCCGGCCGTCAAGCTCGGCCCGCCCTGGTGGTTCTTCGACAGCCTGAACGGGATACGGCGTTTCTTTGACGAGGTCATGGAAACGGCCGGGCTGTACAACACGGCCGGTTTCAACGACGACACGCGGGCCTTCCCTTCCATTCCCGCCCGGCACGACCTGTGGCGGCGGGCTGGCGCCGATTGGCTGGCCGGACTGGTCGTGCGTGGCGTGGTCGATATGGCCGGCGGCCGGGAGATGGCCCGCGCCCTGGCCTATGACCTGGCCAAAGCGGCCTACCGGCTGTAGGTGCTTTGTAACGCGATTTGGCAAATCGCGCGCCGTCTGTCGTCAAAGTGTAAGGTAACCAGATGGATGAAGTAGTCAAAGAGATTGGCCGGCAGGGGGTGATGGCTATCGTGCGGGGGCGGTTCACGCTGGAGCAGTTGGCGGCCGTGAGCGAGACGCTGGCCGCGGCCGGGGTGACTATCCTGGAGATTACGTTGAATACGACCAATGCCTTGGTGGCCATTGAACAGTTGCGCCGCCGCTTTGGCGACTCGGTCCTGGTCGGGGCGGGGACGGTGCGAACGGTTGAGCAGTTGGACCAGGCCATGAACGCCGGCGCTCAATTCACCGTCGCCCCCAATTTTGACCAAGACACGGTGGCGGGCGCCCTGGCGAGCGGCTTGCTGCACCTGCCGGGCGTCTTTACGGCGACCGAGGCGGAAACGGCCCACCGGGCCGGCTGCCAGCTTCTGAAGCTGTTCCCCTCGGATATGCTCGGGCCGGGCTACTTGAAGGCGCTGCGCGCCCCGCTGGACGACGTGGACTTTGTCCCGACCGGGGGTATTTCGGCGGCCAACATTGGCCAGTATCGCCGGGCCGGGGCCTTTGCCTGCGGCATCGGCAGCGCCCTGGTCAAGGGGCCGGAGCAGCCCCTGGCCGAGCTGGCGGAACGGACTGGCGCGCTGCGCCGGGCCTGGGAGGAAGCGGCTTGACCCGTTTTGAGGTAACGAGTTTTGGCGAGGCGATGCTGCGGCTCAGCACGCCGGCCGGTGCGCGGCTGGAAACGGCCCGCCAACTGGACATCCACCCGGCCGGGGCCGAGTCGAACGTCCTGGCGGCGCTGGCCAGGCTAGAGCGGCGTTGTGGGTGGGTCAGCAGCCTGCCGGACAACGCCCTGGGGCGGGTGGTAACCAACCAGTTGCGGCAGGCCGGGGTAGACGTGTCGGCTGTGGTCTGGGCCGGGCAGGGGCGGATGGGGACCTATTTTGTCGAGTTTGCCGGGCCGCCGCGCGCCATCGAGGTGATTTACGACCGGGCCGGCTCGTGCGTCACCTTCCTGCGGCCGGAGCAGATTGATTGGGAGTACCTGCTGGATACCCGCTTGCTACACCTGACCGGCATTACCCCGGCGCTGTCGGCCGGCTGCCAGGCCATCGTGGCCGAGGCGATCGGGCGGGCCAGGCAGCAAGGAGTGGCAGTCAGCTTTGACGTCAATTACCGCAGCAAGTTGTGGCCGGCCGGGGCGGCGGCGGCGGCGTTGCTGCCGTTGATGCAGGAGGTGGAGCTGCTCTTGTGCAGCCGGCGGGACGCCTGTGCCCTCTTTGGCTGTGAAGGCAGCGCGGAAGTGATCGTCGAGCAACTGGCAGCCCAGACGCGGGCCCGGCAGATCGTGGTCACGCTGGCCGAGGAGGGGGCCATCGGTTGGGATGGGGGAAAATATTACCACCGGCAGGCGGCCCGGCCGGTCCAGATCGTGGACCGCATTGGGGCGGGGGACGCGCTGGCGGCCGGGGTGCTGCATGGCTGGCTGGGGGGTGATTTTGCCGCCGGGCTGCGCTACGGGGTGGCCCTGGCGGCGCTGGCCCTGAGCCAGCACGGCGACATGGTCGTGACGACGCGCCGGGAGCTGGAGGGGCTGGTGGCAGAGGGTGGGCCGCGAGGAGGGAATAAGGTGGCCAGGTGAGGCAAATACATACTTTCCCCTATTTACCCTGTCTCACTGTCGTATTACCATAGGGCCAGACCCGTGCTATTGTCGGGGCCGCTGGCGCCGGTCGCGTTCCGAATGAAAAGGCGGAACGTGAATATGAGCTTTGCTGAATCTATTGGGGTTATGGTGGTAGACGATCATAGGCTGGTACGGAAGGCCCTGGCTCACATTATCCAGAAGCAGGACGACTTTGAGCTGGTGGCTGAGGCGGCCGATGGCGCGGAGGCCGTTCGCCTCTATGCCAAACACCGGCCAGACGTGGTCGTTATGGACCTTGACATGCCCGTCATGGATGGCCTTCAGGCCACGAGAGAAATTCTCCAGCGCTTCCCCGACGCCTGCATTATCGTCGTGAGCGCTCTGATGGCCGATACTTACGCCAACATGGCCCAGACGGCCGGGGCGCTTTACTACCTCGACAAAACAGTCTCGCCGGAGATACTTGTAGACGTTATTCATAACGTTCACGACTCTTGAGCGGCCGGGCGGCCTTTTGACTCTTGCACATCTGGCCGGACCTGGTATAATGATCATGGCTCCCCCCCAGAGGTGCCTGATAGCCTCCCGGTTATTGGGCACCTCATTTTTTATGTCTCTTACCTGACCCTGGAGCACCCCACCGACTGCCGTCCGTTAACCCCTGGAATGCACGCCGGGCGGTTCCAGTGGCGGCGCGGCCGCAAAGTCCTTTTTT
Organism: Chloroflexota bacterium; assembly: GCA_022616275.1. Classification (GTDB taxonomy): domain Bacteria; phylum Chloroflexota; class Anaerolineae; order Promineifilales; family Promineifilaceae. Next base: position 21,793 of record JAKEFB010000081.1, read on the forward strand.
CCTGTAACATGAATGGATTGTCGCGAAGCCTCAGATTTCGCAGCCCGATCGTGACGGGCTGGCTCACTTAGACAGGCCCTTGGACAGGCATACGATGAAAACAAGTGCTGTTGCCGCTATTGCAGCGAGCGTGCGAACGGCATGCAAGCGCATCCAGGGTGTGCCTGGCCCCTGGAATTCTTTTCTGATTTGGTCAGCTTCTGCTTCAGGGAGTTGGCTTACCTCAATTTTCGCCAGCTTATTATTCAAGGGGATATTTCCGGCGACGGTAACGCCGTTTGCCCCGATGATGTGTAATACTGCGGCCGCCGCCAGCAAGGGGAATTGCGGCCCGCCCCAATGCAGAACGGCTGCCAGGGGTAGGCGAACAGGTTCAACAGGAAACTGGATTTCCGTGATCAGATCACGACCATCGCTTGCCTGTGGCGCTTGCAGGGTGATTTCACGTGGGGTGCCGGCAAAACGGTAGCCATTGACTTCTGCCCATCTACCAATCTCAGCGTAGCCAGTGTGTATCGTCTCCAGCGCGCCTTTCACAACGGTCGTCGCCATCGTCGCCACGGCCGGCAGTTCGCGAAAACGGAGCTGCAAGTCGCCATGCAGAGGGACAGGCGGATGGGTTTTCGCCTCAATGAGGCGCCCCATTTCCAAATCCATATCGCGCTCGACAATGTCATCATCATGACAGATGAGGAAGCACAAACCATAGGGGCTTTTCTCTGGCAGCGCTGTCCGGATTTGTCTGAGGATAGCCATTCCCACATCAAAGGATTCGACCACCAGCCTCACGCTCAATACAGGCTGGGCAGGGATTTGCTTGATGATGACATCAAGGGGTTTGCCTGCCTCGGCATTGCGAATGGATTGCAGCCGGGTTTCGATATTGCGGATACGCTTGAGTTCTCCCTGTAACTGCTGCTCGATCTCGGCTTTCTTCAGCAGCAGCATCCCTTGTATTTCATCTGTAGATACGTTATCGCTCAGCATCCGTTGAATTTGGTCAAGCGATAAGCCCAATTCCTTGAGAGCGAGGATCCAATTTAAATGGGACATTTGCTCGGCGCTGTAATAGCGATAGCCTGTCAGCGGCTCGGTGTGGATGGGCTTCAACAAACCGATTTCATCGTAGTAGCGCAGCAACCGCTTGGAAACCTGGGCCAGTCGTGAAAATTCACCCACTGTGAACATCGTTGCTACTTCCTCTTCACTGATAGCTATATTATAAACGTTACCGTTACGTGAACCTCAAGCCTTTCTCATAAATTAATCACAGTTCCCGCTCCAAACCCGTCACAGACAATATGGCCCAGACGAATGGGCCAACCGCATATGGTTACAGGGTTTCATCGTTTTCTTAATTCCTCAGGTTAGAATCCATTTGTATGACTAAATTTCTACACAGCCTATATTTCCGCATTACTATCCCTGTTATCCTTCTTACTTTGTTCATGACAACAGCCGTGGCCCTCTATAATGCCCGCATTGTCGAACAAGAAGGGCTGGCCCAGGCGCAGGCAAATGCCCACCTGTTAGCCACTGCCCTGGATGCCGGGATTCAGGAGGAAACAGACCTGGAACCGGCCTCGTTACAGGCCATTATTGACAACCTGACCATTACCAACCCGGATACCCAAGAATTCAACATTATCTTACGCCAGGGCAATGGCTCAACCATCGTAGCCAGTAATGATCCGCTCAATTTAGAAGCAACTTCCCCCGAAGAAAATCAGGCTTTGTTGCATAGCCTGGCCGGTAATGAGCCAGTGGTGGTCATTGATACCGAAACCGAACTGGTACCTGTACCGGGAACGACCAGACAAGAAGAAGTGTCGTTTCGATACCTGGCACTCACGGCGCCCATTCGCATTGATAATGTGCCCGTCGGCGCTATCAATATCCTGTTCTCACTGGCCAAATTAGATGCCGATCTGCAGACAATCACCCGTTCTTTTGTGATTGTGGCCATGTTGGAGACGGTGGGCATTTTTCTCGTGTTGTCTCTTTTATTGAATCATCAGGTTTTACGGCCGTTGGCTTCGTTAGGCAGAGCGACGACGGCCGTGACCCAAGGCGACCTCTCCAACCACGTCCCTATTTTCGGCCCGGATGAAATCACACAGGTAATGGCTGGTTTTAATATGATGACCACGGCCCTGGCGGCTAAAGCCCAGGCTGTGGCCGAGCTGGAGCAGTTGCGTGATGATTTGACCAGTATGATCGTCCACGATATGAAGAATCCACTTCATACGATTCAGTTAGCCAACTCATTACTGCAAAACCCGCAAACAGGGAGTTTGACAACTTTACAACTGAAAAGTGTGGACCGGAGCCAGCGAGCAACGGATAGATTGCTCAGTATGATCCTCACCCTGTTGGATATTCGTCGCCTGGAAAGTGGACAACTGAAACTCGAGCCAGAAAGCCTGGACAGTTATCAGCTTGTCACCGAGGCAATAACGGCCGTGGAAGCCGAGGCGCAAGCAGCCCAACAAATCGTTCAGATAGATGTTAACGAGGAAGCGCCGCCTATCATGGCCGACAAGGAATTACTGTACCGGGTTCTGATTAACCTGCTGACGAATGCCATCAACCACAGCCAGCCAGCCAGCCAGACAGTGGTTCAGGTTCAGGTGGTCAATGGCTGGCTTGAATTACGCGTGATTGACGAAGGGGAGGGCATCGCCCCCGAAGATCAGGAGCAGATATTCAAGAAGTTTACCCAGGCCAGCGGCCGCAAACGAGGTGGTAAAACAGACACCGGGCTTGGGCTGGCCTTCTGCCGATTGGCCGTTGAAGCGCACGGTGGTACGATTCACGTCGAAAGCCCTGTCAAAGATGGCATTGGCAGCGCGTTTATTTTACAATTGCCTTTGCTGCCCGATAGCCATTCTTAAACGGACTTCATCATTTTCTTAATGTCGGCTGTTAGCCTATCCATCACGATAACAAGACGCGGAGAGGCAAAAGTTTCTCCAATACACGAAAGGAAGGTGATTGATCATGATGAAAAGCATAGCGGCAAACAGACGATTAGTAATAGTGGTACTCCTGGCCGGCCTCTTGCTGGGCGCGGTATTCGCCGGGGCGATGGCCTTCAACGGGACACCCGTGCTGGCGCAGCCCGGCGGAGGTGACGAGACCGAAGATGAAGCCGGCGACGGCGACGATGACGCCGAAGGGCCAGACGTACCTATTACCGGAACCGCTCTGGAACAGGCCAGCGCCGCCGCCCTGGACTACATTGGCGAAGGGCGCGTAACCGACACCGAAGTTGGCGATGAAGAGGGCTATTACGAGATTGAGATTACGCGCGACGACGGCCGTCAGGTTGATGTCCATCTCGACGAGGCGTTCAACGTGCTGGGGCATGAAGATGATTAATCAGGTGGTGGATTTTTGAGCGGCCGGCCGGCCTTTTGATCTTGCACATCCGGCCGGCCGTGATATAATCATAAATGGCTCCCCCCCAGAGGTGCCTGATAGCCTCCCGGTTATTGGGCACCTCATTTTTTATGTCTCTCACCTGACCCCGGCACGCCCTGGATTCTACGAGCCCCTCCTTTCTTAAACTTATTTCATCCTTTTCTTAATTTCCGGCTTTAGGCTGGTGAGAACCTGACCTGCTCTGAAAGAGTCTCCAACGGAGCTTAGATCCCGACTCTGGCTGTGGCGTGTTTTCGCTGGCGAAAACCAGTCTCCTCTAAAAATAGGACGCAGATTACGCAGATAAACGCTGATTATTTTTGTTTATCGTGGTGCGCCTCGCGCATGTAAACTCCTATGATAACTGACTGGCTGCCACTGCCAGCCCGGGAATTGGAGGTATTTAGCCATGAAGCTGAACAAAGCATTGACAATTATTTTGATCCTGGTTGGTTTACTCATCGCCAGCCTGGCGGCCGGAGCCGGCCAGCCCGGCGTCGTCAGCGCCGCGCCGCCTGGAGACGAATGTGATGACGATGATGGCCCTGGTGGTGATGACGACGAGGAGTGCTATACGGTTGACATTGACCCGGCCGATTTTGTGGCCGTGGTTGACAACCCGTACTTCCCCCTGACGCCGGGCACAAAGACCATCTTTGAAGGCGAGGTCCATGATGGCCTGGAGAGGACGGAAGTTGAAGTCCTGGCGGACACGAAAGTGATCATGGGGGTGACGACGACCATCGTGCGCGACACAGTCTATCTCAACGACGAGCTGATCGAAGACACCTTCGACTGGTATGCCCAGGACAACGAGGGCAACGTCTGGTACTTCGGCGAAGATACGAAAGAGTATGAAGGTGGCGTGGTGGTCAGCACGTTTGGTTCTTGGGAAGCCGGGGTGGATGGGGCGCTGCCAGGGATCATCATGTGGGGTGACCCGGCGGCCCATATCGGCGAGATCTACCGGCAGGAATATTATCCGGGAGTGGCCGAGGACATGGCCGAGGTCCTGAGCCTCAGCGAGAGCGTGACCGTCCCCTATGGCTCGTTTGATGACGTGTTGCAGACAGAGGAAAGCACGCCCCTGGAACACCGTGTGCGCGAACACAAATTCTACGCCCAGGGCATCGGCTTGATTATGACCGTTGACCTGAGGGGTGGCGACACGGCCGTGCTGGTGGAAGTCACGGCGCCGTAACCGGCGGGCCATAACTGGCGGGCCATAACTGGCGGGCCTTGATTTCGCGGTTAACGGAAGGTGGGCAAACGGCCGTTTGCCCACCTTCCTTATTTGTAAGCGGTTGGGGAGCCGGCGAGTTGTTAGCGCCAAACTCCCGGCAAGCCGGTTGGGCCGCTGCCTGTTTCGGGGCTATCCTTTTCAAACATGCTCAGGGCAGTGAAGAAAAATTATTGAGACTTCTGAAAAAAGCCACGAATTGCACGAATTTCTCGAATTTTTCTCTGGTATTTCATGGCACTCCTCGCGGTCTGGATGCTTTTTTCAGTGGACTCATTACTGAACTCATTTGTTACCCCAAAAAGGGCAGCCGCCCATTACTTCAGGCGGCCGTTCATGATACCTTTATCATTATCCACGCCGCACCACCGGCCGCCATCCGTTGGTCGAGACGTGTGTCGCGCGAGTGGGGGGATTGTACTTTGGGGTGGGGACGGTGGCAATGCGGGGTACAAACGAAAAGGCCGCCCGGCGGTCAACCGCCGGGCTAGAAAAAGACGCCTGGTGAACCAGGCTAAACTGGAGTTACCCGGTATTGTTCCGGCTATGTTATAACCGGTTGGCTCCCCGCGTGTTAGTAGAGGGGAATCGTATGATCTGTTTCAAGAGCCTGCCGCAACCTATCATATAGTTCGGTCACGAAATCCTCAAGCCCGTTAAAACATTCCTCTACAAACTCTTTAAGGACGACATCTCGTGGTGGAGTGAAAAAATCTTGATTGAGCCTGAGTTCTTGAAGGTCGGGAGAAAAATGCAAACTACTATCTTCAACATAGCGACAGATGCGTGTAATTTGTTGGTGTGTGGTTGCATTTCTAATGTCTTTGAGCGGCTTTATCCATAGAACACTACTTGGATTACCAGGACGATATTGCATTAAAAAATTATACGTTGTCGTCGCTCGTGTTTGGAGATCGTCCGTAACGTTGGCAAAACTTATTTGAATACTCCTACTCTTGCCTGATGAAGTTACTTCAGTACGTGGAAGGTTTAAGTCATACATATCTTTTAGTAGGTGTCCGCAGACGTCAAGCAAAGAAAATGAAGCTCCTGTCATTGCCTCTAAGAAAAAGGTGAGAAAGAGAACGTAGTCATCGTAATCATGCATCCTGAAAATACAGCGTTGTTTATATTGGGCTGTTCTTGGCAAATCCGTCGTGTCAAAGAGCTTATACCGATGCTTCCTGAAATCTTCTGCGTTCATCTCTTGGATAAGTCCTGCGTTATAGCGCACAATATTAAGCTTGTGGTCAATCGAGTAAACGCTATTTTCAATATCCTCTCGCTGCCTAGGACTACTAGCATAAGTTTCGACAGCATGTAAAAAGGGGGAACTGAGTTTGAGGATGGGGCCATTGCCATACAGTCCATTGGCTGCCATGCCTTAGTTCTCCGGGTTGTCCAGCAAGTCCACGAATTCATCGTATGAAGCGTAGTAGCCTTGTAGACGTTGCACTTCATTATTCACCGCCACGAGCATGTCGCCCTGTCCCAACAGGTTCTCTGCACCGGGGCGATCCAAGACAGTGCGGGAATCGATCTGTGAAGGTAAACGGAAAGAGACACGGGCAGGGATATTAGCTTTAATAGTCCCTGTGATAACCTCAGTTGTTGGCCGTTGTGTGGCAATGACCAAATGGATACCAACTGCTCGTCCCGTTGCTGCCAGGCGATTGATTTGCTTCTCGAAAGTGCTACGCTCTTTGGGGTTGAGACTCAACATAATGTCGGCAAACTCATCAATCACGACAACAATCCAGGGGAGACGTTGTTCTGGATGGCGGCGGTTGTATTCGAGAATGTTGGGGCAGCGCGCTTTGTGGAGTAATTGAGTACGCTCTGGTCTCTCCTGTTGCAATAGATTTCGCAAAACAGTGACTGCATCTGCCGGTTCATAGAGGACGCGGCCATTATACAAGTGAGACAAATGGGCAAAGATACCAAAGTCCATCTGTTTGGGATCAACCAAGATGAGGTGCAGTTGATCGGCCGGATGTTGCCAAACGAGACTGGTGATAAGAGTGGCGAGGAAAACCGTTTTGCCACTACCCGTCTGACCGGCAACCAGCATATGGGGTAGTCGGGCCAGATCAAGTTGTACAGCTTCTCCAGCCACATTTTCACCCATAGCCACCAGGAGTTGGTTGGGCTGCCCGGTTGGCAACTGAGCCAGGCCCTTCTTAAGGGGACCGGTCTCAGGCTCTTCTCGCGCCAGATCAATGCCAACGTAGCGTTCGCCGGGGATGTTGTCAATGAGTGGGAGCGTTTTGCTGCCTAGCTCACGGGCGATATCCTCGGCGTATTTTTGAATCTCGCTTAAGCGCCCGGCGGGTGGTTGCAGCTTAACCCAATAGCGAATAAAACGTGAGCCAACTTGTGATTTTTCTGTATCTATGCTGGCAATGGCAATTCCGTAGGCGATGAGAACTCGACGTAGTTCTTCAGCCTGTCTTTCAACCTGCTCTCGCACCAATGTTGTCTTCTTCGGCATAATGGCAGGTTGTTCTGTTACCGACTCTGATGGAGTTTTTACCACCTGTTCCTCTAGCACAAGACGAACTGTTTGTTGATCAGTTACAGTGTCAGTTTCGGTAGGTTGTGTTGGTTGTAGGTAGCTTCCAGGCAGTCTTACGATGAGACGTTGGTAGTCGTCGTCCCCAGCGCGATAAACTTGTTGATCAACTACCTGGCTTTTTTCCTGAAGGGCAACGCGGATGTCAAGCAGGCGAATATGGGGCATGTAATCACCCGAAAACAGCCCATTGATCGCCTGCGCCCACGCCGCTTTGGTCGTGCGCGTTTGTGACATGATGGCGCCAGGTTCAGAACTGGACGATGCGAAAACGGCCGTCGTCAATCTTTCACGTAATAAGGCCCGCCGTATGGGGGTGATAATAATTTCATCGGTAAATAAATGCTGCAATGTGGTAGCAAACTGAGACAAGGCAGTGAGTGGCTGCCGGGCTTGCGCCAGCGGGGGTACCGAATCGTAACCCACTAACAGCGGGTGGACGGTCATAACGTCTACATGCAAAGCATCTGAATCCAGCCAGAAGGCGGCATATTTGACCGCCTCTTCCTCTGCATCATACCAATCCGCAAAACCCTCATCCAGCCGAATCAACGCCAAACCTGCTTTGTCCTGCTGGTACCAGTTCAAAACCACAAGGACACTAAGCAACTCACACAACACGTCGGAAGCAAAGGCTTGATGATAATTATCTCCGAGCGAAGGACGAATCAAGGCGATTAAGCCCTCAGGCAAAATAGGGAACAGTTCCAGTAGTCGTTCGAGAATATTCTGCGGATCAATTCCCGCCGGTAGTTTCATCTCACGCAGGGCGAACACTAACTGTTCTTGCCAGTACTTCTGCCAGTCGCGCTCATTGGTATGTACTGCTAGCGTTCTAGCCCCGACACGATGCCAAGCTAGACGTCGCCCGATGCCTGGCGGCAACTCCATTGTGCCGTGGGGCCAATCAATGATAGCGAACCAGTGCGTGCCCTCTTCGTCATCAAGGAACGGCCGCAAATGTTCTGGATTGACACCCTTGTTGCCCACACCTAATACCTTGCGCTGTAGTTCGCCGCTCAGCGTATTCCGTACGCCGGCATACGAATCAAATATACCGCCACCAGGAGCGGGAATCAGCTTGATAGCATCGCTGATGCTGTCATAGCTTAGTTGCACAGGAATGCCAAATGGAGTTGCTGCTTCCTGCACATAGCGATATGTGTCTTGTACAATCGCTTCGGACGGATCGCACAGTAGAATAATGTGCGGATATAGTGTCTTTTCGCGTAAATCCCGCTGAATGTCGTCCAATTTATTCTGCTTCAGACTTACCTGGAGTATCCAGCGGGGATTCTCTCGAAAAAGCTGAAGAGCTTCATCGTCTTTGCTTTGCCACACATCGTGCGCGGCGATGCGTTCGTTCGTGCGATAGACATACACCTTCGCGCTATACAGCATCTCTAATTTTTGTAGTTGCACCAACTTTTGCAAAATTGGCGAAAGTTGAGGTGGGTCAATGAGTACTAATGTCAGCCCTAACCGGGCGGGAGGGTATAGCGTCAGAAATCTATCAAACAGGTCGACGAATGACTGTAACCCATCCGCAGTCGGCGATTGTTGGGCGACTGGTTTGTAATAAGGAATTCCAACAGTAAAGGGTGATTGGGAATTGTCAATTTCGCCCGCAAATACGAGCCGCGCCTCTAATAAACGGCGCGGTGGCGCAAACATATGCTCATGCAGGAGAAATGTATTCAAGATCGTGGGTAGATGGTGGGCAGCCATCTTAACAGTGGCTAACGCTTTTTCACCTAGCGGTTCCGGATTGTCATACAAAAGGTCATTCAACCGAACCCACTTCCACAAATGCAAAGGGTGCAGTGGGGTTAAAAGAGCGTTGACCGAAGGAGCTTTAGTTGCATACCATAGTTCGACAATAACCACATCGAGGGCTAAAAACTGTGCCATTGCCCGTTCGGTAGAATCAGGACTTGTTACTTGTTTTTGGCGACAAATCTGTTGTAGCCGTTGTGCCAGTCTGTGGTACGTTTCTAAGTAGCTTTGAATAGCAGGACGAAGATTGGGAGCCTGGACAGCTTGATCGGGATAGTATAGGAATAGCGTGCGGTAGTGGGTCAGAAGCTGACGATGCGTGTGCAAGGTCTGTAACAACGTAACCAAAGTGTCACCACCATTTACATCCCCCACCAACCGATCAAGAGCGTCAAATAAATTGAACAGACTATGTTCCCTTTGTGTATCCAGTGGCATAAATGGAATGAAGGGGAGTGATGATGACTCATCGGCAACCAAGCCGGCAATATCCAGCGTTTCATCTGAGAGATTGTCTACCTGAATACGGCCACCCCAACTCTGAGGGTGTACCCAAACCGGGATAAATTCATGGAGCGGGTGCAGTTCCTCTTTTTCTGTCGGTGGTCTTACACTACCAACCTCAGCCTGTGTCTGAAGATCTATCAGAACCTCATACGACTCGCGTTGCTCGCGCACTTCACTTGTTTCTGCCTCACGCACTCGGATGAGGTCCGCTTCATACTCTTCTGCTATATCCTCGTAGAACATATCAGCGATACGTTCTGCCTGATGGTTAATATTGGCGAGAGCCTGTTGGTAATCGGCGTAGAGCGGATTGAGTTTAAGGAGTTGGTCAACAAGATAAACAGAGGATGGCAAGCTTCTCGGTTGAAATGCACTTGGCTGTTCATCGTGTGTCTCATCGGCCGACGGCTCTGGCGCTTTCTCTGCTTTGCGGATATGTATGACCGAATCCAATGTGAGTTCGACCAGATGCTCCTGCGTAGGATTCTGTGTATACTGCTTGATATGACGAAACGTATGGCGGTGGTCGGTATCACCTTCATCGGCCAGAGCACGAGCAAGCATACGGTAGTCTTTACCGTCCAGGGTCAATAGCCATATCACATGGTTCCTGTTTTGCTTAATTCTTTGTGCGAACTCGTAATTGGTGATTTCGGGATCGGGAAGCAGGCCAATGTGGGGAAGTGTCGTGGCTACATCTGCTGTTTGCAGGGCGTGATAGAGTTCGGCCACCTGGCGGGCAACGAGCGGTAGGTACTTTTCAGTGCGGGGCAGCCTCAATTCATGCCAGAGTTGCTGGCGTAGGGGGTCGTCTTGCGCCTCTTGTTCGGCTTGCCGGCAGATAGCACGACGTAAATCTTCATCGGTAAACGGTTCTAGCACCTCCAACGAATGCGTCTTTTCTTGTTGTGCGGCTGCATTCAAAATCACAATCAACTTTTCGGTCAATTCGGGATCGTTACGCCAGCCGATGACTGTCTCGACCTGTGTTGCTACCCGTGACGCCGAGTCAATTGCTATATTGTCAAAATCGATCAAAGCCAGTCGGATTCGACTTAGATGAGATTGCAGCAACTGACAGAGTGTTGACACGTCAAACGGGGGCAACATATTGGCAATAAGGCCAAGGCGAACCTGGTCAACATGTTCGAGCAGAGCATTGACAATGAGACGTGCAGTTGTCACTTCTTGACTTATTTCAACTGATTCTGGGGCCACGATTACCCTCCAACAGTTACGAGCACAACACCATCAGCATAACGACGGGCGTATCCACTCTGTTCTAACAATTCTGCTAACGCTGCGACATTCGTCGCAAACTCGCTTCCGTTAACAGGTGCAATTCCCCAAGGGTGTAGACGATCATTTTCGTTCCCCAGAATACCAACCAGAATCCCATAGCGATCAGCCCAATGTTCCGCCAGGGCACGCAACGTCCAGGTTTCGCCTTTTGGAATCGTGGCTCTGACGAGTACTTCTAAAAAATCGGGGTGTGGCTGATAGAACTTATTATGACTTCCACTTAATAATCCAATTCGTGTTCCCAAAGCACTGGCGATACGTTGAGGTTTTGAACTCAAAACTAAGCCCAATGTATCTGTCAAAGCATTGGCCAAAGCCTCAGCCGGGGCGTACGCGGCCGCTTCACCACGATAGCTTTGGTAAAACTGCCAACAGCTATCCTGGTATTTTTTTACCTTATCCTGACCTTCCTTTGACTGTGCCTCTTTATTGGTGCGATACCAGTTGATTTTGCTGTATATAAGCTCTTTGACTTTGGGTTTATCTAAGCCCTCAGGCGTGGCCAGTTGTTCCACGATTGCCAGGATTTCACGATACATAAAAGCGTCAATCGAGCGCAATACCCATTGATAGGAAGCAATGCTGGCTTGGTGCAATGTACGGCCATTCTTATCCAGGCACAAAATCATTGGAATGCGATGAAGTGGCTTGTCATTCCCGGAGTTGGCGAGGTGTAAGTAAACAGAGAAGCAAGCGAGTGTGGTCATACGTCGTAAAGTGTCCAATTTGCCGTTTTGATAGGCTGTTCGGGCATCGTTGTGGGCCAGTTGGTCGAAGGCCCTGCGAATTTCGTTGACGATGGGATCACTGAATTGGCCTCCATCAATTTGGAGACTGATCGGCGACCAATCCTCATACAACTTTAACTTGCGTGGAATCTTTGGGTTATCAAGTGGTAGTGTCAGCACAGAGAGTTCATCATTGCGTCGGCGCGGCTCTTGCTGTAGTAATTCCCGCAACAAATCCAAAGCGGGAGTATCTTGAGCGTGGCTTAAAATTCTGTACAGCCACATTCCCACTTCTCGATCATGATTATCACTTGTGACATGGCTGGCGTGGCTCAGCGAATAACTAGAGGTTGAAACGCCCTTAAAGACAGTTTTGTCAGCCGACAACAATCCATGCAGCATCGTCCTCTGTAGCTCGTTCTCCTTAAAGAACCGTAGCGCAGTTTGCTGTTGGGGAGTGAAACTGCTAAATTCATCTTTGCTTTTTTCTGGATCGGGACCTTGTGTCGGATCTCCTTTCGGATACACCACCCAGTGCTGGGCCTCATTATTGACATATCCACCACACACGACCCGAAAGAAACCATTGGCTAAATGAGCGGGCTTAATTTCAATAGATGGTGTGTAACCCAACTGGCGCTTAACGATAGCTTCAAAAAAATCTTTGCGGAAATCCAGCATGTCCTATTTGTCCTAGCTACAACGGCTGATAGCGCATTTCGTCACGATGAACACGTATGGTCACGACTCGACGCTGCCTGTAATCGCTCCATTCTACCGTTTCCTCGGCATAAGCACGGCCGACCTCGAAACCGAGGCTACGCAGGAATAGATCGAGCCGCCGCAAAATGTGATAGGGTTGCACGTCAATGAGCTTCCCTTCTTTGGCAGCAGCCAGGGCTTGGTACATCTCCCAATCAACACGCAAAGCGGGTGCGCCAGGTTCCCATCTTTTGACGGCCAACAAAATGTGGTCGCGGCGGATCTCAATCGCCTCCTCATACTTCGGATTGAGTGCGGGATAGTAAACGGTCAATTTATCAGAGGAAATAGATCGCATCGCCACGTACCCCGGCGATGGACCGACCGAATAGCGATGTTCATTCCACAGGCGCAGGCGAAAACGATACCCTTGATTTTGCCCCTCTCCGTGCCTAAGGGGCGCATAAAGCAGGTTAATCATTTCCACGAGTTGCTCAACAGCCTGCTGCTCACCCCATCCCCCCTGTACTAATCTGTCGAAATTTTGCTCAGTTACTGACAACATGCGCTGTAATTTCTCTTCAACGGGTTCCACGTATTCAAAAAAGTAACGCCGCTTACGGTTTTGCAGGGATTTCAGGTCAGAAGGTCGCTGTTGGATTTCATCGTTTCGCCACCAGCCGTCCTTTACCTCGTTCATCCATAGAGGCATATCCATTTTGGCATCAGCATATTGACCAGGATCAAAAGTATCTCGTAACGCCTCAAACAATTTGTTCCGTGCTTTGGGGTTGTAGAGCAAGTTGTAATAGTCATAGTAGTCATGTGCTTCGCCATCGAGCCAGAGCGCCTCACACTTAACACCTCCTGTTATGGCAAAAGTAAATAACCCTACCAGGTCACGCATCGTGGCGTGAAATCCGCGCCTGGCTACCAGGGCTAGAGCAGCTTTTACATTCTTGCGAATATTCTCATCAGAGAGGGCCTGGACGTTATATCGAATGGGACAACGTTGACACCCCTCTGGCAAAACATGTTCACAGGAAAGAACAGAGGCTAAGTCACATAGTTTATTCAGCAATCCGTCAATGATTGTCTCATCTGTCAACAGTTCACGCTGGCTTAGATCAATAATAAGCAGGTTATGGGTGTTTTGGACGTAGCGCGCTCTCTGCTCATCGCTGTAGACAACAAAGTTTTCGATCTCAGAATTAGCTTGTTGTTCAGGAAGCATTAACCGATATAAAAAGTCGAATTGGGCATCTCCTTTAGTTACTTCCGCTAACCGTCTTAAGGGGGCATGATTGATTGCTAACATAAAAGGATGCCTCGCTTGCCTACTCTGCCGCCACTTTTCCAACACTTCTACGGCCGTTCTCTGGCTGGCGTCCTCTTCATAGCCCGCGTTTAACTGTTGCAACTCATTTTTCAGTATTTGCATTAAGTGGGTCTTGCCATCACCGGGGTTGCCTGTCAGGATAATATCTTTCTTCTCGATAAGCCACTGACGTATCTTGCCTTCCAAAGGTGTCGGAATGTGAATATGCTGTAGATGCGCAGCATCCACTCGCTCGGCAACGGCACTATAGCCATTGTACAGGTTAATCAGGTAATCTATATCTTGGTGTTCCGACTCTGGCATATAGCCTCCTACAGTTCTATCACCTGCTGCCTGACTGGGATATCATCGGCCGTTTCTAAAAGCTCATTAGAAAGAAGGTAATCGCTCTTATCGAATGAAGCAACTTGCTCAAGCAACTCAGCCTTGTTGATTCGTTTCAGAAACCAATGCTTTGCCCAGTAGTGAGCAATATATTGCATTGTCTCTTTGACTTTTTCTGAGGAATTCGCCTCAAAAAAGTATTCGGGATCATCTGTTTCCCCGCGCAGGAAAGCATAGGTTTTTCGGCCGAGTGGCACACCATAAACAATCCGTTGGGAATGATGCTGTGTAAAATTATTGACTGCCTGTAACCCTATTGCTGACAAGCCTGCGCTTACATGACGCAGTTTAGGATTAACACCTTCTCCAAAGCGGTTGTTTATCAGCCGAGCACGTTGCGTGTATAAAAGAAGTTTATCTAAGGCATTCCGTGTCTCTTCCGAAAAATGCACTGAACCATATCCTTTGGTTAACCCATACTTCACATAACGCACACGGGTGTCCTCATAGTTAAGCACGGGAATAGCGATACGATTGTATTGACTGCTGCTAATAGCATAGAGACTAGTCGTCCCTAAGAAAGCAAGCCTCGGCATACGTCGCACCGCTTCACCCTTAAGCTTTGAGGCAATCGTGCTCGCATACCCTTCATATTTGCGCTCATAGTCATAGACCACTTGAGGACCAGCCAACAGCATGGCAACTAACTTTCCGCCTAGCAATACATTATATGGGGGTATGGCACCACAAACGATTAGATCCATCATATTGATGCCTACTTTACGTTTCTTATTCTCCTGGATAAGAATCCTAATCGCCTTTCGCCCCTTCTCCGTTTGCCACAATGCGCGTAAACCTTCAACGGTCTCAATAGATTTCTCAATAGCACCCAACGCCATCTTAGCAGATAACAGTCGGTATAATCCTTTGGCACGTTTGGCCCAATAAAGTGATTCCATAGCCAATGCTGCCAATTCTTCCGGCGGCGGCAAGGGTTGGTTCGTCACCCCATCAATTCCTAATGGAAGTTGGTTTGGTATATTAGTTTGCCCTTCACTTTCACGTTTTTGCCGGAGTAGTTCAATTCGTCTGGCCTGATTCTGCTGTTCGATTTTTCGCAGACGTTGCATTATGTTCAACGTGGGTGATTCTGCTTCTAATGCTGTGATCAACCCTTCAGTAGCGATGTCGGCTAATCCGTCATTAAGGGTCGCCAACAACATACGACCGATTGTTTGCGCCTGAGTTTCATCAAAGTCGTCCGAAAACAACCGTTGTTTAAATGCAGTAGGTGTCCAGCCAATCTTGTCGTCTCGCACCGTCAATTGCACCAAGCTGCTACCCAGAGCTGCAATGCCGATTATTGGATGAAACGTCTGGTTGGCATCTCGCACCAGGTAAAACATCTGGCGGCCGGGCGTTGGGTTGTACGGTGTGGCCCACTTGTAACGAAAATAGCGCCAAACGTCCTGCAAGCGCAAACCTGTATAGATACAGCGCGCCTCGCTTGTCACCAATTGAAGATACGGCTTGATAGCGCAGACAATCTGTTCTTTCTGTGCCTCTTCATTCAGCCTGCTAATTGCCTGCAACTGACAGGCTAGTACTTCGCCATCAGCCATCAACGAACGAATGGAAACGGAATTGCCAGCAAATGCACGCTCACGCTCCATATAGTCAATAAACTCGCGTACCGACTGTTTTTGAAATTGTGCGCGGCGCTCCCAGCTTAAAGACTTGCGAATGGCTTCTCTGTGTCGATCAACAGCCTCACTATCATCCGTCACCTGCGTCCATACGGGTGGGTAGAGATACAAACGCCCCTGTCGTAATTCAGGTTGCCACTCTTGCCGCAGTAAATCGCTTAGCACACGTAGATACGCTTCGTACTTTAAGCGTGCCTCCTCAGCATTAGGGTAACGAGAAAGCTCGCTCAAGCAAGTTGTAACGTGCTTCAGAAAAAGAGTTGCCTCATTTTCTAAGGTGGCGAGCAGTTGATTCAAGTCAGATTCATAAGGTCCGATGGCCTGCGGCCAAAATAAGTAAGGTGTGGTATCAGACATCTGCCTCCACATCACCTGGGGTTAAAGTTGCTATAATTGTACCGCCTTCTGGTACGCTTTCCAGCACTGAACTTTGAATAGTGCCGATATGTCTGCGGAAATGTCATTGAATGACGCCAAAAGAAGTAGACGGAGTGCTGTGCATTATGAGTGCGGACAAGCAGATTCTTGAAACGGCCGAATTCTGGGAGACGCACAGCCTGGCCGGCTACTAGGATCAAACAGAGCTGGCCGAATAGGTGACTCAAAATCGTGGTATACTGAGGGCGACGCCTTGACTTTGGAGACAGACTGATGGAGTACCAAAAGTATATCATTCGTGACCCGAACATTAGCGGCGGTACGCCGGTTATCAAAGGCACCAGGGCGCCTATTCGGACAATACTGGCCAGCCTGGCAGAAGGGGCCAGGGTGGAAGAAATATTGGCCGATTTTTCCACGTTGGAGGAACGAGACATCTGGGCCGTCATCGCTTTTGCCGCCGCTTCGGCTGAAGAAGATCTGCCTTTGCCCTCTGTGCCGGCCGTTTGATTCAGGTTAGCCATCATGCCGGAACTTAGCCGCTTTTTTGGTATCATCTTCAAAAGATTGAGCCGCTGGAGTAAGGAAGAAAATCATGTTTCCACGGATTGTTGAGGTGCATCACATCGAGGCGTATTGGCTGGAGTTAACGTTTGCCGATGGCGTGAAGGCCAGACTCAATTTCGCCGGTAAGATTGCCGGCCGGGGCGGCGTTTTTGCGCCTCTGGAAGAGGTGGCGTTCTTCAAGCAGGTTATGGTAGACCCGGAAGCCGGGACGCTGGTCTGGCCTAACGGCGTTGACCTGGACCCGGACGTGCTTTATAGCGAAGCTACCGGCGCCCCTTTACCCGTTTATGAAACAGTTTAGGCACCCCAAACCCCCAGGCACGGTCATGAGACCGGCCTGAGCAGTTACAACCTCCAGGCGTGGTCAGGAGACCAGCCTGAGCAGTTACAACCTCCAGGCACGGTCATGAGACCGGCCTGAGCAGTTACAACCTCCAGGCGTGGTCATGAGACCGGCCTGAGCAGTTACAACCTCCAGGCGTGGTCATGAGACCGGCCTGAGCAGTTACAACCTCCAGGCACGGTCATGAGACCAGCCTGAGCAGTTACAACCTCCAGGCGCGGTCATGAGACCGGCCTGAGCAGTTACGACCTCCAGGCGCGGTCATGAGACCGTGATGACAGACGACGGACGATAGACGACGGACGACGGACGACAGACGACATACTATTCGAACATAATCAGGTATAATTCTCTTGATACCAACCTGGTCCTATGGTCGTCCAACAAGCGCTAGAGCAGGTCCCCTTTTTCAGCCAGTTACCGGCGGCCCAGATCACAGAGCTGGCCCAGATGGGCCGGAATGTCAGCCTGGCGGCCGGAGAAATTGTCTGCCACGAGGGGGAGTTATCGGACAGCATGTATGTGCTGCTGGGCGGCAAGGTCACGGTTTACCGGCACGACAAAGCGGGCAAGCGGGTTGATTTGCGCCAGTTTGGGGCGG
Source organism: Chloroflexota bacterium (assembly GCA_022616275.1). Lineage (GTDB taxonomy): Bacteria > Chloroflexota > Anaerolineae > Promineifilales > Promineifilaceae. The sequence goes on from JAKEFB010000081.1 coordinate 39,301, forward strand.
GCGACTATTTCGGGGAGGTGGCCCTGCTGGACAGCAAGCCACGCACGGCTACGGTTGCCTGCCTGACCGCCTGTGAGCTTTTCGTGCTGGAACAGGCGGTATTTAGAGAAGTCCTGACCGCCAATCCATCCCTCATTTTTAGCGTGCTGGTAGCCGTCGCCGACCGGGTGCGGGAGCGGATCGAGCAGCATTATCAGGTCGAACTCGAAAACCAGGCCCTGGAAGCGCAGGCCGAAATTGAGCGGCACCGCTCCATCGCCCAGATGGTGGCCGGCGTCGCCCACGAACTAAACACACCGCTGGGGATTACCAACACGGCCGTGGACATGATCGTCAAACGCATCAACCGGCCGGAAATCGCCGCCTTGTTCGAGCAGAGCAGCCAGAGTAAAAAAGTGCTGGACAATATTCAGGAAGCCACCAGCCTGGCCCAGCGCAACATCGCCCGGGCCCACAAATTGATCCAGGAGTTCAAAAAGATTTCGGTTAACCAGGTGGTAGATACACTGCAACAAGAAGATCTGCCCGAACTGGTGGCCTGCACGGTTGATTTGTTTACGATCAATGCCCGCCAGGCCAGGTTAACGATCGAAATAGACAACCAGTTACCGGCCGGCAGGCAGACCTGGCTGGGCTACCCCGGCTATCTGACCCAGGTCTTGTTGAACCTGCTGACCAATGTCGAGCGGTATGCCTATGAGCCGGGTAGCGGCGGCAAGGTTGACATTATCTTAACGGCCGATTATCTCCATCCAACACCTACCTTTACCCTGACCGTGCGCGACTTTGGACAGGGGATCGCCCCGGAAAACCTGGACAGGGTCTTTGAACCGTTTTTTACGACCGGCCGCACCAAAGGAGGCACGGGGCTGGGGTTAGCCATCGTCCACAATATCGTCACGGCCGCCCTGCAAGGCGAGATAGGCCTTTCGTCCAAACCAGGAGAGGGTACGGCTTTCACTATTACGTTCCCTCAGACGCTCACTTGACAAGGTGACAGGCTAACCGAAGCGGTTAGCTTGGCGGCAGGGTGAAGGAAATGTTAGTTTATGACTTTACAGGGTATAGATAATGACGTTGGGCCAATAAATTAGTTGGCCAACGCCGTTATAAGGAGGATATAGATGTTTAACACCAGTTGGCCCATTTTGATCGTTGACGATGAACCGGACGTCTTACAGTTGTCCAAATTGGTGATGGAGGACTTTACGGTCTATGGCTTGCCGGTCGAACTGCACACGGCCGAGAGCAAAGCCCAGGCGCTTGAATTGATAAAAACCAAGTTGATCCCGGTCTTGCCCAGTGTCCCGGCGCCACGAGTCTCAGTCGCCTTTATTGACGTGGTGATGGAGAGTGATACGGCCGGCCTGGAGTTGTGCGAATACATCCGGGAAACGATGGGGAATAAGGTCGTCCAGCTCTTCATTCGTACCGGCCAGCCCGGCGTGGCTCCAGAGCGCGAGGTGATTGACCGCTACGACATCAACGGCTACTTCACCAAGGCCGAAGCGACCGAGGATAAGCTTTACTCGCTGGTCAAGAGTGGGGTACGCCAGTACCTTTCCTTCACGGCGGCCATGGCATCGTCTATGATCATGTCAGTCGCCATCGCCGGTTCTGGCTCACGGCAATCACTCAAGGGGGTCTTGCAAGCCCTGCCCATGCTGCGGCGTGATGGTCATTTCCTCTTTGTTGACGGCGAGCCTATCGTCGGCGGCCTGGACGAGGCCGAAGCGCAAGAGCTGGCGGCCCGGCTCGGCCGCTTAGAAGGACAAGCCATCATGGGTGGCAAATTTGCCGTAGATAGTGACCGCAATATGCTTTTCGCGGTAGAAGGCAACGCCATGAAAGCCAGCATTCAGCATGTGATCAAGGGCGACTGGAATTTCACGCCACCGGACACAGTGAAGACCCTGCTGCTTTCAAGCTGGTCTGCGCTTGGCACCCTTTGGAAGCAAGCTCCCTAGTTCCGCTCTTAACCCTGGAGGTTTCTAAACCCCAGAGGTCTTTATGAAGGGCGAGATGAAGCCAAATGAAGCTCAATTGGAAACAGGCGATTGCCCTGGGTTTTGGCTTTGCCGCCATTTTTCTCATCTGGCCTGTCTTTAACCAATTTGTGCCCCTCTTTCTTCAGGCGGGCAATCCGCTGGTAGACGAGCAATTGCTGCTGGCCGGCCGGCCGTTACTGGACGTGCGGGGCTTTGGTCTGTCGCCCACGCTGGCCTTCTTCATCATGACGTGGGACAACCTGATCAACATCTTTGTCCAACCCTGGGTGGGCGTAACCAGCGACAGAACCTGGACTCGTTTCGGCCGGCGCAAGCCGTGGTTGTTGGCCGGCGTACCGCTGGCGGCTCTCGGCTTCGTCTTTATCCCCCTGGCCGGCACCATCCTGGCCATTCTGGTGGCCATCCTGGTCGTCAACGTGGGCATGGCGATTTTTCGAGCGCCAGCGGCCGCTTTGCTCGGCGATCTATTCCCGCCAGGGCAGCGCAGCCAGGTCAGAGGCATTGCCAGCGTGATGGCCGGCAGCAGCGGCGCGCTGGCCTTAGTCGCCGGCAGCTTCCTTTTTGAGCGGGCCGGCCGGGCAGTCCCGTTTATCGCCAGTAGTGTGTTCATGGTCGTCTTTGCTGCGCTTGCCGCCCTGTTGATCATAGAGCCAAACCCTACCGCTCAGGGCAGAGCTACGGCGTTCGGCCCCGGCAAAATCGTTAGACCTGTCAAAGAGGCTGAAGCAGCAAAACCCACCAGTAGCGTTTTGAGCCTCCTGCGCGCCCTCTGGCAGGCAGAAGACCACCGCACCCTCCTGTTTTTACTCACCATTCTGCTCTCGTTTATGGTGTCCGAAAGCCTGCAAGCCGGCCTCTCTTCCTTTGCCGTCTTCACCCTCGGCCTGTCGCCGGGGGAGGCGGCCCGCTTCGCCGCCCTCTCGGCCGTGGCCATCATCCTCTTTGCCTTTCCCGGCGGGCTGATTGGGGCGCGGATCGGCCGGCAGCGCAGCATCAGTATTGGTCTGGCCGGACTGTTCCTGGTAGCCGGTGGCGGTGCCTTATTGATTCGCCACCCGGCCACCCTGGCGATTGTGTTGGTACTGGCCGGTTTCTTTTGGGCGCTGGTTGTCATCAACGACCTGCCCCTCCTCTATGACCTCGGCGACGAAGGCCAGATTGGCGCTTATACCGGCGTCTATTTCGTGGCGACCCAGGCAGCGGCCGTGCTTGGCCCCACCCTGGCCGGTTTCTCGATAGACCTTGCTGGCTCCCATCGGGTTCTGTTTGCCTTTGCGGCCGTTTGTGCTTTGTTGGCCTGGGTGGCGTTACGGCAGGTAAGACCGCCGACGGTTGAAACCGCCGGCTAGTAATGGAAAGTGCGTTAAAACGCACTGAAGCAACCAGCTTGAGACTGTTATAATCTCCTGGTATCGGCAGGCAAAGCTTTGTTGATCGAATCGCGAGGTGGCACGTGACCCTACTAGAAAAATCACCAATCTATCAGGAAATCCTGGAAAAGGGTGTTGAACAAGGAAGGTGAACGAGATGATCACCAAACAAGTGATGATCCAGTCGGGCCGCGTGACGACGGAAGGGGATGATCTTTACTACGAAGTGCGCGGCCAGGGACAGCCGCTGCTGATGATCGCCCCCGCTGCCGGGGATGGGTGGCATTATTCATTCGTGGCCGATATTCTCGCAAATGAATACAAAGCTATCACCTACGACCGCCGCGCCAACGCTCGCAGCACGATGAACGTCCCCCAGAACTTCGAGATCAGCCAGCAGAGCCGCGATGCGGTGGCCGTGCTGGGCGCGGCCGGCGAGACATCCGCCTTCGTCTTTGGCAACAGCAGTGGTGCGGTCATTGCCCTGGACATGGCGAAAACCCAGCCACAGGCGATCCGCGCAGTTGTAGTGCACGAAGCGCCGCTTGCACGCATGCATCCAAAGGCCGCGAAATGGCAGCGTTTCTTTGCCAGCGTTTATTTGACCGCATTCCGCTTTGGCTCGACACTGGGCGCGCTCCGGTTCTTGCTTGGCGCTAAACTTCCGGTTGGACAGATGATCAAGGCTACCAGGGAAGTAAACATTCACAGGGAGCAGAGCAGCGAACCGTACATCGGCGCGAAGGATGCCGTTGATGTCCTGATAAAGCAGGAATTGCTGCCCGTCGCCAACTACCTGCCGGATATCGAGAGGATCAAGCAAAACGGGGTCAGGGTGTTCATCGCTGTCAGCAAATGGGGCCTGGATAGAAAGACGTGGTACGCACAGGTGGCTCAAATCCTAGCGGAGAAACTCGGCTGTGAGCTGGTCACTTTCCCCGGCCATCATGGTTCTTTTTTGGATATGCCGGATGAATTTGCCGCCACGCTGCGCACTGTCTTGCACAAAGCGGACTGACGACGGCCACATCCCTTCGCCATTCTCGTAGGCGCCGATGTCGCAGCGCTTTTCATCATCGCCATCGCCGTCCAGATGCCTTCCAAAGCCACGCTGGTCGTCTTCGAGGAGCTGGCCTTGATCGTCAAGGCAGCCGCCGGGGTGGGCTGTCTCCACGGCCGGGCTGCCCAGCGGAATGGCCTGCGTCCAGGTCAACCCGCCATTGTCCTGCAACGGGCCTAGCTGGGGGTCCTGGCCGATGATGTTGCCGGTCAGGTCGCCCAGGATGTGGCAGACGCTGTCCGATTCGATGAGGTTGTAGCCATCGGAGTACACGTCTCCGAAGCAATCGTCGGGTACGTCGCCGCTGCTATCCGGGTGAAAGTTGTCGGCCAGCAGCGTGTTTTGCAGGCGGACGCCGCCGCTCTCGTTAAAGATGCCACCGCCGGCGCCGCGCTTGTCCTCGTCGCCGTCGGCCTGGTTGGCGGCGACGGTGGCGCTGTAGAGGGACACGTCCCCCTTGTGATTAAAGATGCCGCCGCCGTCAATTGTGGCGATATTGCCGGATACGGTAGTGTTGACCAGGACCAGACGGGTATAGCCATAGTCATTGTTGTGGTTGAAGATGCCGGCGCCGTGTATGGCGTGGTTGTCGCTGACGGTACTCTGGACGAGGGTCATGGCGCCGAACCGGTGGTAGATGCCCCCGCCGTCAGGGAAGGCGCCGTTATCGCTGATGGTGCTGCGGCTAATGATGGTCTCGCCTCCCTCCTGGAAGAGGCCGCCGCCGAAGGCCGCGCTGTTGCCGCTAATCTGGCTGTCGGTTATCTCGGCCGTGTCGCCGCCCAGGTAGAGACCGCCGCCGCCATCGCCTACGATGAGGTCGGATACGTTGCCGGTCACGGTGCTCTCGACCAGTTTGAAGGTGGCGGCCGTGCTGACGAGAATACCGCCACCGGTCGTTGGCGCGTAATTATCCTCGATGGCGCTTCGATAGACGTGCAGCCAGCCGTTAGAGAGGTAGATGCCGCCGCCATAGTCGGCCGAGTCGTTATGGACGACCCAGCTTTGGTCTACCACCACGCCACTGCTGACGGCATAGATGGCCCCGCCGTAGCCCCAGACGCCGTCGCCGCTGTTCTCCATGAGCACACTCTGGCTGACCAGCAGGTCGGCATTGTCGTTGAAGATGGCCCCGCCAAAACCGAATTCGCCCTGGGCCTGGTTGTAGGCCAGGTTACTGCCCTTCACGTCGAGCCGGCCGCCGTCGTTATAGATAGCGCCGCCACCCCAATAGGTGGAGGTGCTGTCGAGCACCTGGCTATCCTCGAACGTCAGGACCATGCCCTGATTG
>JAKEFB010000082.1 GCA_022616275.1 Chloroflexota bacterium
CGGCTGGACCGGATTGTGGCGGCCCTGAGTCGAGATTAAAGAGTAATTGAGTAATTGGGTAATTACCCAATTACTCAATTACTCAATTACTTAATTACTGAATTACCTTTTAAGGACTTTATGGCATTCGCACTAACTCTCGGCGGCGTGACTTTTTTGCTGGCGGTGATCTGGGGCAGCCCGCTGGTGGAGACAATGCGCCGCTTGCGGCTGGGCAAGCAAATCAGGATTGAAGGGCCGCAGACTCACCTGAGCAAGATGGGCACGCCGGCAATGGGCGGTATCTTGATCGTCGTCTGGGTCGTACTCATTAATGTGATCGTCAATATTGTCCAGTTCCTCCGCGACCTGGAAATTGCCGAGAGCGTGGTCATTCCCCTGGGTGTCCTGATAGCCTATTCGATTTTGGGCGGCATTGACGATTACCAGGGTTTCCGGCAGCGGCCGGGCGTGGGCATGTTGGCCCGCTACAAGATCTGGTACCAGGTCATTATCGCCCTGGCGGCGGCCGTGTTGCTCTACTGGCAGGTCAACGATTTGCACGGCTGGGTGGCCCTGCCCACCGTGCCGGTCTTGCTGGATATTGGCCTTGTCTACGTGCCCATAGCGGCTTTTATCATCACGGCTACGGCCAACGCGGTCAATATGACCGACGGCCTGGACGGCCTGGCCGGCATTATCGCCGCCACCGCTTTTGCCGCCTACGGCGTCATTGCTTTTTTACAGGATCAACAATTCTTGCTTATCTTCTGTTTTGTGGCTGTCGGCGCCTGCTTTGCCTTCTTGTGGTTTAACGCCAAGCCGGCCCAGATGTTCATGGGCGACGTCGGCTCGCAGGCCCTGGGCGGCGCGCTGGGCGTCGTGGCCCTGATGACCAACCAATGGCTCATTTTGCCGGTCATTGCCTTTATCCCGGTGGCCACGACAGCGTCAACCATTTTGCAAGTGCTCTATTTCAAGGCTACCGGCGGCCGGCGCCTGTTCAAAATGGCCCCGCTGCACCACCACTTTGAACTGATTGGCTGGAGCGAGACCCAGATCGTCCAGCGCTGGTGGCTGATCGGCATCCTGGTGGCGATGGTTGGGATTGCCCTGGCTTTGATTTAACCGCAGAGACACGGAGAACGCGGAGGGATTTTTATAGAGAGCGCAGGGTGCATCCTATTCACAAGGCCCAGTTATTAACCTACCTACGCTTAGGAGGTTGGAAAATCAGGTTACTGCTTAATTTTAACGTTCCAACACTCAAACGAGGAATTCAAAGAGTGGTTCTGGGCCTGGAGGAATAGAGCGGTTTATAGAGAAATAGAGGGACTGTGGATCTGAGGTAAATAGTATGAGCAACTCTCCTCCTAACAAAAAAAACCTCAGCGCCCTCAGCGCCTCTGCGGTGAATAAAGATGAATTAGCGGGCAAGCGCATTGTCATTCTGGGCCTGGCCCGGCAGGGGAAGGCGCTGGCCCGGTTTGCGGCCGAGGTGGGCGCAGAGGTGGTGATCTCAGACCTGCGGCCGGCGGAGAAGATAGGCCAGGCGCTGGACGAATTGGCTGACCTGGAGTTAGAAACGGTTTTAGGTACACATCCGATGACTTTACTGGACAAGACAGACGTACTGGCTATCAGCGGTGGGGTGCCGGCCGACGCGCCCATTGTGCAGGCCGCCCGCGAACGGGGCATTCGCCTGACCAACGACTCGCTGGAGTTTATCAAGCGAGTCCCGGCGGCGGTTATTGGCATCACCGGCTCGGCCGGCAAGACGACGACCACCGCCCTCACCGGCGTCATGGCCCAGCTCTCCGGCCGGCGCACCTGGGTGGGCGGCAACATCGGCCGGCCGCTCATTGCCGACCTGGACAAGATGGCCCCGGACGACATTGTTGTCCAGGAATTGTCCAGCTTCCAGTTGGAGCTGTGGACGCAAAGCCCGCCCGTGGCGGCCGTGCTGAACGTCACTCCCAATCACCTGGACCGGCACAAGACGATGGCCGCTTACAGCGGCGCCAAGGCCAACATCTTGCGCTACCAAAACGCCAGCGGGGTGGCGGTGCTCTCGGCCGACGACGATGGGGCGATGGCCCTGCGGGAGCTGGTACGTGGCCGGCTGCGCCTCTTCAGCCTGCGCTGGCGGGTCAAAGACGGCGCCTTTGTGGACGGCCAGAAAATCTGGCTGCGCGACGGCCAGCGGGAAACGGCCGTCTGCGAGTTGGGCGATGTCCAACTGCGGGGCTGGCACAACGTGCTCAACGTCCTGGCGGCCACCGTCCTGGCCGACTCGGTGGGCCTGCCCCTGGAGGCGATTCGCCAGGCCATCCACACCTTCCGGGGCGTGGAGCACCGCCTGGAAGTCATGGGCACGATCAAGGGCGTCCAATACATCAACGATTCCATTGCCACGGCTCCCGAGCGGGTCAACGCCGCCCTGGACTCTTTTACCGAGCCGATTATTTTGCTGGCTGGCGGCCGGGACAAGGACATGGTCTGGGAACCGTGGGCCAGACGCGTCCGGGAGCGGGCTAAGGCGGTAGTCCTGTTTGGCGAGTTGGCCGGGCTGATGGAGGAACACCTGGCGGCGACCGGGGCCAACCAGCCGGTCATCCGGGTGGAAACGCTGGCCGAGGCGGTGGCCGCCGCGTCCGGCCTGGCCGAACCGGGCGACGTGGTCTTGCTGTCGCCGGGCGGCACCAGTTTTGACGCTTTTAACGATTTTGCCGAGCGCGGCGAACTCTTCCGCCGGTTGGTGGCGGCGCTGGATGAAGAAGCATCCAATTGACGCGAATTGGCACGAATTTTTTCGCGATAATTCGCGCTAATTTGTTGCGATTTTAGGAGAAGAGTCTTGACGACCGTTAACCTCATTCGCAAAAACAGCAACCGGGTCCGGCCGGGGTTGCGCTTCCAGTTCGACTACTGGCTACTGCTGGTGGTAGCCGGGCTGCTGGTCATTGGCATGCTCATGGTCTACAGCACGACCTTTGACTATGGCCTGCGCTTTTACGAGGAGGCGACCTATTTTTTCAAGCGCCAGTTGCTGGCCCTGATCGTCGGCATTGCCGGGGCGCTGATTATTATGCAATTTGACTACCACGTGTTACGGTTGATGTCCGTGCCCTTTTTGATTATGACCCTGGTCATGCTGGTCGTGGTCTTGCTCTTCGGCGAGACCATTTTCGGCGCCCGGCGCGGCTTGCTGGAAGGCTCTTACCAACCCTCGGAAATCGCCAAGCTGGCCACCATTTTGTACATCTCCCATTGGCTCTCCTCCAAGGGCGACCGGATCAAGAACCTGACCTACGGCCTGCTGCCTTTTTCCGTCATCACCGGCGTGGTCTGCGCCCTCATTGTCCAGCAGCCGGACCTGGGCACGACCGGTCTTATTGCTATCGTTTGCTTCACCCTGTTCTTTATTGCTGGAGCCGACCTGCGGCAATTTACCATTGCCGGGCTGGTTGGCGGCCTGATTTTCCTCTTCCTGGTGACGACGTTGCCCCACGCCGCCCAACGCGTAGATTCTTACCGTATCGCTCTGCGCGACCCTATCCAGGCCGGCTGGCAGGTGCAGCAATCGGTGGTGGCCCTGGCCACAGGCGGGCTGTTTGGCGTGGGGCTGGGCGAGAGCACCCAGAAATTTGGCCCACTGCCGGCCGCCCACACCGATGGCGTCTTTTCTATCCTGGGCGAGGAATTGGGCCTGGTTGGTTGCCTGGTGGTCATGGTCTTGTGGGCGCTGCTGGTCTGGCGCGGCATCAGCATTGCCCGGCGAGCGCGGGACGGTTACGGCTCGTTGCTGGCCCTGGGCGTTACCTGCTGGCTCAGCTTCCAGGCCTTGCTGAACATGGCCGTGGTGACGGCCGTCGTGCCCTTTACCGGCATCCCTTTACCCTTTTTGAGCTACGGTGGCTCCTCACTGGCCTCGTCGCTGATCGGAATTGGCATTTTACTGAGTATTTCACGAGATGCGGCCGTGGGCCAGAAGATGCAGCAGCCGAGAAAGCCAGCCAGAGGAGTGGTTCGTGAGGATCTTGATTTGCGGCGGCGGGACGGGCGGCCACATTTATCCGGCGCTGGCCGTCGCCGCTGAGCTAAGAGAAATGGGCCTGACGGCCGGAGAGTTGTTGTGGGTTGGTACGCGTGGCGAAATCGAAGAAACGTTGCTGCCTCGGGCCGGCATTCGCCTGGAGACGATTGCCGGCGGGGCGATTGCTGGCGTGCCCTGGCGGGTAAGAATGGTTAACGCGACGAAACTGGCCTGGAGCCTGGGTGTCTCGGCCCGGCTTATTGCGGCATTCCGGCCGGACGTGCTGTTTATGACCGGCGGCTACGTCAATGTGCCGGTCGCCCTGGTCGGCTGGCTGCGGCGTCTTCCCATAGCCATCTATTTGCCGGACATTGAGCCGGGACGGGCTATCAAGTCGCTGAGCCGGCTGGCCAGAAAGGTGGCCTGCACGGCCGAGGCTTCGCGTGCTTATTTCCCAGCGGAGAAAGTGGTCATTACCGGCTACCCGGTCCGGCCGGAGCTGCGGGCTGCCACCCACCTGAGCCGGGAAGAAGCCCTGGCTACCTTTGACCTGGCTCCCGGCCGGCCGACTCTCTTTGTCTTTGGCGGCAGCCGGGGCGCGCGCAGCATCAATCGGGCCTTAATGGCGGCGCTGCCGGAGCTGCTGGGCCAGGCCCAGGTCATTCACGTTAGCGGCACGTTGGACTGGCCGGAGGTAGAAAAGCAGGCCACGGCCTTGCCGGAAGCGCTGCGGGCCACTTACCGGCCATACCCTTATTTGCATGAGGAGATGGGACCGGCCTTCCGTTCGGCCGACCTAGTGTTGGCTCGGGCCGGGGCCAGCATGTTGGGCGAATGCCCGGCTTTTGGCCTGCCGGCCGTCCTGGTCCCCTATCCATACGCCTGGCGCTACCAAAAGGTTAACGCCGATTACCTGGCTGAACGAGGCGCGGCCGTTCGGCTGGACGACGAACTGTTGGCTGAGCGGTTGCGGCCGACGGTGCTGGATCTGCTACACGACGAAGAGCGGCTGGCTAGAATGGCCGCCGCGGCGCGGGCGCTGGACGTACCCGGCTCAGCCACCCGGTTGGCCCGGTTGTTGATGGCTTTAGGAAGAGGGAGGGTAGATGGTTAGCTTACAGATTCTTTTTTGGCTCATGGTTTTATTTTTTGCCCTTATCGGCTATATGCGTGGCTGGCAGAAGGAAGTCATCGCCTTTTCCGGGCTGGTGGCTTCCATTGCCGTGCTGCACTGGTTCGGTGCCTTTCTCGTTAGGGTTGCCGGAGCGGACTTGACACCAGACCCGTTAGTGCCAATAGATCTGCTGGCCATCCGCCAGAGACAATTCTGGGTTCAAGCCATCTTTCACACCATCATTGCCTTTTTTAGCTATCAGGTCGTGGGCCGGATTGCCGAACAGATCGCCAGCGGCCGGCTGGGCGAACGGCTGCGGGCTGGGCTGGAAAGGCGCATCGTCGGCCTGCTCATTGGGGCCATTAACGGTTATCTGGTCATCGGTGGGTTGTGGAGCTTCCTGGAGTACCAGGTGACGCCGGCCGGTTACGTGCAACTGCCGCTGAACGAAACCTATGCCTTCGATCCCGCCATTATCACCCGGCCGTTGCTCGATTCGTCAGCCATGGCCCTGACCAGCTATCTGCCGATGGGTATCTTTAGCCCGACGGTCTGGCTGCTCATCTTTTTTCTAACCTTTTTTGTGGTGATTATTGCTTTGATCTAACAGCTTACAGCTTACAGCTTATAGCTAATAGCTTACAGCTTATAGCTTACTATCAATGACTCAATTACAAGTTCACCAATCATCTGGCAAGCTCCTGTGGCCCGGGATGCGCATCCACCTGGTAGGCATCGGCGGCGCGGGGCTGTCGGCCATTGCCTGGGTCTTGCTGGGTAAGGGGTTCGCGGTCAGCGGCTCCGACCAGCAGAGCAACGAGCTGACGGCCGAACTGGCCGCGGCCGGGGCCACCATTTTCCAGGGCCACCGGCCGGAGCACGTGGCCGGGGCCGACGCGCTGCTCATTTCTTCGGCCGTGCCGGCCGATAACCCGGAGGTGGTGGCAGCCCGGGCGGCCGGAATTCCCGTGTTCAAGCGGGCCGAGTTATTGGGCGACTTGATGGCCGATACGGTTGGGATTGCAGTGGCCGGAACGCACGGCAAGACGACGACGACAGGCATGATTGCCCAGATTTTAGTGGCCGCCAAACTGGACCCAACAGTCATCGTCGGCGGTGTTTTGCCCCTCTTGGGCAGCAACGGCCGGGCCGGGCAGGGTAACACCTTTGTCGTCGAAGCCGACGAGTACGATCACATGTTCCTGGGGCTGCGGCCGCGAGTGGCAGTCATTACCAACATCGAGCATGACCACCCCGACCTGTATCCGACGCCGGCCGATTACCAGGAGGCCTTCCGGCGCTTTGCCGGGCGGCTGCCGGCCGGTGGCCGCCTGGTGGTCTGCGCCGACGACCCGGGCGCCGCTGCCCTGGCTACCGAAATAGCCTTGCCGGGCGTGACCATTGAGACGTACAGCCTGGGTCAGGCCGATTGGCAGGCGTTAGACCTGCGCGCGAACCCCCTGGGCGGAACCGATTTCCTGGTGCAGCGTGGCGAGGCTCTGGCCGGACTCGCCCGCCTCCGGGTCCCCGGTGAGCACAATGTGCGTAACGCCCTGGCGGCTGTGGCCGTAGCCGCCGGGCTGGGGGTCGCGTTCGAGGTCATTCGCCAGGCCCTGGCCGATTTTGCCGGTATTGGCCGGCGCTTCCAAATTGTCGGGGAAGTGGGCGACGTCGTCGTCATTGACGATTACGCCCACCATCCGACCGAGATCCGGGCCACGTTGGCGGCCGCCCGCCAACGTTTTCCCCGCCGGCGGCTGTGGGCGGTGTGGCAGCCCCACACCTACAGCCGGACGAAGACGTTGCTGGCCGACTTTGCCCGTAGCTTTACCGACGCCGACCGGGTAGTAGCCCTGGACATCTACCGCAGCCGGGAGAAGGACACGCTGGGCGTGGACACCCAGGCGGTGGTGGCTGCCATGAACCACCCGGCGGCCAGCTACGTGGGCGACCTGACCGGCGCCGCCACTTATATCCTGGAACGGGTCCGGCCGGGAGACGTGGTCCTGACGCTATCGGCCGGAGACGGCAATCTGGTCGGGCAATGGGTTTTTGATGGTTTGCGCCGCCGCCTCAGCAACGGCGCAAACCATCTGGTTTAATTTTCGGAAGTGGATTTATGGACCTGGAAACAACCGTACTCGAAGCAATTCACCGGCGATATCGCGAGGTCTTTGGCGACCGGTTCAAATTGAATGAGCTGATGGCCCGCCACACATCGGCACGGGTTGGCGGGCCGGCCGAAATGTTTGTCACAGTCGGCAACGCCACCGAGCTGCAAATGGCCGTGGAACTGGCCTACGCCCAACACATCCCCTACTTCGTGCTGGGGGGTGGCTCCAATATCCTGGTAGCCGACGGCGGGATTGGCGGCCTGGTGATTCTCAATAAGGCCCGCAACGTCCGTTTTCGCCACACCGGTCTGAACGTAGTCTGCACCGCCGAGTCAGGTATGAACCTCTCCTCGCTGGCCCGGCAATGTATTGCCAAGGGGCTGGGCGGGCTGGAGTGGGCGGTCAACGTGCCCGGCACAGTCGGCGGGGCCGTGGTCGGTAATTCCGGGGCCCACGGCGGCGATACGAATAGCAACCTCCTGGCGGCGACCATCTGGGAGCCGGGCCTGGGCGCGCGTATTTACAGCAACGAGGAAATGGCTTACGGCTACCGGGACAGCGTTTTAAAGCGCGAGCAGCGCAGCGACGAGCCGCGCCGGGTAGTGCTCTCGGCCGAGCTGGTCTTGAAGCCCGAGCCGGTGGAAGTGCTGCTGGCCCGGGCCGACGGTTTTGTCGCCCGCCGCAAACAGACCCAGCCAGGCGGGGCCAGCATGGGCTCGATGTTCAAGAATCCGCCCCATTATTACGCCGGCTACCTGATTGACGCGGCCGGCCTGAAAGGCTTCCGCAGCGGCGGCGCGCACATCTCGGAAAAGCACGCCAACTTCTTTATTAACGACGACGACGCCACGGCCGAGGATATCCGCGCTTTGATTGCCGAAGCCTGGAACGTCGTCCGGGAACAGTTCGGCGTAGAACTGGAACTGGAAGTGGAACTGATCGGTAACTGGCATTTTGACGAGGAGGTAAACGAGTAGAGCGATAACAGGTGGCCGCGGCTGGAAACCAGCCATAGTCGGAGACCGGCCACAGCAGCGAAGCTCACTACAAGACCGGCAATGAGCGGCGAGAACGAGGAAGCGAAGAATCGCAAACGAAAGATACGCGTCGGGGTGATCTTTGGCGGCCGTTCGGGCGAGCATGAGGTGTCGCTGATGTCGGCCCGCTCGGTTTTGAACTCCCTGGACCCGGAGAAGTACGACGTGGTGTTGATCGGCATCACCAAGTCTGGCCAGTGGCTGACGGGCGACGTCACCGCCGCCCTGGAAGCCGGCGACGAAGCGGCGGTGCGGCCGGCGGCCCTGCTGCCCGATCCACAGGCGTCGGCCCTGATGCGGGTGGACATGGCCGAAAGGCGGCCGGCCCACCTGTCGGAAGTGGCCCACCTGGATGTGGTCTTCCCCGTTTTGCATGGCCCTTACGGCGAAGACGGCACGGTCCAGGGGCTGCTGGAGCTGGCCGGATTGCCCTACGTCGGTTCCGGGGTGGTCGGCTCGGCCGTGGGCATGGACAAGGCTATTTTCAAGCAGGTGATGCAGGCCAGTGGCTTGCCGGTTTTGCCCTGGCATTTGGTGCTGAGTTCGGAATGGGCCAGGCGGCCCGAAGCTATCCTGGATGAACTGGAAAGCCGGTTTACCTATCCTGTCTTTACCAAGCCGGCCAACCTGGGGTCCAGCGTCGGCGTCAGCAAGTGCCGCAACCGGGCAGAGCTGGCCGCCGGCTTGGCCGACGCTGCCCGTTACGACCGGCGCTTGCTGGTCGAACAGGGGATCAACGCCCGCGAACTGGAGGTCTCCGTCCTGGGCAATGACGACCCCATCGCCAGCGTGGTCGGTGAAATCCGGCCGCGTCGCGAATTTTACGATTACGTGGCCAAGTACGTCAGCGACGACTCCGAGTTAATCATCCCGGCCGAGCTGGACCCGGCGCTGGCCGGCCAGGTCCGATCTGTGGCCGTCCAGGCTTTCCGGGCCATTGACGGCGCCGGGCTGGCCCGGGTGGATTTCTTACTAGACAAGGATAACGGCCGGCTGTACCTCAATGAGTTAAATACCATTCCCGGCTTCACCCGCATCTCAATGTATCCCAAGCTGTGGGAGGCGTCGGGTATCAGTTATGGCGAACTGCTGGACCGGCTGGTTGAGCTGGCCCTGGAGCGCCATGAGGCCAAGTCAAAGCTGGAAACAGCTTACGAGGTGAAGGGTGACGCGTGAAACGGTCCGGCGGAAACCGGTAACCCGGCCGGGGCAACGCTCCCGGCATTTACGGAAGCAGCCCAAAGTGCGGCGGATGAATGTGGCCCACAGCGCCGCCCTGCCGCCGGTGGCGGTGCCCCGGACGGCCAGGAAGCGGCGGTGGCGCAACCGGCGGTTTTTTCACTTCCCGACCAGGGCTGTCAAACGAGTAGTCACCTCGTCGCGTTGGATTAGCCTGAGTCTGGTCGCTGTTTGCGCCTATGCCCTGGCGCTCATCGGCCAGTACGAGGCTTTTTATCTCCGGCTGGTCCCGGTGACAGGCGCAGTAACCATTTCGCCCTCGGAGATCGTAGCCGCCAGCGGCCTGGCCAACACCCACGTTTTCGCTGCCGATCCAAACGAGGCGGCGACCCGGGTTAGCCAGTTGCCGGGCCTGGTTTCGGCCACGGTGACGCTGGAGTGGCCGAGCCAGGTCAGCGTCGCCGTGGTAGAAAACTCGCCCATCGCTATCTGGCAGCAGGCCGGCGAGCAGTTCTGGGTAGATAAAGAGGGCAATCTCATCCCGTCCCGGGTCGAAACCACTGGCTTGCTGGTCATTGAGTCGGAGCTGGATCAGCCGGTAGGCGAGTTGACCTTTGTGCCTAAAGCGGTGTTGGCCGGGGCGCTGCAGTTGCGCGAGTTGCGGCCGAACATTGACCGGCTCTACTACCGCCCGTCAGGCGGTCTTAGCTACCAGGACGGCCGGGGCTGGCGGGTTTATTTCGGCGTCGGCACCGACATGCCCCAAAAGCTCGCCGTGTACGAGAGCGTCGTCGAGAATTTACAGACCCGGGGCCTGACGCCCCAGTACATTAGCGTCAGTAACCAGGAGAAGCCTTACTATATGGCATTGAGCCAGGAATCATCGTGAAATAGGGAATTGGCTTATGGAAGGGATCATTTTTGCACTTGACATCGGCACGACGAAAGTCTGTGCTCTGGTCGGCGAGGTGCGCCAGGGGCAGATGCAAATCATTGGCCTGGGCATTGAGCCGGCGCGCGGCATGCGCAAGGGCATGATTGTAGATGTGGCCGAGGCCACGATGGTCATTGCCAGGGCCGTGGAAAAAGCCGAGCATACCTCTGGCTATCACCTCTCCCGGGCGACGGTAAGCATGGCCGGCGAGCACATCAGCTCGACCAACAACCGGGGGGCCGTTGCCATCCGGCGTAATGGGACCGGCGTCACGCCGGAGGACATCGAGCGGGCCCTGGACGCAGCCCAGGCCATTCCCATTCCCCATAACCGGGAAGTCGTCCACCTGGTCCCGCGCCGCTACTTGCTGGACGAGCAGCAAGAGGTGCGCAACCCGCTAGGCATGCACGGTTTCCGGCTGGAAGTGGAAGCGCACATTGTCACTGGCGATTCTTCGGCGCTTCTGAATTTAAACCAGGCGGCCGATAACGTGGGCCTTCAGGTAGAAGAGTTTGTCCTTAACGCCCTGGCCTCCGGCGAGGCAGTGCTGGAGCCGACAGAGCGGGAAATGGGCGTGGTCGTGGCCGACATTGGCGGCGGAACGACGGACATTGCCCTCTACATGCAGGGCGGCGTCTGGCACACGCGGGTGATTCCGGTAGGTGGCTTCCACGTGACCAACGACATCGCCATTGGCCTGCGGGTTCCTTACGAAGTGGCCGAAGAAGTCAAGATTAAGTACGGCGATTGCCGGCCGGACCAGATTGACCCCAGTGTCGTCTTCACCGTGGAGCCGTTCGGCGGCGAGAAGATCCAGGTCGGCCGGCAAGACCTGGCTATGGTCATCGAGGCGCGGGTGGAGGAGGTTTTCCACCTGATCCTGGAGGAGATTAAACAATCGGGTTACGATGGCCTGCTGCCGGCCGGCATTGTTTTAACCGGCGGCGGTTCGCAACTGCGCGGCATTACCGGCGTCGCCCAACGTGTCCTCAACGTGCCAGCCCGGGTGGCCCGGCCGAAGAACCTGGTGGGCATGGTGGATACCTTGCAAAGCCCGGCCTACGCCACCAGCGTCGGCCTGCTGCAGTGGGCAGTCAACGGGCACAGTATGTACCGGCCGCGGCCGCGCCAGGGAGAATTAGGCCGTAAATTGGGTGGGTTTTTCCGGGCCTTGCTGCCCGGCTAATAAAATAGAGATTGGAGATTGGAGATTGGAGAGTAGTGGATCTCTAATCTCTAATCTCTAATCTCAAGGTACAAAGAGAGGGTGGAAAATGAGTATGAGAACAGGTAGTAGCGAAATGACCAAGAAGGTCCAGCGCGCGCCGGAGGTTGAGGGGCAGGCGTTGATCCGGGTCGTGGGTGTCGGGGGTGGAGGGAGCAATGCCGTGGACCGGATGATCGAGGAGGGCATCAGTGGTGTGGATTTTATTGCCCTAAACACCGACAACCAGGCCCTGATGCGCAGCCGTGCGCCGCAGCGGGTGCGGCTGGGGGATAAGGCCACCCGGGGCCTGGGCGCCGGCGGCGACCCGGAGACCGGCGCCCGGGCGGCCGAAGAATCCCTGGAGGACCTGTACAGCGTCTTGCACGGCTCGGACATGGTCTTTATCACGGCCGGCATGGGCGGCGGCACCGGCACCGGGGCAGTGCCCACCATTGCCAAGGTTGCTCGCGAACAGGGCGCGTTGACCATTGGGGTGGTCACCCGGCCGTTCAGCTTTGAAGGGGCGCAGCGGGCGCGGGTGGCCGAGGCCGGCATTGAACGGCTGAAGGAGCACGTGGACACGCTGATTGTCATCCCCAACGACAAGCTGCTGGAAACGACGGACAAGCGGGTGTCGCTGCTGGACTCGTTCCGCATGGCCGACGACGTCCTGCGCCAGGGCATCCAGGGTATCAGCGAGCTGATTACCGTGCCCGGCCTGATTAACCTGGACTTTGCCGACGTCAAGACGATTATGTCCCTGGGTGGGGCGGCGTTGATGGCCATCGGCCACGCCAAGGGCGAAGACCGGGCCCGGGTAGCCGCCGAACAGGCGTTGGCCAGCCGGCTGCTGGACGTGACCATTGATGGGGCGCGCGGCATCCTCTTTAACGTGACCGGCGGGCCGGATATGGGTCTCTACGAAATTAACCAGGCCGCCTCCATCATCCGCGAAACGGCCCACCCGGACGTCAACCTCATCTTCGGCGCCGTCATTGACGAAACGATGGCCGACGAGATCCGGATTACGGTCATTGCCACCGGCTTTGAGCGGACGCTGCCCCAGGTCCGGCCGATGAGCCAGCCACGGGTAGAGCGCCCTCTGCCGACAGGCCGGCCGGTGCGGGAGGCGGAGACAGTCTCGGTCAGCAGCCGGCCCGAACCCAGCCGCCCCCGGCCGGCGGCATCCAGCGAGCGGCCGGCTTTCCGCGTGGACGACCTGGACATCCCCACCTTCCTGCGTAAGCGCCGCTAATTCAGACCTGCGAGGTTTTAGAAACCTCGCAGGTCTAACTCATTTTTGCTTTGTTAACGCCCGGCTAACACCTGTTTAACAGGCGGTTAATTTTTTAAGGTTTCTTTCACGCTGAAACGCTTGACGGGGATCCCAAGCCGGGCTATAATGCCAGCCTCTTAAACTGCCAGATGTGGGGGATGGCAGTTGCGTGACCCTACATATAGGGTTTTTGTGTGTTTTTCCTGGAGCAATCCTGGTATTTAGGGATAGAGATGAGATGCCCTTATTGCCATAGTGAAAAGACCCGCGTCATAGATACCAGCCACGACGCCCGTGGCGGCATTCGCCGGCGGCGCGTCTGCACCAACTGCGACGAGCGCTTCAGCACTTACGAGCGGCCGGTACTGGCGACCCCCTTGCTGGTCAAACGGGACGGGACGCGGGAAGAGTTTTCGCGTGAGAAGCTGGCCGCCGGCATTCGCGTGGCCTGCGCCAAGCGGCCAGTGCCGGCGGTGGAAATTGAACGGATGGTGGGGGAGATTGAGGCGGATTTGCAGCAGATGGGCAAGGCGGAAGTTCCCAGCCGGCTGGTAGGCGACAAAGCCATCAAGCGGCTCAGGGAGCTGGACGAGGTCGCCTACATCCGTTATGCCATTGTCTATCTCCGCCTGGACGACCTGGAATCTATCCGCAGCGAAATAGACCGTTTGCTGCAGGAATAGAACCTTTTATCTGTACCTGCCTACGTGAACCGGGTAGTTATGGTTCACGCATATCATGGACTCGGAGGGTGAGATGCCCAAAACCGCGACACGCAAGACTGCGACACGCAAGCAAGAAAACGGAGCCAGGCCGAAGGTTGAGCTTTCAGATAACAGCCGGACTGTGTTGGAGCGGCGTTATTTGCGCCGGGGTCCGGACGGCAAGCCCGTTGAAACGGTAGAGGAGATGTTTTACCGGGTGGCCAGCCACGTGGCCACGGCCGAGACCGAAGGCCAGGGCGACGTGGCGGCCACGACAGAAGCCTTCTATGAATTGTTGTCCCAGTTTCGCTTTATGCCCAACAGCCCCACCTTTACCGGCGCAGGAACGCCATTGGGGCAACTGGCCGCTTGTTTCGTGCTCGCCATCGAGGACGACATGGGCCGTGACCCGTCCGGCATTTTCCAGACCCTGCGCGATGCGGCGCTGATTCAACAGACGGGGGGCGGCAACGGCTTTGCTTTCTCCCGGCTGCGGCCGAAAGGGGCGCTGGTGGCCTCTTCGGCCGGCCAGGCCACCGGCCCGGTCGGCTTCCTCCGCGTCTACGACCAGGCCTTTGGCGAGATTGCCCAGGGCGGCTGTCTGCTGCCGGAAACACTCGTCTTCACCGGCCAGGGCCTGCTGCGGCTGGACGAGATTGCCGACCCGGAACGGCCGGGCTGGCAGCCACACACCTTGTCAGTGGCCACGGACGATGGCTGGCGCACCTCGCCGCGCGCCTACAACAATGGCGTTGCTCCTATTCTGCGCGTCCATACCTCCCAGGGACTCAGCCTGGCCGGCACGTTGGAACACCGCGTCAAGGTGATGACCGGCGACGGTCCAGAATGGCGGCAACTGCAAGAGTTGAAGCGCGGTGATTGGATAGTGGTCCAGTTGGGACAGCACCAGGGAACGATGCAGAAGCTGCGCCATCCCCAACGTGGGCATGGCAACCAGGTTTGGCCAAAGCTGCCCATCCTCCTGGACGAAGAGCTGGCCTTCTTCCTGGGCTATCTGGCCGGCGACGGCTTTGTCGCCGCTGCGCCTGATGACCATCGCGTTGGTGTCAGCGTGGCCCACAGCTCATATTTGGTGGACGAAATGCCGGCTTTGCTGGCGCGCGCCTTTGGCATAAAAGTGCATCACCAGCAGAAACGAGAGGACCGCTCGGTTATGTTCGTCATTGACAACCGCGCCGTCAAGGAATTCTTGCAGCTCAATGGTCTGGACAAACCGCCCAGCCGGGAAGTGACCGTGCCGCGCCTGATACGCCACTCTTCACCGGAAGTGGTCGGGGCTTATCTGCGCGGCCTCTTTGAGGCCGACGGCACTTTGAGCTACGGTTATCCGGCGTTAACGACCACTTCGTCACGACTGGCCGAAGAAGTGGCCTCTTTGCTTATTGGCCTGGGTTGCCCGGTGCAGATCCGGTCGGTGGCCCCAGGTGTCGGCCATTGGGGCGAAAATCGGACTTATCAGGTTCGGATTCAATCCAACACCGGCTTGCTGGCCTGGCGGGAGCGGATCGGTTGTGATTTACGCTCTCGTTTTGTGGCCGCCTACGCCTGGGAGAGCGACTTGCGGCGAGAAAGCAGCTATCGCCTGCCAGCCCCGGCTTACTGGTTGCGGCCGGTCCTGGAGGCCATTACGCTGGAGCAGGTAGACCAGCGCGGCCGGGGTATGGGCCTGAATTTCCGCAGCACGGAGCCGCGCCTGCGCCGTTCCCTGTTACGTTACCTGCGGGGCGACCGCCACCTGACCCGCTCGGCTTACGACGAGCTGTCGCAGGCTTACCCTGAGTTTGCTGAGTCCGCCCGGCCGCTGCGCGATTGGTGGTTTGTTCGCGTCAGTGGCGTCCAGGAAGCCGGCGAAGCGCTAACCCTGGACCTGGAAGTAGACGGCAACCACACCTACCTGGCCTATGGGATGGTGACGCACAACACGCGGCGCGGGGCCAATATGGCTGTCCTCCAGGTGGATCATCCCGACATCCGGGAATTTATCGCCTGCAAGACGGACGAAAACCACATCACCAACTTTAACATTAGCGTGGGCATCACCGACGCCTTCATGGAGGCGGTTGAAAAGGATGAGACGTTTGACCTGGTCAACCCCCACGACGGCGAGGTGTGGGAAACGGTCCGTGCCCGCGAAATCTTTGACCTGATCGTCAAACAGGCCCACCACAACGGCGAGCCGGGCCTCTTGTTCCTGGACGCAGCCAACCGCTCCAACCCCGTGCCACACCTCTATAAGCTGGAGGCTACGAACCCATGCATTACCGGTGACACGTTGATTTATACGGCCGATGGCTTATGGCGGGCGGACGCTTTGGCCGCTGAAAACCAGGCCAGAGCCGTGGTCGTGGATGGCCGCTTTGAAGTGGACACGCTCCAGCAAGCAACCGCTGTATTTCCCACTGGCGTTAAGGACGTATACCGGGTCGTAACACAGGAAGGTTATGAGTTGCGCTTGACAGCCAACCATAAAGTAATGACCACGAAAGGCTGGCTAGAAACGCAAAACCTGCGGCCGGGAGACCAATTGCACCTCTTGAACCGGCCGGGCGCTTTCGGTAGCAAGGGTTCTTACGAGTTGGGCTTGGTGTTAGGCTGGCTCGTCGGTGATGGTACCGTCAATCAGGTGCGCGCTGTTCTCTCCTTTTTCGGTGAAGAAAAGGCTGAGCTATCGCCACTGTTTGCCGAGGCTGTTACTGCGTTAGTTGACATAGACTCTAAGTATAAGAAGCGCGGAACGCGTCGTTATCCGGTCGGACTGGTTGAAGTCGCCGGGCGCGACGAGGTCCGCGTTCAATCCGATCGGCTGCGATTGTTGGCCCAGGAATATGGCCTGGATCTGAATAAGCTACAGGTTCCCGAGGTGATATTCCAGGGTACAGAAGTGACCCAGCAGGCGTTCCTGCAAGCGCTGTTCACGGCTGATGGATCGGTGCAGGATGGCGGCGAAAAGGGATGCAGTGTCCGCTTGACCTCAGTCAGCTATTCCTTACTACAAGACGCGCAACGTCTACTACTCAATTTTGGCGTTGCCAGTCGGATTTACCGGGATCGCCGGCCGGCCGGGTATCGCCGTTTACCTGACGGCAAAGGCAGCTATGCGTTGTACTGGTGCCAGGCCTACCACGAACTGGTTATTTCTAAAGATAACTTACACCGCTTCGCTGGGCGAATTGGTTTCTTGAGCCAGGCCAAACAAACGGCTTTGCTGGACTATCTGGAACGTATGAATCGAGGGCCTTACCGGGAGCGTTTTACGGCGCGGGTGCTTGCCGTTGAGCCAGACGGCCGGGAAATGGTCTACGATCTCAACCAACCGACTACCCACTCGTTCATTGCCAATGGTGTTGTCGTTCATAATTGCGGCGAGCAGTGGCTCGGGCCGTTTGAGAACTGCTGCCTGGGGTCGGTCAACCTGGCCAGGCACTATGGACCGGATGGCACGGTAGATTGGGAGAAGCTGCGCGAGTCAGTCGAGCTTTCCACCCGCTTCCTGGACGACGTGGTCTCTGCCAACGCCTACGTTCCGGCCGTGCCCCAACTGAAGGAAGCGGCCTACCGCGCCCGGCGCATTGGCCTGGGTATTATGGGCCTGGGCGACCTGATGTATTACACCGGTATTCGCTATGGTTCGGCGGAAGGGCAGGAGTTTGCCGCCCAGGTCATGGAATTTGTTCGCTACCACTGCATGCTGACCAGCATCAAGCTGGCCGAGGAGCGCGGCCCCTTCCTGGCCATCAAGGGCAGTATCTACGATCCCGAGAACCTGACCTGGTCGCCGCCCAGGCCCCTGTCTCCCTATGAGCGCGATTTCAACCGGCCGGCCCTGGACTGGGACAAAGTGGTCGAGGGAATTAAGCGCCACGGCATTCGCAACGCTGCCCAGACGACGGTGGCTCCCACCGGCACTATCGCCACGGTAGCCGGTTGCGAAAGCTACGGCTGCGAGCCGGTCTTTGCCCTGGCGTACGTGCGCCACGTCAACGACAGGGGCAAGGATTTACAGCTACAATACACCAGCCCGCTCTTCGAGAAGGCGCTCATCGCCGCCGGAGTTGACGAAGCAACGCGCCAGGCGATTGTCGAAGAAGTCAACCAGGTCGGTAGTTGCCAGCACATTGAGGCCATGCCTGAGCAGGTGCGCCATACCTTCGTCGTCTCGTCCGACATTACCCCTGAGGAGCACGTCTTGATGCAGGCGGCCCTACAGGCTTTTGTGGACAACAGTCTGTCCAAGACCATTAATTTCCCGGCTACCGCCACCGAAGAGGACGTGGCCAAAGCGTACAAGATGGCCTGGAAACTGGATTGCAAGGGTCTGACGGTTTACGTGACCGGCTCGCGAGAAAAGGTCGTCCTGGAGACACATGCCACCAAGGCCCAAAAGGAAAAGGACAGCAAGCCCACCGAACAGCCGATGCTCTGGCCGGAGTCCAAAAAGCCGCGCCAGGTTGTCCTGCGCGGCCAGACGCACCGGGTAACGACGCCGCTGGGCAATACCTACGTGACGATTAACGAAAACGGAGGTGACCAGCCGTTCGAGGTCTTTATCCAGACTTCCAAGGCGGGCAGCGACACGGCCGCCGTCTCCGAGGCTATCGGCCGGCTGGTTAGCTACATCCTGCGCCTCTCTTCGCCCGTGCCGCCCCGCAACCGGCTGCTTGAAGTGGTCAAGCAATTAAGCGGCATCGGCGGCGGCCGGCCGTGGGGTTTTGGCTCGAACCGGGTTCTGTCCTTGCCCGACGGTGTGGCCCAGGCCCTCAACGATTACCTGAATAATTCGGCGCCGGCCGAGTCGAAGAGCAACGGCTACGTTGCCCCGGGATCATCCCGGACGCTTTTCGGCGACCTGTGCCCGGAGTGTGGCGAAGCGGCCGTGGTCAACGAGGAGGGTTGCCGCAAGTGCTACACCTGCGGCTTTAGCGAGTGTTAAGCGGTCTGTAGAACCCGTCGCAACGGAGGTTGACGGCCGGTCATTCATTGTGTATCCTTTTCTGGAAAAGGGGCGCAGCAATGCGCCCCTTTTCTTATAAATTACCTCCGCCAGGCGCGAGATTACAGCTCTGTTATAATCCCTATTAAGCGTTTTTTAGGCGCATCGTTTGCTAACCTGCAGTTGCAATTGAATCTTTAGAGCAAACTGTAATATTGTTCGTAATCCTGCTCTGGTAGAATCGTGCCAGGACGTATCTTTTGAACCTCCGGCCCTGATGCGCCAGTTAAAGTCCTCGTCGCTCACCGGATTTATCTTCAAACACGAAAAGGAAAACCGATGGAATCTTCACCCAACTTGGAGCCATCTGTGCTGCAAGGCAACCAGGACAAACGTGCTCCCTACCAGCGCCCCGGCATTGTCTACGAAGGGACCATTGATATTCGCGCTGGATCGCCTCTCTCTCTCGTTCCACCACTTCCTCCGGGTGATCCATTCGGTGATCCCTTTGGTATTCCCCTAAAATAAATAAACGACAAAATGATACTCAAGTTTGCCAAAGGGGCGTCTTACATTCCCGATCCAGCAAGGCCGCGCCCGGTTATTCTCGAAGAAGACCGGCGGCGCGCCGCCGAAAGGCCGCCACACCCGGTTCCCTTTCATTGCAAGCCGTGGGTGGATGGTCAAACGATTGGCTGGACGTTGTTTTACGGCTATCTGACCCCGATCAAAGTGGTTGGCCTGCCTGGGGGTTTGGTGAGGATTGAGAACCTTGAACAGCTCATCAGGGAAACGCGGCAGCCTCTTATCTTTCACCAAGTGGTGCCAGGTTATTTTAGTATTGGTATAGGGTATACCTTACAGACGTCTCCCGGGACTGCCTCACTTCTTATTCCAGCCAACCAGCCACCCCCCAGGCTGGAGCTTGTCGTTTCGGTGATCGAGACGGAATGGTACCCGAAGCAACTGTTTCTGGTGTTTCGAGCGCCGGCCGACGGGTCCGAGATAGAACTTGATTACAAGATGGAAATGGCCCGTGTTGTGCCTATTCCTGGTCAGGAAGCCTATGAACTCCAGCAGATGACCGAGTCGGAGTTGGAGAGCGTGATTGAGCGCGAAGAAGCTTACGTGGCTGAGGAACGCGTGACGCCAACACGCTGGGTATCGGCCGAAGGCTTTGAGTTCACCCACTTGTACAAGAATTGGTCACGACGCTATCGCCAGGGCGAGGGCAACCAGAGCTTTGATGGTCAATGAACGGTTGTTTTTCCACCTGGATAGCCTTAGCATCCAACTGTATGGAGCAGGGAGCTGGATCAAGCAGCAGGCCAGAATATTGCTACGAGACTGGCCAGAAGGCGGCCATACGCCAGAAGCAGGAGAGCCAGGAAGCGCCCCCCGGAAGAACTGTCTAACCGTTCACTTTCACTCGGCTGAATCCCTGCCACCACCGCCGGCTGAGGGCCTTTTTTTCACCCAGCCATCCCAGGAGTTGCCCGGCGACCTGGGCGATCTAACCGCTTATCGGGGCCAGCAAGAAACAATCCTTTACTTTGGCCGGAGCGCGGCCCTCCGTTTTTTTAAGGAGGACGATGGGCAAAATCTCAGTTATTGCCTGACTGCTACTGTCACACCCCGGTTGTTGAGCTACGGCCGCTTTAGCGACGTTTTGTTTACCGGCCTGGCCCCGTTGCTACGCCAGCAGGGTTATTACCTGTCGCACACCTTCGCCGTCACCCATCACGGCCGCGCCTTACTGTTGGTAGGACCGAGCGGGTGTGGTAAAACGACGAGTGGGCTATGCCTGGTAACCAGTGGGTGGGGATTTCTGGCCAACGATATTACCTTACTAAAGGAGCGGCCGGACGGAATTTATGCCCTGCCCGTGCCTGGCGCTTTTAGTGTGTCGCCGGGAACGCTTGAGTTGCTGCCGGGGCTGGCCTCGTTGCCCGACGAGCAACTGTACAATTCCCTGACGCATAAATCCTTTATTCCAGTTGGGGAAGTAGCGGATAGTTGGGCCGAAGCTGCGCCTGTTGCGGCGGTCTGCTTCCTGAATGTATCGGACCGGCCGGAAAGCGTCCTGGAGCCATTGAGCCGGGCCGTCACCCTGGCGCGCCTGCTGGAAAGCAGCGTGGACCGCTGGGACGAAGCCGCGCTGCCAGGCCACGTGGCTTTTTTGCAGGCGCTAAGCAGCCAGGCCAAGAGCTACCAGCTACACCTCGGCCGCGACCTGGAGCAGCTACCCAGGCTCCTGGAGGGTGTTGTAAAGAGATTAGAGAGTGGAGATTAGAGATTGGCCCACTCTCCACTCTCTAATCTCTAATCTCCAATCTCCTCCAGGCCAGCAGCAGGGAGCCCATATGTTCGTCTACCTGGGAATGGACCAGTTGCAGAACCAGCGTCTCGGTGGAAGAGATGACGAACAAGCCCACGGCCGCAACAAAGAGAAGCTGGCTGTAGCCGCCAAACAGCAGGGTGTGGATCAGAAAAATGTACTGCACCAGGCCGCCGGCCTTCGAGGAATAAAGGTGCAGGTTGGCGAAGCGCCGGAACTTGATCCAGCCAACAGCCAGCGAGGAGAGATAAAGGGCCAAGGCCACCCCGCAAGCCAGCGGGTGTTCGGCAAAGACCTCCGGCCGGAGCATGAGCAGCCAGATGACGGCCGAGAGGGTCAGCAGATTGTCGGCCAGGGAGTCAAACCTGGCCCCAAAGTCGCTGGCCTGGTTGAGCCACCGGGCAATCGGGCCATCCAGGGCGTCGCTGACCAGGGCCACGCATAGCCCCAGGCCAATCAGGACCGGTTGTTTGAGGACAGCCAGAAGCCACAAGATAGGAATCAAGACAAAACGGATAGCGGTTAGTTGGTTAGGAATTGTCTTCAAATGCTGGCCCATACGTGCTACACCCTCCATGTCAGGGCAAGTCGCCGGGGTTAGGGAAGGGCCATTCGCGGAAGTCGGCCGTACAGTTATTACTGTCACGCCAGTAGGGGAAGCGTTCCAGGCTGTAATTAGGCGTGCTGGTCAGAGGGCAGGCGACCACCCCTGGCAGGCTGCCCGTGCCGTAAGCGATGGCGTCCACAATTTGATTCAATGGATCACGCAGGATCACCTCGTCGCCGCTGTTGCCCAATTGCAAGATGGCCGCCGGATCCCCCCAGGCCGGATCGTCAACCAGGTCGGGAACGGCCGGGTCCGTATTCACAACCTCAAAATCGGGATTGAAGCCGTACTCGGCGTAAAAAGCAGTGGCCGTCGTGGCGATTACCAGGGTGTCCTGAGGTAGGATGAGGGTTCCGGCCGGGAAGCGGCGCACATCCTCGAAGTCGGTCGGGTGGACCGCGTCGCCCAGGCTGTAATTGCTCAGGTCAACCGGTAGACCGGTCGGGTTGGCCAGCTCAATGAACTCGGCGTCGTCTGGCCCCGGGGGATCGTAGAGCACTTCGCTGATTAAAACGTAATTGACCGGGCCAAGATAACTGTGGA
The DNA here is from genome assembly GCA_022616275.1 of Chloroflexota bacterium. GTDB lineage: Bacteria > Chloroflexota > Anaerolineae > Promineifilales > Promineifilaceae. Next base: position 22,020 of record JAKEFB010000082.1, read on the forward strand.
AGGTAACCGGCAGGTAGGCCCGGTGTGGCCAGTCGCGGTAGAACATGTCGGCCAACAGGGCGTAGGCAGCCGTTGAGCGGATTTGCAGGGCCACCTCGCGGTTGCCCTTGTGGGACTGCTCGGTGCCGTTGATACTTCCGGCGTGAACGGTGCCCTGGCCGCCAATCAAGGCCAGGACCATTTTGTTGTGAATCCCTAAGCCGGTTGGATTACCCAGGGCACAGCGCAGGTCCAGCCCCTCGGCCCTGGCCACGTCGTTGAGGGTGGTGCAGGTGGCAAAGTTGCTGAGCGGGTCACTACTGTCGTCAAAGAATTCGTCCAGCAGCAGGCGCACAATAGCTCCGCGCCGGGCGGCCGCCAGGTAAGCTTCCAGGCGTGGGTTCGGGTCGGCGGCCGGGTTGCTGCTGGATTCGCCCCAGTAAGGCCGCTCGTTCAGTTGTTGGATCAGGATCGTGTCGCCCGGCCCGGCCTGGCTCAACAGTCCCAGGAAGCCATCCTGGTCACGCAGGCTGTTTTCCGGCGACTGGACGACTTCAAAGGTAAAAGTACCCTGGAAAGTGCTGGCGGCCGGATAGCGGACGGTGTAGGTCGTCCCGCCGGTGACGGTGATTGGCTCGTAGCCGGGAGGCGGGTTGCCGTAGGTGGAGTGGCCGGCCGTCCAGCGAAACAGGTCGGCGTGGGCGGCCGGGTCAAAATCAGCGTCCCAAATAGCCTGAACCCGGGCAACCACGCCGGGCGCGTCGGTGATCAAGGCGACCCCTCGCCGACCCCAGGTGCCGTCGCTCTTGTCGTCGTCGGGAAGGCTGTCAGGACTGACGTTCTCGCTGCTGACGATCACGCGCTGGCCGTCTATCAAGATGTACTTGGCGTGTAAAAAGCGGTAGCGGTCGTAAATCTGTTGTGTGCTATTGCTGATCATGAACCAGCACTGGCCGCTGGCCGCCTCCAACTGCTGGCAAACGTACCGTTCCTGGTCGGTAATGCCGCCGGCCGGGCCACCCTCCAGCAGAACCGTGACGGCCACGCCCCGGCCCAGGGCGTCCTCCAGGGCGGTGGCACTGGCCACGTTTTCAAAAGTCAGGCTTGCCAGCCGCAGGCTGTTCTGGGCCGCGTCAATTTCGGCCACGATGGCTTCGTAAGCGTTGTCGGGGGCAATGGCCACCGTCAGCGAAGCTGTTTCTGTGGTCTGGCCGGTAAAGAAGAAATCGTCCAGGTTCCAGCCAGGATAGAGGACCTTGCGACCGTTAATGACGTCGGCCGGCGATTGGGCCCAGTCCGAGGCGGTGTTGGTGTCCGGCACAGGCCGGCCGGTGGGCTGGCTGCGCATCCGGTACAGGATTTGCCCTTCAGCGCCAAACACACCGCTGACTAGATAGGGCTGCACGGCCGGCCCGCTCCAGCCGGACTGGCTGGTGTTGCCACTTTCATAGACCAGGACGTCTACCCCTGCGCCGGTGGCGTTGGCCAGAATCACCTCGTCGCCGGTGTTGCTGTAGCCCGGCCAGCTTCCACTCAGGTTGGGGATAGAGGGATCACTTTCGCTCACTTCAAAATCGGGTGGAAAGCCAAACTGGGCAGCGAAATCGGTCGCTTGCTTGGTTAACCAGATGGCCTGGCCGGGCGAAAGGGTCACGCCGGCCGGGAAGACGGCCGTGGTCGAGCCGTCGTTCAACTGCCAGCCGGAAAGGTCGGCCGCACCGTCGCCCACGTTGGCCAGGCGAACGGCCTCGTCGGGTTCGTTCAGTTGGTAGCCGTCATAGACCACAGCCTCAATCAAGACGGCCGGCGCGCCGCTCCCGGCGACGACTGTCGTTACCTGGGCGCTGTTATTGGCGGTGTTGGTTTCCGTGAGCGATGTGCTGGCGACAGCCTGGTTGGTGACCGGCCCGGAAACGTTGCTGGCAATCGTGGCTGTCAGATTGAAGCTGGTGGAGCCGCCGGCCAGCAACGGGCTGATCTGCCAGACAAGGGTACCAGGGGTGGGCTGGCTGACGGGAAAGCCACTGTCGTCGCCGATGTAACCCAGGCCGGCTGGGAGGGTATCCGTGAGCAAGACGCCGGTCGCGGTCAGATTGCCGAGGTTAGCCAGGCTGAGGGTGTAGGCGATGTGGCTCCCGGCCACGGCCGTGGTCGGGCCGTCTTTGTGGAGCACCAGATCGGGAACCGGGCCGGGACCTTGATCACACAGGTTATTGATCCAGGTGGTGTTAGCGCCGCCGTTCCCGGCCGCCGGCGTGGCCAGCCAGGCCCAATCGTTGTTCCAGTTGACCAGATTGGCCACGCCGGCGGCGGTGTCGCCGGTGTAATCAATGTGGTGGTAAGCGCTCGGGTGGCCACCTGGCCCCGGAGCGACCGAAAAGTTGTGGACAGTTTCACCGGCCGCCTCCCGCAGGTGGGGATTGTCATTCGCATTAATATCCGTAAAAGAGGGCCACCCACCCTGGAAAAAGGCGCTGTTATGGGCTAAAACGGCGACGCAGTCGCCCAGGTCGCTGTCGTCGGGCGGCAGGATTGAATCAGGATCGTCGCCGTTGTAGACGACAATCAGGCTCCCGGGGGAAACGCTGCTCCACAAGGGGTGGCTGGTAAAGGCCAGGTCGCCGGCCGACTCGTCGCCCAGGTCCCAGCCACGCAGGTCCACCGGGCCGGTGATGACCAGCAACTCCACCCACTCCCGGCCGCCCCCGTTCCCTTGCGACCATTCGTTGATGATGACCTCATAGGGAGCGGCCGCCCCGGCCCAGCCGGAGACCCGGTAGAACTGCCACAGACCCAGCAGGGGGAGGCAAAGGGCAACGAATAGCCAGGATATCCGTTGGCGCATCAGACCCTTTTCGTGGAGCACGACAGCGAAACAGTGACGTTAACAGTATAACCCGGTTGTCAAGTAAAGTGCCAGACCCCCGCAGGTCTCCACGGGCACGCTTCGTGCCCCGGGCACAAAACATGCCCCGACCTGCGGGGTCTAACGCTGTTCCTCGAAGGCAAATTCGGCCAGCAAAGGAAAATGGTCGGAAGCCAGGGCGACGGCCGGCGCGTCTTCGACCACCCGGCAAGAGACCTTCACCAGCAGCCTGCTCAACTGGACGGCCCAGGGCGGGACGTGGACCTGGCACAACTCCCGCGCTTACCTGGGCAGCGGCAACGGCAGCGTGGTTAACGCCGTGACCAAGTACAACCTCCAGACCCTACCCAGCAGCGGCGGGACGGTGGCCGCCTCCATCCAGGCCCTGACGAACTACAGCGACCAGAACGGCTACCTGGTCTTTGACTACCAGGACAGCAGCAATTACAAGTACGTGGGTTTCGACGCCGTGACCGACCAATGGATTTTCGGCCGGCGGCGTGGCCAGCCAGGCCCAATCGTTGTTCCAGTTGGCTATATCGGCCACGCCAACGGCGGTGTCCCCGGTGTAAGCAATGTGGTGGTAGGCGAGCGGGTGGCCGGCCGGCCCTGGGGCGACCGAAAAATCGTGGATCGTCGTACCGGCCGCGTCTCGCAGGTGAGGATTATCGGTATTGGTTATATCCGCAAAAGAGGGCCACCCACCCTGGAAGAAGGCGTTGTCGTTATGGGGTAAAACTGCAACGCAATCGTCCAGATTCAGTAGATCGAAATGCCCTGGGATCGCGGGCACCCTGCCCGCCTTCCATTGCGATCTACTGATAATAGCTGGTGGCGGATCAGCCTGCCAAACATTAGCAGCCCGGAGCAGTGGGTGTTTGGCCAGGTGGTCACCTTTAGCGGCGACGTGGCCTGTGTGCCGGTGGCGGCCGCGCCGCCCACGCCGACATCTACGCCCACGGCCACGCCGACGATAACGCCAACGCCGTCTCCTACGCCGTCAGAGACGCCAACCTCCACGCCGACGCCTCGCGGAGGAGTTACGCCCACACCGACGTATACCTCTACGCCGAGCGGCCCACCACCGCCGGCCCTGGTTTCGCCGATCGACGGCGTGAGCCTCAATTGCACCCCAACGGCGAACCTGGTCTGGCAGCCGGCCGGGAGCACGGTCTCTTACCAGTGGGAGATCGAGATTGCGGCCTCGGCCAGCTCGCCCTATGACCAGTGGGACTCGGGGGCGGCCGGCAGCGGGCAGAGCCAAGTAACGGTCCAGGTGGCCTGTGACCGGTGGTATCGCTGGCGGGTCCGGTCGGTGAATATCCTGGGGACGCCGGGGCCATACTCGCCGTATGGCTATTTTTCAGTTGACGAGCCGCCGGCCTAAGTATACCTGACAAGGTGACGGCTAACCGAAGCGGTTAGCTTGGTGAGGGGGTGACAAGGTGAAGGCCGCTCTTCAAGTGGCGTGATATTCACCATGTCAGTTTATGACCGTTGTCAGCATATCGCTCATGAGTTCAGTAACAGCGTCTCCCTATGCTTGAAGCAACCACCCATCGGAGCGGCGGATGCGCCCCGTTGGGCGGCGCGGGCGCAGTGAAACGCAGCGAAGCCTCCGCCCAACGATTAAGGATTAATGCGGCGCGGGTAAAGCAGAACCGTTCCACCGCGGAACGGCAGCCGCCGCATAATCCAGCGTTGAACTAAGCCACCGCCGAACGGCTGCTAACCGTTGTCCCTAAGTTTAAGCCCACCTGGAGATTAAAGAAAGCGGCTAATCAATTGCCCGGTGTCTCTCGGGCGTTCATGGTTTAATCCGCCAAACTGTCTGATCGAAACTGGTGACAACCCAGAGACCGTCCTCGCCGATAGCAACACCCAGGGGGCCCAAACCGACTTTGTATGCTGCAATAACTTGATTCGTATGGGGATCGATCCGCCACAGACTCTTGTTGCTGTTCGACGTAACCCAAACCGCGTCTTCGTCAGCTGCGACTCCCCAGGGACTGACACCCACTGTAATCCGCGCAACGATCTGGTTTGTCTGAGGGTCAATTCGCAGTAACGTCGCGTCAGATTCTCCCGCCACCCAAACACTATCTTGATCGACTGCCAATGCAAGGGTTGCAAATCCTACGTCTATTCTTGCGACGACTTGATTGGTCCGAGGATCAATCCGCGATACGAAGGTGCTTCCTTTGTTGGCAACCCAAACTGCACCATTTCCAACGGCGATCTGCGTCGGAGTGCCTTCGACCATGATCGAGGCGATCACCTGATTCGTTTCAGGATCGATCCTCGATACGACGCCGTTTGTACTCGTAAGCCAGACCGAGCCCGCTCCGACAGCCGTGTTGAGACCCCTTCCGACTTCGATAGTAGTGACAACCTGGTTTGTCTGGGGGTCGATCCGCGATAGTCCGCCTTGGTTGGCAACCCAAACAGCGCCCGCGCCAGTGACCAGACCCTTTGGAGCCCCACGGAGCGAGATCGTGGCGACGACCTGGTTGGTCTGCGGGTCAATGCGGTAAACGGCTGCATCGTGTTGGTCAGTGACCCAGACCGCGCCTTCGCCAATTGCGACACGGAAAGGTTCATGACCGACGCTGATCTGCGCTAAGAGTTGATCGGATGTAAGAGGCGTTGGCACTGGTGGCTCCTGAACTGCAGCGGAGGTTGGCTCCGCGGGAGCACTCGTCTGTGGTGCTAGAGTCGGGGAGGCTAGAATCGGTGCTTGCGTAGGCGCAGTTGTGCATCCAACCGCTACCACAACCAGGGCGAAGACAGCCCCAAGTTTGAATAACATAGTTTTCATGGAGATTACATAAGACGCTTTTCGTGTTGGCTGCAGAGAATGAGTGGCCATGTTCCGGGTCCTCGGTCGAGTCGTCTAAGGCGTCGGGTTGGGCGAAGACTCGTTCAGAATGCATGTACACCTGCAAACCGAACGCCAACAAACGCAAGCAGCGGATACTGAACAATTTCAAGCGAAATATCTTTTCATTCCTTCCTCACATATTCATATCCATGTGAGACGACAATTAAAGTTTATGACATCCTTCATAATGGCACATCCGTCGAATAACGTATTTGCATTACGTATCTTGAAAGGGAAATTACGTAGGAACTTAACAACAGAAAACTCGCTGACAGTCAAAGCCAGCGAGTTCAGCAAATAAGGATGTAAAAACGATTATATAAGTTTATCGTCGAGTGCATGGCGCGTAGCAGCAGTGCGCGAGTTGACGCCCAATTTGTTGTAGATGGAAGTCAAATGGGTGTTAACAGTGCGACGGCTGATGACAAGTTTCTCAGCAATTTGTGCATCGCTCAGGCCCTCTGCCACGAGGCGTAGCACTTCCAATTCGCGCGGGGTGAGCGCGTTCGGGTGATGCGGCGCAATGATTGGGGGTACAGCAGTGAGCGTTGTTTCTTGAGCTACCATCATTTGCCCAGCTTCGGCAATGGCTTGCTCCAGCGTCATGGCGCGTCCTTCTTCCCAGGCTGCTACGAACGTTGCCTCATCGAGTTGGGCGCGCGCCTTCATAGTAATAGATGCATATTCCTCCCGATAGGCAGGAAGTATGGGCAGGTGAAAGAACTCGCGCACACGCTCTGCGGCGGCACAAAGACGAACAGCCCTATCGGCCTGGCGTTGTTCTATTGCAAGGCGCGCCAGCCATTCCAGCCCATCTACCATGCCCCATTTGTCGTTGGCGTTTTGATCTCGCGCAAGGCTCTCTTTTGCGAATGCGGCGGTTTGCTGTGAGTCACCTTGAAGCCACGCGACTTTGCTCAATCCACGCAATGCAGACGTGACACCCCATTCTTCGCCAATCTTTTTGAAGAGGAGAAGGCTCTTGCGCCAATCCTTTGCTGCCTGTTGGATTTGTCCTTGTCGCAACTCTGCATCCGCCAGCCAAACGAGCGTTGTGGCAATACCTCGCTCATCCCCCAATTCGCGAAACAGGTTCACAGATTCATCTAATTTGGTAATAGCCTGTTCGTGTCCACCTTGCGAATGCTGGATAATTCCCAGGAGCTTGAGTGCATAAGCTATAACTGTCGTCTCCTCAAGTTGGTGGCCTAGCGCTAAACTCTGTTCGGCGAGTGCAGTTGCGTGTTCCAAGTTTCCCATCTCCCTTGCTATAAATCCCGACAAATAGAATCCTCGTGCACGCTGCAAGGGGGTTCCTTCCCGGTTGGCAGCCAGGAGTCGCGCAAGCCACTCACTGCCTTCACTCAAATAATAGAGTGCCTCCCATAAGGGCGCAAGCGCAATAGCCAAACGCAATCCTTTTTCCACTCTGGCAGGTCTATTCGTTTCGCTAGCGTATGGTTCAATAGACCAAGCCAATGCTGCGCGAAAGTTAGCGTGTTCCTAAAGTGAACCCCATTGTCAAGACCACAAATCGGCAAAAATAAGGTGGGTTTCTCTTGACATAACAGTTACCTTAACAATCGAAGTGAACTTGGGCGGGCA
>JAKEFB010000083.1 GCA_022616275.1 Chloroflexota bacterium
CTCCTTCCGCTCGACCAGGGACGGCCGCCCGCGCGCTGGTATCAGTGGAACCGGCGCCTGGCACCCCCTACCGGCCGCAACTGGTCATTGATCTTCCCAAGAGGGAGAATTGTACCGTCCATCCGGCCGATTCGCCAACAAAGATTGCGCCCATTTGCCGGGTGAGACTATAATGAGCGGGTAGACTAAACGCAGAGGTACTCATGACAGCTAGAATTTTAGTCGTTGAAGATGAAGAACGGATACGCCAATTTCTCAAGCGCGGCCTGACTTACGAAAAGTACGCCGTGGAGACGGCCGTAGACGGCAAAGAGGGCCTGGAAAAAGCGCGCGATAATCCGCCAGACCTGGTGTTGCTGGACGTGATGCTGCCTGGGATTGACGGGCTGGAGGTCTGCCGGCGCTTACGGGCGGCCAGCGACGTGCCGATTTTAATGTTGACGGCCAAAGAAGCCATCGAAGACCGGGTGGCCGGCCTGGACGCCGGGGCAGACGATTACCTGGTCAAGCCCTTTTCTTTTGACGAACTGCTGGCCCGGGTGCGGGCCTTGCTGCGCCGCGCCCAACCGGCCCAACCCCAGGTTTATCGTTTTGCTGACCTGGAACTGGACACCGGCACGCGCCAGGGCCGCCGCGCCGGCAAGACTTTTGACCTGACGGCCAAAGAGTATGAGCTGTTAGAGCTTTTCATGCGCAACCCGCGCCAGGTCTTAACCCGTGACGTTATTTTCGACCGGGTCTGGGGCTACGATTTTGGCGGCGAGAGCAATATTATCGAGGTGTACGTCCGTTATTTACGCCAGAAGACGGAGTTCGACGATCTACCTCGCCTGATTCATACCGTCCGAGGAGTCGGCTACGTCCTGCGTGAAGAGGAATAGCCTTTGTCTATTAAAATCAGGCTGGCTTTTCTCTACACCGTCATCTTGATGGGCGCCTTTTTCCTGTTTGGCCTGTCAGTCTACCTGATGACCAGGGCGGCCCTGGTGGATGACGTGGATAAGGGCCTGCAGACGACGGCGCTGGAGATATACGACCAGACGACGGCTTTTGTCCTGGGAGACGTAGCTGTGTTTTCGGTACCAGTGAACCTGGACACTCTCCAACCGGCGCCCACTTACTTTGTCATTGCCAACGCCCGTGGCGACGTTATGACGCACTCGCCTGTGCTGGGCGAACCAGAGGCGTTGCTGGACCCGCTGGGGCTGAAGGCCGATAATCACTTTAGCACCGTCATTCACCAGGGAAAGCCGCTGCGGGTTTTGACCATGCCGCTCCATATTGGCCAGGGGACGGACGGGCGGCTGGTTGGCTATTTGCAGGTGGCCCGCGTCTTGGAGAGCTACCCCGTCCTCGAAGACCTGAAGCTGATCCTCATCTTTACCGGCTTTGCCGCCGTCTCCCTGTCCCTCTTTTTGGGCGCGCTGACCACCCACCGGCTGCTCAAGCCGCTGGACGACATTGCCGCCGTGGCCATGCAGATTAACAAGGCCGACGACCTCAGCCGGCGGTTGCCGGATAGCGGCCGGCGAGACGAGATCGGCCGGCTGACGATGGTCCTGAACAAGACGCTGGAGCGCCTGGAGCGGCTCTTTCATGCCCGGCAGCGCTTCCTGGCCGACGTGTCCCATGAACTGCGCACGCCGCTCACCACCATACGAGGCAACCTGGACCTGATGCGCCGCATGGGGGAGGCCGACCCGGAAATCCTGGACGTCATCCAGGAAGAAGTAGAGCGTATGGCCCGCCTGGTTGGCGATCTGATGCTGCTGGCCCGGGCCGACAGCGGTGGTTTGCCGATCCAGCGCCAGCCGGTGGAGCTGGATAATCTCTTTTTAGACGTTTACCGGCAGGTTCGCTCGATTGAGCCACCGGTGGAGCTGGTGTTGCAAGAAGTGGACCAGGTATGTGTGCTGGGCGATGCCGACCGGTTGAAGCAACTGATCCTGAACCTGGTGGATAACGCCGTCAAGTACACCCCGGCCGGTGGGACCGTAACCTTGAGCCTGTCCCAGGAGAACGGCACGGCCAGAGTCGTCGTCGCCGACACTGGCATCGGCATCCCACCCGAGGATTTACCCCGCATCTTTGACCGCTTTTACCGGGTGGATAAGGCCCGCAGCCGGGCCCACGGCGGTTCCGGCCTGGGACTGTCTATTGCCAAGTGGATTGCCCAGGCGCATGGCGGCGACATTGACGTAACCAGCGCCATCGGCCGGGGCAGTACTTTTACGATCACACTGCCGATCTATACCGACCGGCAGCAGCGTCCGGGGGCTAACGGGGCAGACAACCGGCGTACCCGGCCGGTACGCGCGGTGGACACCACACCTTAGCGGCTGCGCCGGTAAAGCAGGTACGCCCCCAGGCCGATCAAGATCAGCGGCAGGCACAGGCCGGGGTCAAACCAGGCAAACCAGCCCAGGTTTTGCATCAAGAAATAGAGACCCAGGGCAATCAGCAGGCCGGCGGCGATGGTCGGCCCCTGCGGGTGTTGCCCCACCTTCTGGACCCCGGCCGAAATGTCGTTGCCCAATTTGCCCAGGTTGTCTTCTATCACCTCGCCGGTCGGCTTATCCAGGCCGCCTTCTCCGGGCATGAGGACCATCAGGGCCAGGTAAAGGATCAGGCCGATTCCGCTGGCAAAAGTCAGTACAATAAAAGCCAGGCGTACCAGAACGGAATCAATGCCCAGGTAAGCGGCCAGCCCGCCACATACACCGGCAAACATCCTATCTGTTTCGCTGCGGACTAAACGTGGTTGCATATCGTTTTGCTGATACTCGCCTCCTTAGTAATAGTAATCAGGACTGAGGACTGAGGACTGAGTGTGCAAGCTTGCAAGTCATTGGGCTTGTTTGCTACTTGCATACTTGCCACTTGCCTATACGCGTCTGTCCCGGAGAAAGTTGCGCGCCGAAGATGAGAGACACCTGAGAAGGGATGGCCCGGACTACCGGAGGCTGCCGGCCGGTTATAGACTAGCGGCTTCTTGTGCTATACTTACCGATTGATCTGTTGCCAATGGCTAATTTATCGCGGCCGTGGAAAGAAACAACTGCTCGCCTGGTGCAGGTGCCGCTGGTGCGGCGGCTGATGGGACTGGCGATTCGCCTCGTCGTGGCCCGGCATCCAATGGGTGTTGCCGTGATCGGGTTTAATGAGGGTGGACAAATCTTGATGTTGCGTCACGTTTTCCATCCTCTGGCTCCCTGGGGCGTGCCCGGCGGCTGGCTCGACCGCCAGGAAGATCCGGCCGATTGCGCCCTGCGAGAGTTGAAGGAAGAAACCGGCCTGACCGCCCGGCTGGGGCCAGTGGTCCACCTGGCCCGCGAACGCCACCCCTCCCATGTGGGTATTGCTTATATCGCCCAAATCCGGCCAGGCCCTCTCTCGCTCAGCGGGGAAATTATCGAAGCCGGCTGGTTCCAGCCAGACGCTTTGCCGGGGCCATTGCTGCCTTTTGTCTCTGAAGCCATTCAGAGAGCCACCCGTTGTCATCGCCTCTGGCTGGCGAGCCTGGTCGCGGCCGCACCTGGAGAAATGGTTTATGAATAGGAGTTCATCATCGCCTGGCCTGGGGCAATGGCTGGTCGTCACCGTAATGGTGGCTGCGGTGCTTTTCCTGCTCTTTAAGCTGTACCAGTATGGCAGCTTTCGGCGCTTTTACCCGGCCGGCCTGACCATTGCCGGGGTACCGGTGGGCGGCATGACCCGCGAACAGGCGGCCGAACAACTGAATGCGCGCTATCTGGCGGCCGACATTATTATCTATCACGCCAGCGAGGCGGTAGCCGTTAACCCGACCGACGCCGAGTTTACCCTGGACCTGGAGACGATGTTGAGCCAGGCTGATTTCCAGCGCCAGCAGCAAGATTTTTGGGCCGGCTTCTGGGGCTTCCTGTGGGGCCGGCCGGTGGAAGTGGAGCAAGTAGAATTATCTGCGACCAATAACCCCGAGGCGCTCCGTCGCGTCCTGGAGCAAATTGCTACCGTGTACGACAAACCGGCCCAGCCGCCTCAGCCGGTGCCCACGACGTTGAGCTTCCAATATGGCGAGACTGGCGTTATTACGGATATTGACGCCAGTCTACCAGACGTGCAGGCCGCCCTATACCGGGCCACCGACCGCGAGGCGCACCTGGTGTTAAAGCCGGTAGACGCCCGCCGGCCGGACATAGACTTGCTGGCCCGCCTGATCGTCAATCACCTGGAAGATTTTGAAGGGGTGGCCAGCATTTTTATCATGGACCTGGAGAGTGGCGAGGAAGTGGCCATTAATGCCGATGTGGCCATGTCCGGGATGAGCATCGTCAAGGTGCCGATTGCCCTGGAGATGTTCCGTATCCTGGATGGGCCGTTGACGCCGGAACAGAGCCGGCTGATTTCGGAAACGTTGGTGGTCCAGGCCGGCGACCTCAGCGCCAATCTCTTGCTGAACATTGTCGCCGGGCAGGATGACCCTTACCTGGGGGCAGACATTGTCACCGAGTCTATGCGCCGGCTGGGCCTGGCCAACACCTTCATCGCTGTCCCCTACGAAGAATCACCCCGGCCGGGCCGGGCTACTTACGAGACGGAGGCCAACTCGCGTGAGGAGTCGCCCACCGAGCCAGACCCGGCCATGCAAACGACGGCCGAGGACATGGGCACGCTGCTGGCCATGATCTATTACTGCGCCGAGCAAAATGGCGGTGCGTTGGTGGCCGCCTATCGTGACCAGGTGGCCCAGGAAGAGTGCCAACAGTTATTGGAGTTTATGAAGCTGAACCACATTGGCAGCCTGATTGAAGAAGGCGTGCCGCCCGATACGCCGGTGGCCCACCGCCATGGCTGGATTGGCGACACCCACGGCGACGCCGGCATCGTCTTTTCACCGGCCGGCAATTACGTGCTGGTGATGGTGATGTACAAGGACGAGTGGCTGGAGTGGGAGATTAGCTCCCCGTTGCTGGCTGATATTGCCCAGGCGACTTACAATTACTTTAACTTCGACGCGCCCTATCTGAACGGCACGCGGTCGAATTAGGGGGTAATTAAGTAATTAAGTAATTGGGTAAGTACCCAATTACACAATTACCCAATTACTTGAACCAGATGCTGGCAAGCATACGCAAATTCCTTCTATTACTCATCCTGGTGGCCGGTTCCGGCTATATTGGTTTTCGTTACCTGCAATACCGCCAGGTGCGCCATTTGCTGCCGGCCGGGACGACGATAGCCGGGGTGGACGTTTCTGGCCTGGCGCTGGAAGAGGCCGGCGCGCGGGTGCAGGAGCGTTATGCCCGGCCGATTAGCATTTACCATCGCCAGGAACGGGTGGAAATCCAGCCGCAAGACGTGGGTTTTACCCTGGACCTGAACGGTATGTTGCAGCAGGCGCAGCAACAAATGGCCGGCCAGGACGAGCGCACCCGTTTTGCCGGCTTTGTTCTGGAACGGCCGCTCCAACCGATCACCGTGGATTTACTGGCCATCCACGACGCCGGCGGCCTGCGGAGCATGGTGCAGACGATTGCCGGTTACCTGGACGAACCGGCCCGGCCACCGCAAATGCTGGCCACGGCCGAGACGTTCCAGCACGGCCAGCCGGGTTTTGTCACCGACGTAGAGGCCAGCCTGCCGGCCGTGGCCGAGGCGTTGTACAGCCTGGAAAACCGTTCGGCCTACCTGGTCGTCGTGGAGCAAGAAGAGCCGGAATTGTCGCTGGACCTCCTGGCCGAAGTCATTAATAGCAAACTACAATCGTTTAACGGGATGGGCAGCATTTTTGTCATGGACTTGCAGACCGGCGAGGAGTTCGGCATTAACAGTGACGTGGCCCTCTCCGGGTTGAGCATTTTAAAGATTGCCATTTTTATCGAGGCTTACCGGGCGCTGGACAGGCCGTCCGACGAATTCCAGCAACAACTGTTCCTGGATACGGCCACCCGTTCCAGCAATTACGCCGCCAACCTGTTGCTGCACGTAGTGGCCGGCGAGGATAATACCTACCGGGGGGCGGACATTCTGACAGAGTCTATGCGCCACCTGGGGCTGGTCAACACCTTTATTGCCGTGCCCTACGACGCCACGCCGCCGGCTTACCGCCAGACGACGTACGTCACCCCGGCCAACTCGCGCACCGATATTACCACGCAGCCCGACCCGACCATGCAGTCTACGGCCGAGGACATTGGCACGCTCCTCTCCATGATATACTACTGCGCCCAGGGTGGTGGGGCGCTGCTGGCGGTCTACCCTGGCCAGATTACCCCCCAGGAGTGCCAGGCCATCATTGACCTGATGGTCCTCAACGAAGAGGGCAACCTGATTCGCTATGGCGTGCCGGCGGGCACGCCCGTATCCCACAAGCACGGCTGGGCCCTGGGCACGCATGCCGACGCCGGCATTGTCTTCTCGCCGGGTGGCGACTTCGTCATCGTCGAGTATTTGAATCAGCCTGGCGAATGGCTGCTGGCCGACGTCAGCTTTCCAATTTTGCGGGAAATAGCCCGCGCGGTCTACAACTACTTTAACTTTGACGACCCCTACCTGGGAGACGCGCTGGTAGACCAGGGACTGATTGACCCCAACGACCCGTTTTCAGAAAGCCAGGAGGCAGAGACCGCCCCGGAATTGGAAGGCGTGACGCCCACGCCAACCCCGGCCCCCCCGGCCGCCCAGGGCGGAACTTGAGTATTGCATCTTAAAAACGCGAATACCGCGAATGGGCGAATGGCGCGAATTTTTAGAAGAAGTCATTCGCGTCATTCGGAAATTCGCGCGATTCGCGATTTCTGAAGGAGCAGACGATGGAGTATAGACGCCTGGGCCGCACTGGCCTGAAAGTTTCGACGATTTGCCTGGGGACGATGCAGTTCGGCTGGACGGCCGATGAAGCCACGTCGCACCAGATCATGACCAGGGCCATGGAATTGGGCTGCAACTTCTTTGACACAGCCGACGTTTATTCCTCCTGGCACGGAGATAACAAGGGCGGGGAGAGCGAGACGATTATCGGCAACTGGCTGGCCGAGAGTGGCGTGCGCCGCCAGGACATCATAATCGCTACCAAGGTGCGCGGCCGGATGGGGCCAGGCCCTAACGACCAGGGACTTTCCCGGCAGCATATTCTCAACGCCGTGGAAGACAGCCTGGAACGGCTGCAGACCGACTTCATTGACCTGTACCAGGTCCACCACCCGGACGAGGAGACGCCGCTGGAGGAAACGCTCCAGGCGCTGGACGACCTGGTACGGGCCGGCATGGTCCGCTACATTGGCTGCTCCAATTACCCAGCCTGGTTGTTGACCAAGTCGTTGTGGATCAGCGACGTGCGTGGCTTCAGCCGCTTTGATAGCCTTCAGCCGCACTACAACTACGTCCACCGGGCTGAATTTGAGCTGGAGCTACAAGAACTGTGCCTGGACCAGGGCATTGGCGTCATTCCCTACAGCCCGCTGGGGGGAGGTTTTCTCACCGGTAAATACCGGCGCGGGGCGAACCTGCCCCAGTCTGACAGGGCCAGCGGCGTACAGCGGCGTTACATGAATGAGCGTGGCTTTGCCGCCCTGGATAGGCTGGAGGAAATCGGCCGGCCGCACGGGGCCACCATTGCCCAGACGGCCATTGCCTGGGCGCTGGCCAACCCGGCAGTAGACTCAGCCATTATCGGGGCCAATTCGATTGAGCAGTTGGAAGAGACAATGAAGGGCGCTGAGGTCAAGTTGTCGGCCGAGGACAAGGCGGCCCTGGACGAGGCGACGGCCTGGGAAGAACGGAACTAAGGGGAGGAGTGGGCGGCCGATTTGTAAGGCAACGCCTCTAATTTTGCTGACTGATGTCTATCTGTATGCTATGATAGTAGACAGAGTTTTCGGCGTATGGCGTGTGGGGCAAAGGAGGCCGAAATGTACTGGAAAAAGCGCTTACTGCCTGTTGTCATCGCTCTGCTGGCCCTGGCCGTCGCCGTGGGATGGACGGCCGGTTGGTCAGCCCCTACCACCACCTGTAATGTACCCAGCGGCGACTACCCGACCATCCAGAGCGCGGTGGACGACCCGGCCTGCGACGTGGTCAATGTGGCCACCGGCATTTTCATTGCGAACGTGGTCATCAGCCGCACCATGACGGTCCAGGGGCAAGGTGCCGGCAACACTATCGTGGATGGTGATGGCGCCGGCTCGGTCTTCTCTATCCAAGCCGGCGGCTGGGACATCACCTTAGCCGATATGACCATAACAGGCGGTGGCGGCGTGGCTTTTGGCGGCGGCATCTACAAAGGTGACGGCACGTTGACTTTGACTGACAGCACCGTCAGCGCCAACTCGGCCACATACGGCGGCGGGATCCACAACCTGGCTGGCCCGCTGACCGTCATCAATAGCACCGTCAGCAACAACTCGGCCGACTTCGGCGCCGGGATCGAGAACGGTGGCACGCTAACCGTGACCAACAGCACCCTCAGCGGCAACTCGGCCGGCCAACACGGCGGCGGGATAAGAACCACTTTAGGCTCGGTCACGGTGACCAACAGCACCCTCAGCGCCAACTCGGCCAACCACGGCGGCGGGATATACAACCATCATTGCCCGGTCACGGTGACCAACAGCACCCTCAGTGGTAACTCGGCCGCAAACAGCAGCGGCGGGATATTCAGCCTAAATGGCTCGCTGACAGTGGCCAACAGTATCATCACTGCCAACAATGCCGCCACCAATCTTGGTGGTGGGATCAACAACCAGCTTGGCCCGCTAACCGTGACCAACAGCATCCTCAGTGGCAATTCGGCCGGCTGGGGCGGCGGGGTCTTCAACTTTGATGGCTCGGTAACGGTGACCAACAGCACCCTCAGCGGTAACTCGGCCGCAAACAGCGGCGGCGGGATATATCAAGACACTTATCAAAATACTAGCTCGTTCGCGGTAACTAACAGCACGCTCAGCACCAACTCGGCGCAATCCGTGGGCGGCGGGGTCTACAACCAGGCTGGCTCGCTAACCGTGACCAACAGCACTCTCCGCGACAACCTGGCTGAAGATGGCAGCGGGATCTACAACTCTGGCACGCTGGTGCTGACCAGCAGCACCCTGCGCGGCAACGCGGCTGAACTCAATGGCGGTGGGCTCAACAACGTCATCGGCAGCAGCCTGGTGGTGAACAGCACCTTCAGCGGCAACTCGGCCAGTTACGGCGGCGGCATCTACAACGGCGGCTCGCTGGCGCTGACCAACAGCACCCTGCGCGCCAACTCGGTCGTCTACGAGGGCGGCAGCATCTACAGCGAAATTGACATCGCCCAGACCCAGGTCCAGAGCACCATCATCGCCAGCAGTGCGGGGAGCGACAATTGCGCCGGGGAAGCCAATCTCTCGCTAGGCTACAACATCGCCAGCGATGGGACGTGCAACCTGACCGGACCGGGCGACCAGCCCAATACCGCTCCGCTGCTGGGGGCGCTGGCCAACAACGGCGGGCCGACGTGGACGCACCTGCCCGCGGAGGGCAGCCCGGCCATTGACCTGGGCCATCCCACCGGCTGCCCGGCCACCGACCAGCGTGGCGTCCTGCGGCCGCAAGATGGCGACGGCGACGGCACGGCCGTCTGCGACGTCGGAGCGGTGGAAGTGGTAATATGGACGCTCTATCTGCCCCTGGTGAGGAGGTAATAGGGCCAATTCGATTGAGCAGTTGGAGGAGACCCAAAGGCGCTGAAGTCAAGCTGTCGGCCGAGGAGAAGGCGGCCCTTCTGAGGCTCCGTTCATTAAGGTGGCCCCCAAAACCGCACTGTACCATCTTCGCTGCTGGTGGCCAGCAGCGCGCCGTCCGGTGACCAGGCCAAGTTGAAGACCGGGCCCTGGTGGGCGATTAGAGTAGCCAGGGCTTCCCCGGTACCAGGATCCCAAACGACCACGTAACCGCTCCAATAACCGGTGGCCAGCAACGCGCCGTCTGGCGACCAGGCCACGCTTTCCATAGACGAGCTGCCATCCCCCAGAGCGGCGACTTCCACCCAATCGGTTGTATCCCATAGACGGGTCCGGCCGTCGTTACTGGCCGAAGCCAGCAGCGCGCCGTCTGGCGACCAGGCCAACTGGACCACGGAATTCTCATGGCCCTCCAGGTAAGCAATTTCTTCACCGCTGGCCACGTCCCAAACGATGATCGCGTTTTCTTCGTTGGTGGTGGTCAGCCATTCTCCATTCGGCGACCAGGCCACGGTATAGCCCAGCGTACCCTCCAGGGCGAGGTGCTCCCCGCCGCCGTCCAGGTGCCAAACATGAACGTAGTCGTCCCACCCGGCCGCAGCCACCAGGCTGCTATCCGGCGACCAGGCCACGCTGTTCAGGTACGATTCCAGGCCACCCAGGCTGATGATCTCTTCGCCGCTGAACGGGTCCCAGACAATGACGCTGCCGCCGTACGTCCCGGCCAGGTATTGGCCCTCTGGCGACCAGGCCAGCCCCTGGCGAGCGCTGCCGAACAGCGGCAAGACAGATACCACCGAATGGTCAGTGGCGTTCCAGACGCGGATGAGGCCATCGCCGTGCCCTGAAGCAATGAATTGCCCGTCCGGCGACCAGGCCAGCCCGGTCACCTGGCCGGTGTGTTCCTGGCTGGACAGCACCTCGCTTTCTGCGGCCACGTCCCAGATACGAATGGCATGATCGCTGAAAGTGATCACCAGGGCGCTGTCGGAAAGCCAGGCAACGCTGATGGGCGCGCTGTAATCAGCCCAGGTGTGCAGCGCTTCGCCGCTGGCCACGTCCCAGACCTGCACCAGGCCGTCGCCGCCAGTGGTGGCCAGTTGGGAACCATCCGGCGAGAGGGCCAGCCCGATGAGGCCGTAGTCGTGGGCCTGCCATTCGTTGATTTCCTCGCCGCTAACCGTGTCCCACACCCGCACCGTGTCGTCGTCACTGGCCGAATAGAGCAGTGCCCCATCAAGTGACCAGGCGATACTCTCGACCAACCCTTCATGTTCCTGAATACTGTAAATTTCCTCGCCACTGAGCGGATGCCACAACCGGATGCTGCCATCTTCGCCGGCCGAAGCCAGCCAGGTGCTATCCGGTGACCAGGCGACGGAACGAATAGGTCCTTCGTGTCCTTCCAGGGTGGCCACTTCCAGGCCATCGGCCGCACTCCAAACCTGGGCAAAACCTTCATAGCCACCGGCGGCGATGTATTGGCCGTCGGGCGACCAGGCCACGCTGTAGACAAGGCTATGGGCGTCAAAGGCCTCGACGTACTGCCCGCTGGCCACATCCCATATTTTCACGTAGTTGTCGTAGCCTCCTGAAGCGAGCTGGCTGCCGTCCGGCGACCAGGAGACAGAGGTGACCAGGCCTTCGTGGCCAACCAACAGTTGGTAAGGCTCCAGCGTGGCCGGGTCGTAAAGCCAGATACCCACGCTGCCGGCGGCGGCTATGGTGTTGCCATCCGGACTTACGGCCAGTTGGGTGACCAGGCCGCGGCCCAGCCAGGCTCCTTCTTCATACTGGCCGGCACCATCGGCCGCTTCTTCGCCGGCTACAGCTTCCTCCGTAGGAGCTATAACACCCCCTCCCTCGGTGGATGGCTCGGTCAACGCCGCAGCCACTTCTTCGGCGGTTGCTTCTCTCGTCGCCTCGGCCACCGCGGCCGCTCCGCCCATAAGCAGGCGGCTGCCCAGGAGGGACGCGCCGCCACAAAGGACAAAGGCAAACAGCCCGACCACTACCCAGCCCCAGCCCCAAACGGGGATACTCCGCCTGCGGCTCACTTGGGGGCCGGCTTCGCCAGGAGTGGCGGCGGCCGCAGCAGCGACTGCCGGGGCAGCCATCTCGGCCGGGGTTGCCAGTACGGTATCCGGTTTTGCTTCTTCAGCTCCGGCCGTGACTTCGGGAGGCATGACGGCCGTTAGTGACTCAGTCGGTTCGGTGGGGGTGGCCAGGCTGGCTACTGGGGGTGGCGGGGCCGGCGGTGGAGGCGCGCTGGGCCTGGTTGGCGAGGCCTGGGTAATGAGTTCCTGGGCCATGGCCGTAGCGGTGGGGTACCGCAGCTCTGGCTCTTTGGCCAGGGCCTTTTCGATCATCGCTTCGCAGTCGTCGGGCAACTCCGGCTTGACGACGCGAATGCGCGGCACCGGCTCCAGGATGTGCTTGAGCATTAGCTTGGCCGGCGTGTCGGCCTGGTAAGGCACTTCGCCGGTGAGCATTTCAAAAAGGATGACCCCCAGGGCGTAGATGTCGCTCCGGCCGTCAAGCGGCCGGTCGCCGTAGACCTGTTCCGGGCTCATATAGGCCGGCGTGCCAATCACGCCGCCGCCGGTCAGGGACACGGTGGCTTCGGCCAGCCGGGCAATGCCAAAGTCGGACAGGTAGGCGTCGCCGTACTGGTCAAAGAGGATGTTGCCTGGCTTGAGGTCACGGTGGATGATGCCCTGGGCGTGGGCCCGATCCAAAGCGCCGCCCAGGCGCTGCAGAATCGTCGCTGCCTCACCAACAGGGAGCGGTCCCTGGTGCAGCCGGTCGGCCAGTGAACCGCCGGGCATATAACGCATAACAATAAAAGGCTGGCCGGCGTGCTCGCCATAATCGTAAATGGGGACGATGGCCGGATGCTCAAGGGCGGCAATAATTTCCGCCTCCCGCTGGAAGCGGGCCCGCAATTCTGGCGTGTCCGTGAATTGGACCGGCAGAACCTTAATGGCCACCTGGCGCTTGACGTAGGGGTCCCGGCCGAGGTAGACAACGGCCATCCCGCCGCGCCCCAGCAGCCGCTCGACTTTGTACCGGCCAATCTGGTCAGGACTCATTCTATCGTGAAAATAAAGTTGCCGGTCGCCCCGGCAAAGCCACGCACCCGAATAACGTACAGATCGTCGGTTGGGAAGCTGTAGGTCAGCTCTTCCGCATCGCCCGACAGGCCGACGTCGGCCGCCACCAGGGTATTCAGCAGATCGTCGGCGTCATACACTTCAATCAGAATATCCAGCGCGTCTTCAGGGTCGGCCGATATAACCAGGGTTTCGCCAGCCTCAGCCCGGTAGTAATAATCTATCTGGCCGGTCGCGTCAAAGCGGCCATCAATCACGTCGCCGGAGGCCAGGACAAGGGTTATGTCTGGTGGAGCGTTAATGGTGATGGTATAGCGGCCACTGCTGCTGCCAAAGCCGGTGACGCGGAAGTAGTAATTGCCGGCCGCGGGGACGGCAAAATCCAACTCCTCCTCCGTGAAGGAAATGTCTACTTCCTCTATCAATTGGTCGCTATCGTCGTCGTAAATACCCAGTACCACGTCCAGGCTGGTGTCTTGAGAAGTTACCAGGGCTGTTACTCTGGATCCACTGTTGGCGGCGTTGAACGGGAAATTATGGCCCTCGCCGCTAGGCAAGTCGGCCGAAGCCACCAGTTGGCTGCCGGCCCCTTGCGTGGTCTGGCCGCCGGCGTCAACGCGCAGTTCAAAATCGCCGCCGGTGTCGGCGTAGCCTTCGACAGCCACGTAATAGGTCCCCTGGGCGGGGATGGCCAGGTTCAAGATCTGTTCCGTGCTAAAGGAATTATCCACCGGGCCACCGTCCAGGATGGAAGCGCCAGACTCATCCAGCACGTCCACCACCAGGTCAAAACCGCTGCTGATGGGCACGACGGTGATGTCCACCAGGTCGCTCGGCGTGCCAACAAAGCTCCAGGCCGCCTGGCTGCCGCTGCTGACATTGCCCTGAACGGGCTGGCCAAAGGCGACCGGGCCAAGCACAGTGGGGAACTCCGGCCCGGCGGCTGTGGTCGAGGTGGCCGCCGGCGAGGTGGCGGTGGGAGAGGCATCAATGGGGGAAGTGGCGCTCGGTGTCAGCCCGGCGACGACCTGGGTTGCCTCACTCGTCGGTGTATTTTGAACCTGGGAAGTAGGCGTCGCGTTGCTCAGGAGCGCCCCCAGCGCCCCCAGGCCACCCAGGCTAATGACAACCCCACCACAAACCAGGACGCCCAGGCAACCCACGGCCCACATCCAGCCGGGCACGCCACGCCTTTTGGCGGCCGGCTCAGGTTGGGGCGTCTCTACCGGTGGGGGCGTTGGTCGCCCGGTGGGTGGCACGGTCTTGGGCCGGGGCGGAGCGACCGGCGATTCAATCACTGTGCCTGGCAGCGGTGAGCCGCTGATCGGCAGATCTGTTTCAATGACAGTAGCGTCGTGTGTGGGCACCCTCGTCGGGTCGGCCGTTGCACTGATCAGGGCCTTGGCCAGCCCGCTGGCCGTCTGGAAGCGCTCATCCGGGTTCTTGGCCATAGCCTGGGAGACCACTGCCGCCGAACGAGGCGGCAAATCCGGCCTAGCTTCCAGCACGTTGGGCACAGGCTCAAGGATGTGCTTCATGACCATGCCCATTGGCGTGTCCGACTCGTACGGTAGCCGGCCGGTCAACATCTCGTAGGCAATAGCTCCCAGGGAGTAGACGTCGCTCCGGCCGTCAATTTCGTGGTCTCCCCGGGCCTGTTCGGGGCTCATATAACCAGGCGTGCCGATAATGGCATTGCCGGTGTATTGGACGGTGGCCTCCGACATCTTGACGATGCCGAAGTCGCCGACGAAAGCGTCGCTCCGGTCGTCGAAGAGGATGTTGCCGGGTTTCAAATCGCGGTGGACGATCCCTTTCTGGTGAGCTTCGTCCAGGGCTGAGCCGATGCGCTGCAGGATGCGGCCAGCCTCGACGACGGGCAGCGGCCCCTGGCTCTTCAAACGGTCGGCCAGGGAGCCACCGCCCATAAAGCGCATGACGATGTAAGGTTGTTCTTCGTGTTCGCCAAAATCGTAAACGGGCACAATCGCCGGGTGGTCCAGGGAAGCGATCACCTGGGCTTCTCGTTGGAAGCGCGCCCGGAATTGAGGGTCGAAGGTAAATTGCCGGGGCAAGACCTTAACTGCCACCTTGCGGCCGACGAGCGGATCGCGGGCCAGGTAGACGACGGCCATACCGCCCCGGCCGAGTTCACCTTCAATGATGTAACGGCCGATCTTCTCTGGAATCATGAGGTTGAATTGTACTGATATGAGCCGAATGGGCAAGGCAGCCGGCGCCGGTTGCTAAACATAACCAGCGCATTTGACAAATTTGCCTGCCATTGGGATGATACCCTGAGTCGCAAACCATCACTGTTAACAAGTTGACCGTCCCAGTGTGACAACTTTACAGGCCGTTTCTTAAAAATCGAGTAGCCTGTGTATGGTTTGCAACCGATCTTCGGTAACTGTAAACAGGAGATGAGCGTGAGATACTTTCTTTTTTTCCTGCTGATTTTAGCTCTGGCCGGTCTGGCCTGCGGCACCGGGTCGCCGACCCCTGTTCCCACACTGCCGCCGGTGGAAAACACGGCTACCGCCACGGCGACGGCCACCGCCACGGCCGGCACGGTCGAGCCGGCGCCTGTTCAGACGGTAACCCCCACCCCAGGCGACACGGCTACGACTACGGCGACAGCCACGGCGACGGCCACGGCAACCGTAACGGGCACGCCAACATCTACCAGGCAGCAGATTGTCGCCACGGCTACTCCGCTGGTCATTCCCTCCTCCATTGCCACCTTCGTGCCGACTATCCCGCCCATTCCGTCCATCCCTGGCTTCCCCACACTCCCCTTTATTCCAACCATTCCAGGCCTCCCATCCATCCCGGATTAGGGAAGTAATGACTGATACTGGCAACGGCCAGTATCAGTACCTCCCTAACCCGGTAGATCAACGCAGTTGCCGGTCTCCAACTGGATCGTGTGATCGGTGTTGGCTACCAGGGAACACATCTGGGTGGCTGCGGCCGGCCGGTCGTTGACGGTATAGCCGGTGAACGGGTTAGGGCCGCCGTAGACGAACCACGTTTCCTGGGTGGGACCAACGCCGGCGTTTTCCGGGGGGATGGTGTTGAAGAAAAAGTGGATATGCATGCCTGGCAGGACTGGATTGTAGCCAAAGGTCTCATAGGTCACGACGTAGTTGCTGCCGTCCAGGGTAATGTTGGTAATGCGCACAAAGGGGCCGGCCGGGTTGGTGGGTGTGGGGGTGTTAGTCGGCCGGGGCGTGGGCGAGGGTGGGGCGGTGTTGGTCGGCCGGGGCGTGCTGGTGGCCGTGGGCTGAGTCGTGGCAATGGGCTGGATGGTGGGGGTGGCCACGGCCGTACGGCCTTCGCCTACAGCCTGAGCGGCCTGAGTTTCCAGAAATGCGGTTGTCGCCTGAACGTCAGCCGTGCCATTAGCCCCGGCTATGGGCGTTTCTTCCGTTCCATCACCGCCAAATAGGCTACCGTTGGCCAGCAAAGCGCCACCAATAATCACGCACAACAGCAGGAGCAACAGCACAGCCCCGCCTCCAATGAGGAGCAAATTGCGCGAGCGGCCCCCGGCGGCCGGCCGGCTGGCCGGGGCGGACACCGGCACAACCTCCGGCCGGCCGGCCCCCATAGCAGTCCCGGTAGGCGCACCACCCGTAAAGGGCGGCGCAGTTGGCTGGCTCCCGGTGGGCGGGCGGGCAGCCTCGGCTGCCGGGACTCTGGTCGGCGGGGGAGGCGGCGGCAGAATAGTCGTTTTTTCCGGCGTGCGGGCGGTGGCTGGCATTTCCAGTATGGTCGCCTCGGCCGGCGGCAGCTCCAGGCGCGCGGCGCGCAGGGCGGCGGCCATCTCTGCCGCCGTCTGGTAACGGTCGCTGCGCTCCTTGGCCAGCGCCTTGTTGACGACGGCAACCACGTCCAACGGAATGTCCGGCCGGAGCTGGCGCAGGTCCGGCACCGGGTCGTTGACGTGCATCATCATTAGCGTCATGGCCGAATCGGCTTTAAACGGCGGCCGGCCGCCCAGCGCCTCGAACAGCATAACGCCCATCGAGTAAATGTCGCTCCGGGCGTCTACCTGTTGGCCCTTAATTTGCTCCGGCGACATGTAGCGGGCCGTGCCCAGGACAGCCCCGGTAGCCGTGTGCGAGTCGCCGCCCATGATCTTGACGATGCCAAAGTCCATCAGGATAGCCTGGCCGTGTACGTCCAGCATGACGTTGGCCGGCTTAATGTCCCGGTGAATCAAGCCCCGACTGTGGGCGTAATCCAGGGCCTCGCTAACGTTGATGCCAAGGCCGACGGCGTCTTTGACCGGCATGAAGCGGTTGTCGTCGTTCAGGCGCTTCAATCGGCTTTGCAGGGTTTCGCCAGGTACAAATTCAAAGACGATAAAGTAGAGGGGGCCATCGTGGTTGAAGTCGTAGACTTGGATGATGTTGGGGTGGCGCAACTTGGCCACGGCCGCCGCTTCTTCTTCAAAGCGGCGGACGAATTCCGGGTCGCTAGACAGGTGGGCGTGTATCAGCTTGATGGCTACGACGCGGCGCAGGTTGGGGTCGGTGGCCTTGTAGACGGCCGACATGCCGCCCTGGCCCAGTAATTCCGTGATTTGATACCGGCCTCCCAACGTCTGGCCGATCCAGGTGGGTTGACTCATGGGTGTTCTCCAGTAAGTTAGAAGAGATTAGAGATTGGAGATTACGAGCAACGTTTGTTGCCAATCTCCAGTCTCCAATCTCCAATCTCCTAATTTAATAGCCACAACCAGGCGTTATTATACTGGCAGGTGGTGTCGCCTGATTCGTTGAGGGCGACGAAGGCGATGAAGCCCCGGTCAAAGGCCACGGAAGGCGTCACGTCGCCGAGTTTGGTGCCGTTGGTATAAATACTAAACGTGTTGCCCCGGCCGACGACCACCAGGCGGTTGGTGGTGTCGTTCTGCCACTCGAAGAGCGGGTCAATCCCGGTGGCGTAAAAGTCGGTAATTTCGTCGTCTAATACTTCACCATTTTGCATGATGATAAAACCGACGTGCCCCTGGGCGCCACGGGTGGCAATAACCATGTATTGGTTGAACGCCTCTTCGTTGCCATCGGTGCGGATGACAAAGCCGCAGCCGGTCGTGCCGAAACGGGTATTCCAGGTAATGTCGGCCGCCAGAACAAAATCGCGGGCCACCGTGGACAGGAACTCGCCGGCATAGTTATATTGTTGGAAGCCCTCGGTGAAGATAGTCGCAGGGGGATGAATCCAGCCCAACCGGCCCTGGTTGGGATCTGCCCCATAAGCAGGTAACTCGGCTTTAATCGGGGCCAGGGCTGCTTCGGTGGCGGCCACGTCGCCGGCGACCGTGGTCGCCTGGGCCACTTCGGTCGCTTCAATAGCCTGGCTTTGTTCCGTCGCCTGGGCCGCCACCGTGGCTACGGCCACGCCTGGGGTCGGGGTTGTGGTTGGCGGGATTTCGGATGTGTTAGTCGGCAGTGCCCTGGCTGTTTCGGTGGCGGCGATGGACTGGCTCAAGGCGGTAACAGTCGCTGCCTGGCTACCCCCTGAGCCCACGCCGCAAGCCAGGGTAACGGCCGCCAGGCCAACGAGGAAGAAGATGGGAAACGAAGCACGTTTCATTGCTGAGACAACTCCATTTGGGAGATTGGAGATTAGAGATTGGAGATTGGCAACCAGGGGTTGCTCATAATCTCTAATCTCCGATCTCTAATCTCTCTTAGGTCACATCCTTCCGTTTTTGCAGGATCAAAATGCTAACGAACAGGATGAAGCTAATCACTAATTGAGCGACCCAGGTGGTTAACAGTGTGCCCCAATAGGCGACGGGGTTGGTTTTGTCCACAAACGTCCAGCCAAAGTCCCGAGTGAAGCCACGAATCATAGCCTCGGCCGGGACGACGGCGGCCTGAATGGCCGCTTGCTGCTCCCCTTCCCATTGGGCCAGCTCAGCCTGGTATTCAAACAGGGCTTCCTGGTATGCCTGGACCTGGGCCTGGTAGTCGGCTACCTCGGCCTGATAGACGTCAAGGGCGGCCCGGTATTGGGCCAACTGGTTGTCGTAGGCGTCTTGAATTTGCTGGACCTGGGCGTCCCATACTTCCAGGGCGTCCAGGTACTCGGCCACGGCCACCTGGTCGGTATCGTCGGCCGGGCGCGTTGGTTGGGGTGGCAGCTCCGGCCGGGGCGGTTCCTGGGGCGGATCACCCGGTTCAGGCGGCAACGTGTTCGCCGGCTCTTCCGGCCGGGGCGTGCTTACCTCGGCCGTAACAAACTGGCCCACGCTGGGGAAATTGCAAGAGGCCGGGTTGAGCGCATTTTGCCCCATACAATTGCAGTTCGCATTTTTGTAATCCAGGTCCAGGGCCTCACGTTGTTCCGAGGGTAGTAGCCAGCAGGCGTCCCTGCCCACGTCGGAGCCGGCGCCGCTGATAGCCATGAAAGCCTGGAAGGCCCAACGGGTGGAAATAGGGGCACTGACGAAGCTGGGTACTGGGACCAGAGCCCCGCCAAGGACGATTTGCGGCACCATGAACAGGATGACGATGAGCGGGGCCGAGTTGGCGTTGGGG
This sequence comes from Chloroflexota bacterium, assembly GCA_022616275.1. GTDB lineage: Bacteria > Chloroflexota > Anaerolineae > Promineifilales > Promineifilaceae. The sequence continues at coordinate 19,360 of JAKEFB010000083.1, forward strand.
GCCAGGGCCGAGGAAAACAACCCTAACATCATGCCGCCCATCGTGGCCAGAACCAGGGAAATGTACATCAGCCCAAACTCTAGATAACCCCCCGGCATGTCAAAGGCCAGGTAATGGACGACCACGTAGCAGGCGGTCTGGTAGAGAGCCAACAGGCCGGCTACCCAGATCTTGGACATGATGTAGGGCAGGATCTTCAGGTTGACCAGCCGTTCCCGCCTGTAAATATCCTGTTCTTTGACAATTTCGCGCATTTGGGCCAGGCCGCCAACCAGCACGCCATAAACGGTCGGCAAGAAGAGAATAATGAGCACCACCGGGAAGTTGCCGCTGGTAAAGTCAAAGGGGTTGCTGCCCAGGACGAACGCCAGGAGAACTTGCAGCAAGGCAACCAGCGGCGCGGCAGCCAGCATCAGGGCCAGGCTGAAGCGGTCGCGGGTGAGAATCTTGATGTTGCGGGCCGAGAGGATGAGAAATTGGCGCAGCGACGACACTTGCCGGCGGCGCCGGGGCTTGGGCGCCGGGGCGGCCGCCGCGACCGCCTGAAGCTGGGCCTTTTCGTCCTCTTCCAGCGGCTGGGTCACGTACTTCTGGTACGCCGGGTGGCTGCGGAACCGCTCGCCCCAATCGGCCGGCTTACCTTTGCTGGGGTCGTCCAGGATAGCGTAAATCTCGTCAAACTCTATTTCTCGGGCACGGCGGTCGCGTTCGGAGCGGTATTGGTCAAAATATTGCAGGGCCTCGTCCGGCGGGCCAAACCAGGCCAGGTGGCCACCACGGGCCAGGAAGACGACCTTATCGGCCAGCATGACGTTTTTGGTGGCGTGAGTAATGAGAACAATGGTCCGGCCCTGGTCGGCCAGCCGGCGCATCAATTGCATCAACGCCGTTTCTGTGCCGGGGTCCAGGCCGGAAGTAGGCTCGTCCAGGAAGAAGAGTCCCGGCTTGGTCAGCAACTCCACGCCGATGGAGACGCGTTTTTGCTGGCCGCCGCTCAGGCCGCTAATTTGCACGTCCTTGCGGTGGGAGAGGTCCAGGTCTTCCAGCACTTCTTCAATGCGCTTGTGCCGCTCGGCCCTGGTTGTGTCGGAGGGCATGCGCAATTGGGCGGCATAGTCCAGGGCCTGGAAGACGGTCAACTCCATGTGGATGATGTCTTTCTGGGGGACGTAGCCGATGTCGTTGCGAATAACGTCGAAGTTTTTGTAAACGTCTACGTTGTTGACGTAGACTTTGCCGTGGGTGGCCGGCCGGTAACCGGCGATAGCGTCCACCAGCGTAGATTTGCCGCCGCCGCTCTGGCCGACGACGACGATGAATTCACGCGGCTGGAAAACCAGCGAGATATTCTGCAAAATATTCAGGTTCTTGCGCACCCACTTGTTTAGACCAACGGACTCCACGCGCAGGCCGCCCGTTTCGTCGAATTGGGCCAGTTGGTCCTGGCCCATGACAAAACGGTAAGGGCCAATACGGATGGCGTCCTCTGACTTGAGCCAGACGTCTCCTTCAATGCGCTGGTCGTTGACGAAAGTGCCGTTGGCGCTGCGCAGGTCGCTGATGCGGTAGCGTTGGCCTACCCGCTCGATCTGGGCGTGGAAGCGGGAGACGACGGGGATGTCCAGGACCACGTCGTTGGTTGCGTCCCGGCCGATGGTAATCACCGACTTTTCGCCAAACTTGACCAGGTCGGCCGGCGCGCCGGCTATCGCCTCGCTCGGTGAGAGATAAGTCATAGTGACCAGCAGGCCGGGGTCCGCCCCGCCAATCCGGAACTTATCTTCATGCTGCAGGCGACGGGAGAAGTTCAGCGGCCGGCCTTCGTGGTAAATGGGGTTGCCGGCGTCGGGGAAGGGCACCAGTTGGTAACCGTCCCCCACCCGCTCCAGCCGGGCGTGGTGGCGGGAAACGATCTTGGAGTTAACGACGATGTCATTGTCCTCGGCCCGGCCGATGGTGACGCGATCCTTGGTCAGGGTGTAGGTGAGTAGCGGATTACCGGCAATAGCTATTTCGAGGTGGGGCGGGGTCGTCATCGCCGGCATGACGAAATCGCGGTCAAGCATCGTCTGGCTGCCGACCGGTGGCGCGGCCATGGCGGGTGCGGCCGGCGCCGCGACGGCTGTCCTGGGCGCGCCAGACGGGGCGGCAATAGCCGTGGCCGACTCATCGGCCGCCGCCGGGAGACGATAAGTGAGAATGACGACGGCGTCGGAATCAAGCTGGCCAATGCGCAGCTCGTCGCCATTTTCCAGGCGGCGCGGGCCGTTGAGGGGCTGGTCGGCAAACAGCACCGGGTTGCCCGCCGTGGGCGAGGGCACAAGTTCGTAGCCGTTACCAACCCGCTCCAGCCGGGCGTGCTGGCGGGAAACAATTCGGGAGTCCAGGACGATGTCGCTGCTTTCGGCCCGGCCGATTGTCAGGCTGGGGCGTTCCAGGCGAAACGTCTGTGGTGGGCCGCCGCCTATCCTGACAATGAGTTCCGGGGGCTCGGCCTGAGCCGGGGGGCGGGGCGGGGGCCGGAGAGCCGTTGGGAGCGCCTCCTCAATCATTGTTGGCGGCACGAACTCCTTATCCATCTCCGGGACGTAGATGGCGGTCGCATCGGACGCCGGCCCTTCAAAGCGCAGCACAATGCCCAATCCGAGCCGGATCAGGTCGCCGGAGCTAAGCACTTCCCGGGTGGTCAGGCGCTGCTCATTTAGAAAAGTCCCATTACTACTACCCAGGTCTTCCAGGTAATATAACCCATCCTGCCGGGTGACGCGCGCGTGGCGGCGTGACACGGCCGAGGACGCAATCACCAGGTCTACCTCAGGATCCCGGCCGATGATAACTGTGGTTTCGGCCAGCTCAAATTCCTGGCCCGGCGAAGGTCCTTCCTGAATGACCAACTTCGCTTTTACTTCAGATCTCACACAATCCTCCTAACGTGGGCAAACCGGAGCCAGCTTTCTGTCACGAATGGCTCAGGCCGATCTCTGGATCCAGCCTGAGCCATTCGCGACAGAAAGTCGCCGGCCGACGCCAAGGGTAACTTGAATCTAGTGGTTGATTATAAACGATACACCTGGAAGAGGTGCGTACGCGCAAGAGAGTTTATCAAAGTTTACTGTTTTGTGGTATAAGTGGTTACGTCAAACACAGGGGGCGTCCGGCGATAATGACATTGTGGTTAATAGATCTTGGTTATTAGTTATTGGTAATTGAGTAATTGTCCATAAATAACTTGCCGTGCTTTCCGTCAAAAGTTAGGAAGTTATTTCTGGACAGGTCCTAAGGGAAACTAATCATGGCTTTGAACCCACGTGTAGTGGATTCCTTCCAGCCGGAGACGCTTGTTGAACTCCTACGCTGGCGCGCCCAGCGCCAGCCCGACAATTTAGCTTATACGTTCCTGGTTGATGGTGAAACCGAAGAGATCAGCCTGACTTACGCCGAACTGGACCAGCGGGCCCGCTCGATTGCTGCCTGGCTGCAGCGCAAGAGTGCGGTCGGGGAACGGGTCTTGTTGCTCTACCCCTCAGGGCTGGATTATATTGCCGCCTTTTTCGGCTGCCTGTACGCCGGGGTGGTGGCCGTGCCCGCTTACCCGCCCCGGCTCAACCGGCCCTCAGCTCGTATCCAGGGCATTGTCGCCGACGCCGAAGCGACCGTAGCCCTGACGACGACCCAAATCCTGGACAACCTGGAGCGCCGCTTTGAACACGCCCCGGACTTGGCCGCGCTACGCTGGCTGGATACCGAGGAAATCCCGGCCGGCCTGGAAGCAGAGTGGCGGGAACCAACTGTAATCCCCGAGACCCTGGCCTTTCTGCAGTATACTTCCGGCTCGACCAGCGCCCCCAAGGGTGTCATGCTGAGCCACGGCAACCTGATCCACAACCTGGCCGTGATTCGCCACGGTTTCCAAATAGATACTGCCAGCCAGGGGGTCTTGGGGGTCTTTTGGTTGCCCAGCTACCACGATATGGGCCTGATCGGCGGCATCCTGGAGCCGATGTACGTCGGCGGGTCGTCTTTACTGATGTCGCCGGCCGCTTTCTTACAGCGCCCAGCCCGCTGGCTGGAGGCCATCACCCGCTACCAGGGTGCGATCAGCGGCGCGCCCAACTTCGCCTACCAGTTGTGCGTGGAGAAGATCACCCCCGAACAACGCGCCGGCCTGGATCTGAGTAGCTGGCACACCGCTTTTTGTGGCGCTGAACCGATCCGGCCAAGCACGCTGGTCCAATTTGCCGAGGCCTTTGTCCCTTGTGGCTTCAACCCCCGCGCGTTTTACCCCTGCTATGGTCTAGCGGAAGGCAGCTTGCTGGTCTCCGGCGGTGATGGCCCGGCCGAGCCAACTATTTACACCATCCGGGCCAGCGCCCTGGGCCAGAACCGGGCCACTCCGGCTGGGGAAACGGAGCAAGACGCCCAGAAAATGGTCAGTTGCGGCCATGCCCTCCTGGATCAGCAAATCGTCATTGCCAATCCGGAAACGATGAGCCGCTGCGCGGCCGGCGAGGTGGGCGAAATCTGGATGGCCGGGCCGAGTGTGGCCCAGGGGTATTGGGGCCGGCCGGAGCAGACGGCGGCCACCTTCCAGGCTTACCTGGCCGACAGCGGCGAGGGACCGTTTTTGCGTACCGGCGACCTGGGCTTCCTGCACGAGGGCGAACTGTACGTGACCGGCCGGCTAAAAGACCTGATTATCATTCGCGGCCGCAACCATTACCCCCAGGACCTGGAATTGGCGGCCGAGCAAAGCCACGAGGCCCTGGAGCCGCATATGGGCGCGGCTTTCTCCGTAGAAGTGAACGGCGAGGAGCGGCTGGTCATCGTTCACGAAGTCACTCGCCGCCATCGCAAGGTGGACGTCCGGGAAGTGGCAGCGGCCGTGCGCCAGGCCCTGGCCGAACAGCACGAAATACAGCTTTACGCCCTGACGCTGATTAAACCATTGAGCATCCCCAAGACTTCCAGCGGCAAAATCAAGCGTCACGCTTGCAAGCTCTGCTTCCTTGACGGCACGCTCGAAATCATCGGCCAGTGGCGCCTGGACGAGCCGAAGGAAGCAGCGCCGCAACCAGCCCAAACCGGCGAGACACTTGAAAAGCTCATAATCGGCGGTCAATCCAAAATCCAAAATCAAAAATCTAAAATCGAATCCTGGCTAGTCGAACAACTGGCGACGCGAGTGAACCTCTCGCCGGCCGGGATAGACATTCGCCAGCCCTTTGCCGCCTATGGCCTGGACTCGGTCCAGGCCGTCAGCCTGGCCGGGGAGCTGGAAAGCTGGCTCGGCCGCAGCCTGCCGCCGACGCTGGCCTGGGATTACCCGACTATTGCCGAGCTGGCCGCCCACCTGGCCGGGGACGAAACGCCCACTGAGACGGACAGCAGACAGCCGGCCGGCCGACATGTCTCCACCCACGAACCCATCGCCGTCATTGGCCTGGGTTGCCGTTTTCCCGGCGCGCCAGACCCCGACGCCTTCTGGCAACTGCTGCACGACGGCGTAGACGCCATCCGCGAAGTGCCGCCGGACCGTTGGGACGTGGACGCCTTTTACGCCGCCAAAGATGGTGTCCGGGGCAAAATGAACACCCGTTGGGGTGGTTTCCTGGACCAGATTGACCACTTTGACCCCCGCTTTTTTGGCATTGCCCCCCGCGAGGCCAGCCGCATGGACCCCCAGCAGCGGCTGTTGCTGGAAGTGGCCTGGGAAGCGCTGGAAAACGCCGGTCTGATCCCTGGCGACCTGGCCGAAAGCGCCACCGGCGTCTTTGTTGGCATCAGCAGCTACGACTACTCTCGCTTGCAGTTCAGCGACCCCGGCCAGATTGACGCTTACGCCGGCACGGGCAACGCCCACAGTATTGCCGCCAACCGCCTCTCTTACCTGCTGGACCTGCGCGGCCCCAGCCTGGCCGTGGACACGGCCTGTTCCTCGTCCCTGGTGGCCATGCACCTGGCCATACAGAGCCTGCGTAACGGCGAATCGGACCTGGCCCTGGCTGGCGGGGTCAATCTGCTGCTGGCTCCCGAATTGACCATTACCTTTTCCCAGGCGCGGATGATGGCCGCCGACGGCCGGTGCAAAACCTTTGACGCCCGGGCCGACGGTTACGTGCGCGGCGAAGGCTGCGGCCTGGTGGTTCTCAAGCGGCTGTCCGACGCGCTGCACGACGGCGACAACGTCCTGGCCGTGCTCCGTGGCTCGGCCGTCAACCAGGACGGCCGCAGCAACGGCCTGACTGCCCCCAACGGGCCGGCTCAGCAGGCCGTCATTCGCCAGGCCCTGGCCGACGCCGAGGCTGACCCAGCGGCCATCAGTTATATAGAGGCCCACGGCACGGGAACGCCCCTCGGCGACCCCATCGAGATCCAGTCATTGCGCGCCGTTCTGGAGGATGGCCGGCCGGATGGCCAGAGCTGCCTCGTCGGTTCAGTCAAGACCAACGTCGGACACCTGGAGGCCGCGGCCGGTGTGGCCGGGCTGATCAAGGTCGTCCTGGCCTTGCAGCACGGCGAGATCCCGCCGCACCTGCACTTCCGGGAATTAAACCCGTACATTTCCCTGGATGGGTCGCCGCTGGCTATCGCCACCGGCCGTTGCGCCTGGCCGGCTGGGGCCACGCCGCGCCTGGCCGGGGTCAGCTCCTTTGGCTTTGGCGGCACCAACGCCCACATCGTCGTCTCTGATTTCCAGCCCCAGGCGGGTGGCGGCCGGCCGGCGCCTGGCCTGGAACGCCCTTTACATCTGCTGGCCCTCTCGGCCCGGAGCGACCAGGCGCTGCAGGCGCTGGCCCGGCGTTATGAACGCTATCTGGCCGAAGCCAACCGGCCGGAACTCGCCCTGGCCGATGTGTGTTTCACGGCCAATACCGGCCGGACCTACTTTGACCACCGCCTGGCGCTGGCGGCCGGTTCGGCCGAGGCGCTGCAAGAGCGACTGGCTGCTTTCCTGGCTGCGCCTCGGCCAGGAGTTACTCCTAAAGATCGGCGGGTAGCCTTTTTATTCACCGGCCAGGGGTCGCAATACACGGGCATGAGCCGCCGGCTGTATGAAACCCAGCCCACTTTCCGCGCCGCCCTGGACCGCTGCGCCGAGATTTTACAGCCTTATCTGGAACGGCCGCTTTTGTCAGCTCTTTTTGAGGCAGGCACGACAAGCCTGGACCAGACAATCTACACCCAACCGGCCCTCTTTGCCCTGGAGTACGCCCTGGCCGAGCTATGGCGTTCCTGGGGCGTTGAGCCGGCTGTGCTTATGGGTCACAGCGTCGGCGAGTACGTCGCCGCTTGCCAGGCCGGCGTGTTTAGCCTGGAAGACGGCCTGAAGCTGATTGCCGCCCGCGGCCGGCTAATGCAGACCCTGCCGCCGGGTGGAGAGATGGCGGCCGTTTTTGCCGGGCAGGATCAGGTGGCCGCGGCCATAGTCTCCTACGCCGGCCAACTCTCCATTGCCGCCGTGAATGGGCCGGAGAACGTCGTTGTGGCCGGCGAGGCCGCCGCCGTACGGGCTGTGCTGGCCGGGCTGGCGGCCGATGGTGTTGAGGCCCGGCCGCTAACCGTCTCTCACGCCTTCCACTCGCCGCTGATGGAGCCAATGCTGGATGAATTTGAAGCGGTGGCGCGCGAAATCGCTTTCCGGCCGCCGCAGCGGCCGCTCATCTCCAACCTCACCGGCCGGCTATGGGCGGCCGGTGAAACGCCTGACGCCGCTTACTGGCGGGCCCACGTTCGCCAGCCGGTCCACTTTGCCGCCGGCATGGAAGCGCTGTTTGCCGAAGGGCTGGCCATTTTCCTGGAGATTGGCCCCCAACCCCACCTGCTGGGCCTGGGCCGCCGCTGCCTGCCCGCTGGCCAGGCGGCCGGGACGATGTTGTGGCTGCCCTCGCTGCGAGAGAAGCAGGACGACTGGGCGGTGCTGTTGGAGAGCCTGGCGGCGCTCTACACTGCCGGCGTGGCCGTAGACTGGACTGGCTTTGACCGGGATTATATCCGCCGGAAAGTAACTCTGCCGACGTACCCCTTTGAACGGGAACGTTATTGGTTGGAGGTTGCGCCCGGCCACCACGCCGGCCCAGGACGGGCCGGCCTGAGCGCCAGACAACCAGAAGCGCCGGCCGATTTGCATCCGTTGCTGGGCCAGCGCTTACGGGCGGCTGTGCCCATCTTTGAGGCCCGTTTTGACCCGGCCGGGCTGGTAGACCTGCCAACGACTTTTGGCGAGATGGCCCTGGCTGCGGCATTTGAGCTTTTTGGACCAGGCCCGCACCGGTTGGAAGGGGTGACAGTGGCCGAAATGCGACTGGAAAGCGGCCCGGTGACCTGGCAGACGCTCCTGGCCCTTGACGGCGACCAGGCCATGACCTTCCAGATTTTTGCCTGGAAGGCCGGGGCGGAAGCCTGGCAGTTGCAAGCCAGCGGTCGTGTGTGGCGCGGCGCGGTGGCTGGCACGATGATTGAGCGGCAGCCAGAGGTAGAGCCGGCCGGCACAACCGGGCTAACCGGCCGGCCGGAAATTGAAGCGTTTCTTCGCCAGCGCGCGGCGCAGGTCCTGGGGCTACCGCCGGCTCAAGTTGGCCTGGACCAGCCGTTAGATGCGCTGGGGCTGGATTCATTGATGGCCATCGAGCTACGCAACGCGCTGGAAAATAGCCTGGGCGTTACCTTGCCGGTCGTCAATTTCTTGCAAGGCCCGACGATTACCGCCCTGGTCGGGCAGTTGTTGGAACTCCTGGCTGCGCCGCAAACGGCCGGGCCGGCCATCCGGCCGGTGGCGGCCGGGGGTCTGGCGCCGCTCTCTTACGGCCAGCAGGCGATGTGGTTCCTGCACCAGTTGCTGCCCGAAGACGTCTCCTTTAACGTGGCTGGAGCGGTGCGCCTGCACGGGCGGCTGGATGTGGCTGCTCTCCGCCGGGCCTGGCAGCGGTTGGTAGAGCGCCACGCAGCGCTACGGACCACTTTCCACGTAGTGGCTGGGCAGCCGGTGCAGCAGGTCCGGCCGGACCTGGCCGCGCCGCTGGACGAGGTGGACGCCACGACCTGGGACGAAACAGCCCTGCGCCACTTTCTGGAAGGGGAGGCCTACCGGTCGTTTGACCTAGAGCAGGGGCCGCTACTACGGTTGGTGCTGTTAGCCCGGTTGGCCGAAGAACACGTTTTACTGCTGTCGCTCCATCACATTGTGACCGATTTCTGGTCTATGTCGCTCCTCGTTCAAGAACTGCATTTACTGTATGCTGCCGAAACAGGAATGGAGGAAGCGACCCTGCCTCCATTAGAGTTGCAGTACGGCGACTACGTTTACTGGCAAAAAGAGCTGCTGGATGGGCCTGAGGGGGAGCGGGTACGGTCCTATTGGCTGAAGAAGTTATCTGGCGAGCTGCCTGCGTTAAATCTGCCTACCGACCGGCCGCGGCCAGCCGGCCAGACCTTTAAGGGCGCGCTCGCCAGCCGTCGCCTGAACCCGGCGCTGGCCCACCAGTTGAAAGCGGTCGGCCAGGCGCACGGAGCCACGCTGTACGTGACCTTGTTGGCTGCCTTCCAGGCGCTGTTGCACCGCTACACCGGCCAGGAGGAGTTGCTGGTCGGCTCGGTGGTCGCCGGCCGGGAGCGGCCGGAGCTGGCCGGGTTGATGGGCTACTTTATTAACCCGGTGGCTATCCGGGCTGATTTTTCTGGCAACCCGACCTTCGGCGATTTCCTTAAGCAAGCTCGCCAGACCGTCCTGGAGGCGTTTGCCCACCAGGAATATCCGCTGCCGCTGCTGGCCGAGCGGCTGGCCTTTGAACGTGACCCCAGCCGGCCGCCGCTGTTTGAGACGATGTTCATCATGCAGAAAGCCCAGGTGTTGGAGGAGCAGGGGTTGAGCGCCTTTGCCCTGGGGCTGCCCGGAGCGCGGCTAACCCTGGGCGAACTGAGCGTCGAGTCTCTGGCCCTCGACGGGTTGCCGGCCCAGTTTGACCTGACGCTGATGATGGCCGAGCTGGACGGTGGCCTGGCCGCTACGCTGCACTATAACGCCGATCTCTTTGACCCGGCCACGATGGAACGAATGCTGGCCCATCTGGAGAGCCTGTTAGCTGGCATTGCTGTTATGCCGGACACGCCGGTGGCGGCCTTACCGTTGCTGGCCCCAACCGAGCGCCAGCAATTATTGGAGACGTGGAACCAGACGGCGGCCGACTACCCCCGCCACCTCTGCCTCCACCAACTGGTGGAAGCCCAGGCCGAACGGACGCCGGACGCGGTGGCCGTCTCTTATGATGATACTCACCTGACTTATGACGTGCTTAACCGGCGGGCCAACCAACTGGCCCGGGTTTTGCAGCAGGCGGGCGTCGGGCCAGAGTCGCTGGTAGCCATTGCCCTGGAGCGCTCGGCCGGCATCCTGGTTGGCCTGTTAGGGATTCTAAAGGCCGGTGGGGCTTACGTGCCCCTCGATCCCGCTTTCCCGCCGGCCCGGCTGGCTATGATGCTGGCCGACGCCCGGCCGGTAGTTCTCCTCACCAGCCGTGGCCTGGCTGAGACGGCCGTGGAAGGGTGGTTGGCTGAGGGTGAGCATCGGCCGGAGATCATTTACCTGGACGAACTCTATAGGGCGCATTTGAATGTGCCACCCGTTGGAGCGGGCGCTACAAACTTGAAGAGCGGCGTCCAGCCAGAGAACCTGGCTTACGTCATCTATACTTCCGGCTCGACCGGCCGGCCGAAGGGAGTGCAAATTCCCCACCGGGCTGTCGTTAACTTTCTGGCCAGCATGGCCCGGCAGCCCGGACTATCCAGTGCAGACGTGCTGTTGGCGGTGACGACCCTATCCTTTGACATCGCCGGGCTGGAGCTGTTCTTGCCGCTGACGGTGGGGGCGCGGGTGGTCATTGCCAGCCGGGAGATGGCCGTCGATGGGACGCAGTTACAGGCGCTCATCAGGGCCTCGGGGGCAACGGTGATGCAGGCCACGCCGGCCACCTGGCGGATGTTGCTGGAGGCGGGCTGGGACGGCCAGCCGGGGCTCAAAATTCTCTGCGGCGGCGAGGCGCTGCCCCGCGACCTGGCCGACCGGCTCCTGGCCGGGGGCGCCGCCGTCTGGAATATGTATGGCCCAACGGAGACGACCATCTGGTCTACACTCTACCAGGTCCAGCCCGGCTGTGGGCTGGTCTCCATCGGCCGGCCGGTTGCCAACACCCAGGTCTACGTCCTGGACCAGGCCCTACAGCCGGTCCCGATCGGCGTGCCAGGCGACCTGTACATTGGCGGCGACGGGGTGGCGCGGGGCTACCTCAACCGGCCGGGACTGACGGCCGAGCGCTTCGTCCCCAATCCCTTTCTGGCCGGCGCGCCGGGCCAGCCCACGCCGATGCTCTACAAAACGGGCGACCTGGCCCGCTACCTGCCGGACGGCAACATTCTCTTCCTCGGCCGGGGCGACCACCAGGTGAAGGTCCGGGGCTATCGCATTGAGTTGGGCGAGGTTGAAGCGGCCCTGGCCCGGCACCCGGCCGTGCAGCAGAACGTGGTCGTGGCCCGGGAAGATCGGCCAGGAGAGCGGCGGCTGGTGGCTTACCTGGTGTTGAAGCCAGAGCCGGAAACGCCGCAAGCCGGCGAGTGGCGCGCTTTCTTGCGGGAGCGGCTGCCGGATTATATGGTCCCGGCTGCCTTTGTTATCCTGGAGGCGCTGCCCCTGACGCCCAACGGCAAGGTCAACCGGCGCGCCCTGCCGGCCCCGGCCGGCGTCCAGGCCCGGGGCACGGATTACGTCGCGCCGCGCACGCCCCTGGAAGAGCAACTGGTAACCCTCTGCGCCAGCGTCCTGGGCCAGGCCCAGGACGGCGACCGGCCGCCGTTGGGTGTCAACGACAATTTCTTTGACCTGGGCGGGAACTCTCTGCTGGCTACCCGCCTGATCTTCCAGGTGCGGGAAACGTTCCAGGCCCAGGTGCCGCTGCGCTACCTCTTTGCCGAACCGACGGTAGCCGGCCTGGCCAAAGCCGTGGAAGTGGGGCGGGAGATAGGCCAACGGCCGGTCAGCGGCTCCCCAACCAGCAATGGCTCGTCGGCCAATGGTCATTCTCGGCTGTCTTTGTTTGAGACTGTAACGGTGGCCGAGTTAAACGCCGAAGCAAAGCTGGACCCGGCTATTACCGCGAGCGAATTGCCTGGCAATCCGCCTTTTATCTTCCCGGCCCGGCCGGCGCACATCTTCCTGACCGGGGCTACCGGCTTCGTGGGCGCTTTCTTGCTGCACGATCTGCTACAACAGACCCGGGCCACCCTCCATTGCCTGGTGCGGGCCGATGACCCCTCCGCCGGCCGGCGCCGGCTGCAGCAGAACCTGGAAGTCTATGGCTTATGGGATGAGCGTTTTGCGGAACGGATTGAGCCGGTGACTGGCGACCTGGGCCGGCCGCGTTTTGGCCTGTCTGAAGCGGTGTTCCGGCGACTGGCCGATACCGTTGAGGTAATCTACCACAACGGGGCGCTGGTCAACTTCATCTACCCCTATACCGCCCATAAGGCAGCCAACGTCCTCGGCACCCAGGAAGCGCTGCGACTGGCCGTCCAGGGGCGGTTGAAGCCGCTCCACTTTGTCTCGACCCTGTCTGTCTTTCACACCGGCGGCCATGACGACGGCGTCGTCTATTCCGAAGCGGAAGACCTGGACAGGGTAGGCGCGCCGTTTGGCGGCTACGCCCAGAGCAAGTGGGTGGCCGAAAAGCTGGTCATGGCGGCTCGTGAGCGGGGCATTCCGGTAGCCATATACCGGCCGGGGCTGGTCTCCGGCCATAGCCAGACCGGCGCCTGGAACACCGACGACATGATGTCTACCCTGGCCCGGGCCAGCTTCCTGGCCGGCGTGCTGCCCGACCTGGACGTGATGGTGGACGTGGTCCCGGTGGATTACGTCAGCGGGGCCATTGTTCGCCTGTCACAACAGCCGGGCTCGCTGGGCCGAGTTTTCCACCTGACCAACCCCCGGCCGATGGCCTACCGGGAGTTGGTCGGGTGGGTGCGCTCGCTGGGGCTGGACGTGCAGCCGTTGCCCTTCGTCGAGTGGCGGCAGCGCCTGGCCGACCTGGCCCGCCAATTTGGCGGCAACGCCTTTCTGCCGCTCCTGGAAGAGGTCACGGCCGACCAGGTGTTTATGCCGGCTTTTGACTGCAGCAACACCCTGGCCGGGCTGGCCGGCAGCGATCTGCATTGCTCGCCGGTTGGCCCGGAATTACTGGCTACCTACCTGGCTTACTTTACTGAAAAGGGGCTGATTGTAGGAGATTAGAGATCGGGGATTGGAGACTGAGAGCAACCTCTGGTTGCCAATCTCTACTCTCTAATCTCCAATCTCAAAAGTAAAATGACTGCACGAAACGATTTCAGCCCGGCTTGACGGCCGGCAATAAAAATAATTAAGGTATTGGGTAATTTAAGGATTGACTATGACTGCAACAAGACCTTTGTCGCGTACCTGGCACTACGGCCTGCTCTGGCTGCTTGCCCTCCTTTCTCTTTTATTCAACGCTGTTCTGATCATTACTTTGTTGAGCCTGCGGGCCCAGGCTCGCGAGGAGGTCAACCAGGCCATTGAAATCCTCAACGAAGCTACACTGGAAAATTTCGACTTGCCCGTTCACGTAGACGAGACGCTGGCCATCTCTATGACCGTTCCCTACAGCGACACCTTTGTCGTGCCAATCAGCGCCACCGTGCCGGTGTCTACCTCGGTCTTGTTTAAGGACAACATTCAGGTACCGATTGATACCATTATCCCGGTGAACACGACGGTTCACGTGCCGGTAGACATCCCGGTGGCCGGCCGGGTGACGATACCGATTCCTATTTTCACCAATATCCCTGTGAGCCTGACGGTAGAAGTACCGATCAGCCGGACCATCCCGGTGCGAACTGACATCCCCGTAGACTTGATGGTGACGATTCCGGTGCAAAGTGAGATACCGATCCAAACCGACGTGCCGGTGCTCCTGGACTTTCCGGTGACCATCCCCCTCAGTGAATTGGGCTTTCAGGCTTTAGTAGAGCAGTTGCAGGAGGCACTGGCCGCCATGGCCGAAATGTTGGGCGGCCCACCGCCGGCGCCAGCACCGGCGCCAGGCTCGTAGCGCGCTGGCGTACACGCAACCAATCTCTTGCGCCAGCTTTGGTCCCGCCAAAGCCTTTGGCCCCGCCGAAGCTCGCGTCTTTGCCTCAGATTTTCATCCGTCGGCTTAAACCCCCACGTAGCTGTGGAAAAGCTCGACGGCCAGGGCGACGCCGTTTTCGGCCGCGACTTGCCGGCCGATGGCGGCGGCGCGCTGGCGCATAGTGAGGTTGTAGACCGCCTCGCGGATGGCCTCGGCCAGCCGGCCGGCGGTCAATGCCGGGCGGGGGATAGGCGGCGGCCCGGCCCCCAGGGCGGCCACGCGCCGGCCCCAGAAATATTGATCGGCAAAGTGGGGCACGACGATATTGGGCACACCGGCCCGCAAGCCGGCCCCGGTGGTGCCTACCCCGCCGTGGTGGACGATGGCCGCCATCCGGGGCAGCAGCCAGCCGTGGGGGGCGCTTTCCAGGACAAAGACGTTGTCCGGCACGGGTGAATTTGTGCCCAGCCCGCTCCAGCCGGAGGCCAGCAGGCCGCGCTGGCCGGATAAAGCCAGCGCCTCCAGAATGAGGGCGTCCGTTTCCTGGGCCTTGCGCGGGTTGCCCATACTGCCAAAGCCGACGTAGACCGGCGGCGGGCCAGCCTGGAGAAAAGCGACCAGGGCCGCATCGGGCTGCCATTCCCCTGGCGGTTCCAGGAACCAGTAGCCGGTGACGTGAACGTGATCCGGCAAATCTGATGGGGTTGGCAGCACGGTCGGGCTGTAGCAGCAGAGAATCGGCCGGCGCTCCCGGAGCAGTTGCCAGTAAGGGCTGGTGAAGCCTACCCGGCCGGCGCCTTGCCCGGCGACCTGGCCCCGGCCGTTGACCAGCGCCTGGGCCGACGGCCGGTATAGTTGCCAGCTAAACTGTTCCAGGACCAGGTGAGAGAGCAGGTTGAAGGCCCGGCCGGGGCTGCGCTCTATGTTGAGCGGTAGGCAGGGGTGGGCTCTTGTTGGCAACGGATACATGCTGGCCGGCAGGCAGGGAAGGCCCAGTTGCTGGCCGATAGTGTAAGCCGCCGGCAGGGTAAAGGTGTGGTAGACGATAGCTTCACTCCCCTGGCAGGCGGCCCAGGCGTCCTGCAACAATGGCTTAAGCGTCGGCCGGATGGCCCGGACGGTGTTAAGGGCCAGCTTGAGCGGATTGTTTGATTCCAGCCAGGCCTGCCCTTGCTGTTGCTGGACGAAGGCCAGCGAATCTACCTGGAGGGGGAAAAACTCCAGCCCGTAACCGGCTACCAGGGTGCTAAAATTGGCGTTGGCGGCAAAACGAACGGTGTGGCCGGCCTTGTGCAGGGCTACGGCCAGGGCCAGGTACGGTTGGATGTCGCCGCGTGAGCCGGCCGCCAGGACGGTAATTTTCATGGGACGATCATAGCCTGCGGGGCGGGAAAGGGCTACTATTGTTGGAGATTAGAGATCGGAGGCTTCGTCCTGAGGCTCAGCCCGAAGGATTAGAGACTTCGTCCTGAGACTCAGTCCGAAGGATTGGAGATTGGTTGGTGGAGTGGCTTGTAGCGCCGGTTGAGCTGGTCTTGGGGCCGGCCGAGGTTCATGTCTGGCGGGCCTGGCTGGAGCAGCCGGATAACCTCTTTGACCAACTGGCCCGGACGTTGTCCGAGGACGAACGGGCCAGGGCAGCGCGCTTTAAGTTTGAGAAAGACCGGCGGGCGTACACCATTGCCCGGGGCGTCCTGCGCGCGCTGCTCGGCCGCTACCTGGGCCGCCGGCCGGAAGAGGTTGGCTTTATCTACACCCCTCACAACAAGCCGCTCCTGGCCGAGGCGTCACCTCTCTCCTTCAATCTCTCCCACTCCCACCAACTGGCCTTGCTGGCCTTTACCCTGGACCGGCTCGTCGGCGTGGACGTGGAATACGTGCGGGCCATGCCGGACGCGGCCGGGCTGGCCGAACGGTTTTTCTCACCTGCCGAGTACGCCGCCTGGCGGGCCGTCCCGGCCGAACAACAGCCACTGGCCTTCTTTAATTGCTGGACGCGCAAAGAAGCCTTTGTCAAGGCCCTGGGGGAGGGCCTGACTCACCCGCTGGACCAGTTCGACGTTTCACTGGCCCCGGGAGAAGCAGCTCGCCTGCTGGCCGTTGCCGGTAGCCGGGCCGAAGCCGCTCGCTGGTCGTTGGCGGCCTTCACGCCCGCCTTCCACTACGCCGCCGCTGTGGCCGTCCAGGAACGCGGGCCATTGCTCATTCGAGGCTTTGAATGGCCGGGTTAAGAATGTCCAGGGACTCGTTGACGGCCGTTCGCGCCGGTCCCCACTGGCTGAAGGGAATAGTGCCGCTGCCGGTGCCCAAAATCGTGCGGCAATTTTCGGCTAGGTCGCGCACTCCGTTAGTGAACCGGGCTACGGACTGGCGGTATTGCTCGTGGGCGGACTGCACGTCAGCCCCACTGCCGGCCACGTTAAAGCTGGGGGCATTGGCCACCCGGTCGTAAACGGTCACAACGTCCGAACAGTCAATGAAACCGCTGTTGACGGCGCTGTCAATCATGCCGCCCATGTTCTCCATGTCGCCGCGGGTGCTTCTCATCTGGGTCAGCAGGCTGTTACGAACGTTGGGCGGGATGGGTGTGGGGCTGGCGGCCGGCGGCTGGGTCGGCACGGCCGTGGGCGGGTTAACCACGACCGGCGCTTCCACGGTAAAGGTGTCCAGGGCGCGGGCCAGGACTTCGCCGTCCTCTTCCGACAGGACGTAAGCTTCCAGCCAGAGTGCGTAAACCGGGTTTTCGGGGTCGTAAGCCAGGAGGAGGGTGTACTCCCCCTGGTCACAAGGCGCGGCGAGGATAACGCCGACAAAAAGGCCATCGTCATAATCGTTCTGGTTGTTAATATCTCCCTGGCAGTTGTCCGGCCAGGTGTAACTTTCCAGGAACGTGTCAATAAAGGCTCCATCAACGCTCTGGCCGTCTTCCAAATCCTCGAAGACGAACAGGAACAGGCCGGGTACAGTCACGCTGCCTTCTCGTTCACCGGCAAAACCTTCCAGCCAGACAGTCACATTTGGTGAGCCCAGCACGACCAGTTCTTCCGTTTCGTTCTGCCATTGTTCCGGCAGCTCCAGGCCCAGCCGGCCGCTCCGGTCTTCCACCCGGGAAAAATTGAGCACGACCCTGGTGGGGACGGGCGTATCCGTGGGCGTGGCGGTGGGCGTGGCGGTCGGCGGTGGCGGGGTATTCGTTGGTGGTTCGGCCGTGTTGGTCGGTGGGGCCGTGGTGGCCGTCGCCGTAGAAACCTGGGCCAGCGTAGTAGTCGTAGCCTGCGGGGTTTCCCTGTCGTTGCCGGTCAGGAAAACGCCGCCTGCAATCGCTCCGCTTATCCCCAGGGCCAGGCAGAGCAATAGCAGTAGACCACCGCCAATCCAGGCCCAAATGGGAACCCCGCGCCGCCGGGGCGCGGCGGCCGGCGGGGCGGCGATTTCGGTGGCGGGCCGGGCCGGGGCCGGGGTGGGGGATTCAATCACCGTGGCTGTGACTGGCCGGTGCTGCTCAATGATCGTGCCTTCCAGCGCTGCCGGTTTGGCCAGCACGCCGGTGGCGGCCTGAGCCAGCTCTTCAGACAACGACGTGGCCGTGTGGTAACGTTCTTCCCGGTTCTTGGCCAGAGCCTTAGACACGACCATATCGTAAGCCGGAGGGATGTCTGGCTTCATCTGGCGGAGCTGCGGCACCGGGTTGAGCACGTGGGCCATCATCAACCGGGCCGGGGTATCGGCTTTGAAAGGACTTTGCCCGGTCAGCATTTCAAAGAGGATGATACCCAGGGCATAAATGTCGCTCCGGCCGTCCAGGTCCTTTTCACCGTGGATCTGCTCCGGGCTCATATACGCCGGTGTACCAATGATGGCGCTGCCGGTGAAAGTCGAGCTGGACTCGGCCAGCTTGGCAATGCCGAAGTCGGTCAGAAAAGCGTTGCCCTGGTTGTCAAAGAGGATATTGCCCGGTTTCAGGTCGCGGTGGATGATGCGCTGGCGGTGGGCGTAATCCAGGGCCGAACTGATGCGACTTAAAACTTCCAGCACGTCGCTGGTGGGCAGGGGGCCGGCTCGCATCCGGTCTAGCAAGGAGCCGCCAGGCATGTGGCGCATCACCAGGAACGGTTGCTCGCCCTCATAGCCAAAGTCGTACACCGGTACAATGGCTGCATGCTCCAGTGCGGCAATAGTTTTCGCTTCGCGCTCAAACCGGCCGCGAAACGAGGGATCATGTAGAAACTGCCGGGACAGGACCTTGAGGGCCACGTTCCGGCCGAAGCTGGGGTCGTGAGCCAGGTAAACGGTAGCCATGCCACCCCGGCCGAGTTCCGATTTAATCTCATAGCGCCCAATCTTTTGGCCGTTCATCGCTCTTTACCACCTTCCCTATTCATACACTCTAACTCTCACTCTAGCCGGGTTTTGGCCTTACCAAAACCTGGCCCTAGCTCCTACGGATAACGTAGCTCCAGGTTATCAAATTCAAATGTGCCCAGGTCGCCCGTCTCGGCCAGGGAGACGGCTACGCCCAACTGGCCGGCCGCCAATGTATCGTCCGTGTAGTCGCCGACGTACTGGCTGTTGATATAGAAATAATAGCGGGAATTCACGGCGACGACAGTCAACTGGTTAACGGCGCGAGGCTGAATGGCCGGGCTGGTTGTCCAATCAATCAAGGTTACCCATTCGCCGTCTAATTGCAAGGAAAAGCGGAAACGGCCGCTGTCCTCCACCCGGAAAATGTAGAAATTATTGACGTCTACGTAGCGGAAAATAAGGCCGTAAGAAGCGTCGGCGGGGCCACTGATCAACTGGGCTTCGGCCGAGAAGTAAAAGTCGCTGTCGTTCTCAAGCTGTTCGTTGACGCACCACCAGATAAAATCGCCCAGGGCTTCGGCGTCCCAACGGTATTTGCCACCGCTAATATTGTTTTCGCCCTCAACCCGGCTGTCGTTCTGAACCCCACTGCACCACTCGTTTTGGTTGAGGCTAAAGCTATCCTGTAAAAAGAGGGGCCAACCAGACGCTTCCAGGCGCACCGATTCGGCTTCGACGACTACGGCCGTGGCCGAGGCGGCCGCCGTAGCTGAGGCGGCGGCGCGGGCGGTGAGCGTCGCCCCGATAATGGCGGTAGCCGTAGCCTGGCTGGCAGCCGCGGCCGTGGCCCGGGCCTGCGCCGTGGCCGTCACCTGGCTATCGGCCGTGGCCTGGGCGTTGGCTGTGGCGACCGCTATCTCCTGGGCGACGGCCGTGGCCGTAGCGGCCGCGGCCTGGGTAGCTACCACCTGGGCGGTAGCTGTCTTTTCCTCGGCCACGCGGGTGCCACGGGCCAGGCTGGCCGCCAGCAGCCCGCCGCCGCCCAGCGCCAGCGCCACCAGGCTGCTGACCACCAGGCAGCCTAGCAGAAAGATCCAGGGCATGCGCCGGGCCGGCGCCGGGGCCGGCTCAGCAACCGGTGCTGGTGGCTGGGCTATGTCGCGCCGGGGAGGCGCCGGAGGGGCAGCCACCGGCTGCTGGTCCCGAATCGTTGGCCGGTTGGTGGGTACCGGTTCAATCACCGTGGCCGCGTGGCGGGATGGAGGTGAGGGTCTGGCTGGTTGTTGGGTGGCGACCTTCAAAGCAGCGGCCATGGCCCCGGCCGTGGTAAAACGTTTACCGCGATCTTTAGCCATCGCCTGTTCAACTACCTGCTGGCAGGCCGGCGGTAAGTCTTGCTTTACCTGGCGCACATCCGGCACCGGGTTGAGGACGTGGGCCATCATCACCTGGGCCGGCGTATCGGCGTCATAAGGAACCCGGCCGGTGAGCATTTCGAAGACGATAACGCCCAGGGAATAGATGTCGCTGCGGCCGTCCAGCTCCTTTTCGCCGTGGATCTGCTCCGGGCTCATGTAGGTGGGCGTACCGATAATGGCGTTGCCGGTGAAGGTGGCCGTAGACTCGGCCAGCTTGACAATGCCGAAGTCAGAGAGGAAGGCGTTGCCGTGCTGGTCGAAGAGGATATTGCCCGGCTTCAAGTCGCGATGAATGATACCCTGGCTATGAGCGTAGTCGAGGGCTGAGCCAATGCGGCGAATGATTTCAGCCACTTCTTCGACTGGCACGGGGCCGGCCTGCATCCGTTCCAGCAGCGTGCCACCCTGCATGTAGCGCATCACCAGGAATGGCTGGCCATTGTCTTCGCCAAAATCATATACCGGGGCAATAGCCGGGTGCTCCAGCCGGGCAATTGTCCGGGCCTCCCGTTCAAAGCGGCCGCGGAAGGTCGGGTCGTGCAGGAATTGTTCCGGCAGAACTTTCAGGGCTACGCTCCGGCCGAAAACAGGGTCGTGGGCCAGGTACACCGCAGCCATGCCACCCCGCCCCAACAGCGATTTAATTTCGTAGCGACCAATTTTTTGCGAAACCATCAAACTGACACTGTAAGAGATTGGAGATTGGAGAATAGAGATTAGAGATTGACCTAATCTCCAATCTCTAATCTCTAATCTCCCATTTAACGCAAGGTAAGAGTACCCCAGGATGCCGGGTTGGTCAACGTCCGGCCGGCAACGTTCGACATCATCACTTCTTGAACGGCCTCGCCCGGCCGGTCGTTGTCGTTGGCGTTCAGGGCCAGCCCCAGCGCCAGACCGGGGACCGCCGTAACCCGCAAGTCGGCCCAGGGAATGGCTGCCTCCAGGATGTAACCCTGGCCGGCCGGTTGGGCGGCCAGGACAATGTTGTGGTCGGGTGCATCCACGATCTGGCCGTCAGCATTGGCGGTAAAACGGAAGACGGAAGGCGGCAAAGCGCCAAAATCGCCTGGCGAGAAGATGATCTGGAAGTCGTCCGGGCTGAGGCCGGTGCCGTAATCGCCGGTCAGGTCGGTGTCAATTTGCATATCCAGGCTGTCCCCCCGGAAGATCAGATCGCCGCTTTGGGTCTGGACGTGCCTATCGTCGCCGACTTCCACGGCCACGTAAAGATAATCATTATCCCAACCCAGCCGCCAGACGGCTGTCAAGTCTTCGCTGCCATTCCAATTACTGTCGCTGTGAACGAAGAAGGAGGACGCGACGGCGGGATAACCATCCCATTCCGCCAGAATGCCGTCTATCACCGGCTGGCTGTCTCGCCGGCGCGCTTCGACAGTGCCGAGGCCGGCCGGACCGGCGGTCGCGGTTGGCGTCGTTGCCGCAGGCGTGTCTGTGGCCGCTGCCGTTTCTGTTACTGTGACGATATTGCCGGCAACTACCGCGGTGGCCGGCGGGCCGGTCGCGGCCGTTGTTGGGATGCCGCTAGGTAGGGCGACGGAGGTGGGTTGATCAGGCCGCCAAAAGAGATACAGGCCAAACAGGCCGGCGGCCGCTAAAAAGAGCAGCGCCACAGCGGCGACGCCCCAGACCCACAGCGGCGCTCGCCGGCCGGCCGAGCCCGGACGCTCGGCCAGGGGTTCGGCCGGCAGCGGCCAGCCAAACTCATCTACCGCATCGTGGCCCGATTTGCCAGAGCGCGATACAGGAAGTTCGGCCGCATCGTGGCCCGAGGCGAAACCGGAGTTCGGCCGCCGAACTCTTTTCGCTCTGCCAAATCGCGATACAGGAGGTTCGGCGGCTACAGCGGCCAGGGCGGCGCTCATGGCCCCGGCCGTGGCATAGCGCTGCTCCCGGTTTTTGGCCATCGCCGTTTGGATCACGCTGTCGCAGCCGGGCGGGAGATCCGGCCTGGTGTCCCACAGGCGGGGCGTCGGCTCAGTGATCTGTTTGACCACCAGGCCCATTGGTGTATCAGCCTGGTACGGCGGTTCGCCGGTCAGCATCTCAAAGAGAATAGCCCCCAGGGCGTAAACGTCGCTCCGGCCGTCCAGGCTGGCCTCGCCTTGAGCCTGCTCCGGGCTCATGTAAGCCGGCGTGCCGACGATGTGGCTACCCGTCAGAGCGGTTGGCGCTTCGGTGACCTTGACAATACCAAAATCGGATAAAAAGGCGTTGCCGTCCTGGTCAAAGAGGATATTGGCCGGCTTTAAGTCACGATGGACGATACCCCTGGCGTGGGCCTTGTCCAGGGCCGGGCCAATCCGTTCCAGGATGGCCGTGGCCCCCTGGAGCGAAAGCGGCCCGTGGCGCAGGCGGTCGGCCAGGGTACCGCCGGCCATCAGGCGCATGACCAGGTAGGGCTGATCCTCGTGCTCGCCAAAGTCGTAAACCGGGACGATGGCGGCGTGTTCCAGGGCGGCGATAGTGCGGGCCTCGCGCTCGAAACGGGCCCGGAAAGTGGGCCGGTGCAGAAAGGCGGCCGGCAAGAGCTTGACGGCTACGTCCCGGCCGAAGCGAGGATCGTGCGCCCGGTAGACGGTAGACATACCACCCTGGCCCAGCTCGGCAATAACCTGGTAGCGGCCGATGGTGCGGGGGAGAACGCTCATGAGTTAAGGGATTGGAGATTAGAGATTGGAGATTGGTTAATCTCCAATCTCCAATCTCTAATCTCTACTAGACTAACAGCCTATGCTACACAACGAATGAAAGAGGGCCAGCTCGCTGCCGGCCTGGTCTAACTGGCCACGGTTGGCGGCCAGGCGGGCCTGGTTCAAATGCAGGTACGCTTCCCAGTTGGCGTGAACGCCGTTGGCCGAAGCGGCTACGTACCCTTCGTAGGCCAGGGCAACTTCGTTGACGAGGCTGGCAAAGGCGGCCGGGTCCACGGTGACGTTGATGGTGGCCAGGTGGACCTGCCATTCGGCGTCCAGGTCGTCCAGGCTGCGGCCGTACACGCCCACGTAATCGCCGCTGGCATAGACCTGGTTCAGACTATCCAGACCGTACATTTCGGCCAGGTAGCCGACGAAACAGCCACTTAAATTATAGTGGATAAAGGTGCGAATGTGTCCCCCAAAGCCGGTTGGGCTGTAAGTCAATTGGGAAAGCTGGCCGGCCGACTTGAAATCGGGCGTCGCCAGGGCGGCCGCGCAAATCTCTTCATAAGGCAGGTAACCCGCTTCCTCGATCAGATACTTCTGGGGTAGATAGAGAGCCAGCCCCTCGTGCAGCATGACGGAAGCCGGCGGGCCAAAGGCGTAGGTGGCCACGATGTGGGCCAGTTCGTGGGCCAGAATGTACTTGGTCTCCCCGGTATGGAACGCGCCGTTGACCAGGATGAAGCTCTGGTATTGGCCGGATTGCGTATAGCCCTGCAAAGCCGGGTTGATGGCAAACAGCGTACCGGCCAGGTATACGTGTACCTGCTGGCCAAGCTGGTAGCCCAGGTCGGCCTGCAGCTCGGCCAGGATGGTGTCTATGGCCGGGGCCAGCCAGGTCATATTGGCGGCCGGGTAGGCGCCGGGCTGGTAATGCAATTGCAGCGCGCCGGAGGCGGTCACCTGGGTCATAGGGTAATTGCCGGCCAGGTCGCCGGAAATCAGCGAGGGCGGCCAGTTAGCCGGCAACAACTGGTTGGCGGCCGGCGTGGCCGGACTGTTAGTCGTGGCCGCTGGTGTGGGTGTTACCCCGGCCAGGACCGGCCGGGGGATGACCAGCACCTGGCCGGCGACGATCAGGTTTTCGTCGGCAATGTTGTTGGCGGCGGCAATGTCGGCCACGCTGACGCCGTAGAGCAGCGAGATTTGCAGCAGGGTCTCGCCTGTGGCCACGGTGTGCTGGGCAGCGGCCGGTTCGGCCGGCGCCGCTAGGGTGGGCGTGGGCAAGGGTGTGGGTGTGCGGTTGTCTGGAGGTGTAAGTGTGTAAATATGTGCTTGTGTGGCTGTGGCCAGAGGGGTGATGGTAACTTCTGGAGAGGCAGTAAGACCGGCGTTGGCCAGGGGAGTGGCTGGCGGGCGGTCCTGGTTCCAGAAAAATAGAAAGCCCAGGAGCAGCAGCAGGCCAACGGCGAAGGCGGCCGCTGGACCCAGGATGATGATGCTGCCTGGCAGCGGGGCGCTGGCGGGCAACGGCCGCCGGCCGTTTTCCTGGTAATTGGGCATTAAGCTCCCCAGTCCGGCCGCTGGTCGTTCCCAATGGTTGTCAACGGCGCCGGGTCAGAGCCATCCGGGTGAATGCGATAGATCAGCCAGGGGCCGTCGCGGTCGCTGTTAAACAGGATAAAACGGCCATCCGGCGCCCAGGCTGGCCGGCCGCTGTGGCCGCTGGTCGTCACCTGGCGGGGATTTTCGCCGTTCACGCCAATCAGCCACACGTCGCCTGGATTGGCCCCATCCTCATCCAGAGTGTTGTAAGCAATGAGGCTGCCATCTGGCGACCAGGCCGGGAAGCGTTTGTCGTCCGGGCCGTTGGTAATCACCTGCTGCTCGCCGGTCGTTGCCTCAATGACGACCAGTTGCCAGACGTCGTCTATCTCGGCCATGGCCACCAACTGGCGGCCGTCGGGTGACCAGGAAGGCGTACGGTTGGAGTGGGTATCGTCGGTAAGCTGGCGTAGTTCGCCGGTGGCGACTTCGACGACGACAATTTGCTGGTTGCTGGTCGTCTCGAAGGCAATGAAGCGGCCGTCGGGTGACCAGGCCGGCTGGCGGCCGGGTGTCAACTCGCGCAGTTCGCTGCCGTCGCTGCGCATCACCATAATCTTCCAGACACCATCTTCCCCCCGCGTCTCGTAGGCGATCCACTCGCCGTCGGCCGAAAGGTCCGGCTCGTCGTCCTGGAAGTCGTTGTTGGTCAGGCGCGTCTGGTTAGAACCGTCGGGGTCCATAATATAAATTTCGGCGGCAATGTCGCCGCGCGTGGAGTCAAAGACGATCCGGCCGTTGGTCGCCCCTGGCACGACGACGCTAATGGTGGGCGTGGCTTCTTCGGCTGTGGGCGAAGCCGTGACTCCTTCTGAGGTAACGTTACCGCCCGCGTCTGTGATCGTCGCCGTGGCTTGCGCAACGCCTGGTGGCGTGGGCAGCAGCGTCGGCGTGGTTCCGCCCGGTTGGCCGTTCAGGAACAGGAAAACACCGCCAACCACTACCCCGGCCAGCAGGCCCAGAAGCAGCAGGCCCCCGGCCAGGATAGCCAGGGTCGCCCACGGGGAGCGGCGTTGTTGCGGTTGCCACAAGGGCTTATTCCAGGCGTCTTCCCAATCACTCTCGGGCGCGCTCTCTCCTTGCCGGGGGGGCAAGGTGGCGGACCAGTCGTCGTAGTGGGCTGTCGGCTCTTCGCGGCCGGGGCCGCCACGGGCGGTGGGCTGGACGAAATGGCGGCCGGTGGCCGTGGCCATTAGCGCTGAGGCCATGGCCCCGGGTGTGGCAAAGCGCTTCTCCGGCCGCTTGGCCATCGCCGTGGCAATAATACCTTCCATCTCGAAGGGCAGGTCCGGCCGCACTTCCAGGATGCTGGGCACTGGCTCGGTGATGTGCTTAACGACAATACCCATCGGAGTGTCAGCCTGATAGGGCAACCGGCCGGTCAACATCTGAAACAGAATGGCCCCCAGGGCGTAAGTGTCGCTCCGGCCGTCCAGGTGGGTGTCCCCTTGCGCCTGCTCCGGGCTCATGTAAGCCGGCGTGCCGACGATTTTATCCCCGGTCACGGCCGCCGTGGACTGGGTGAGCTTGGCAATGCCAAAATCAGACAGGTAGGCGTTGCCATCTTGATCGAAGAGGATGTTTCCCGGTTTCAGGTCGCGGTGGATAATCCCCTGGGCGTGGGCTTTATCCAGGGCTGAAGCAATACGCTGGAGGATAACGGCCGCTTCGTCTACCGGGATGGAGCCGCGCTCCAGGTGGTCGCCCAGGGTGCCGCCGGTCATGAGACGCATCACCAGGTAAGGCTGGCCCTCGTGTTCGCCGAAATCATAGACCGGGACGATGGCGGAATGTTCCAGGGCGGCGATAGTGCGGGCTTCGCGTTCGAAACGGGTGCGGAAGGTGGGATCGTGCATAAAGGCGGCCGGCAACACCTTCAAGGCCACGTCCCGGCCGAAGCGAGGGTCGTGGGCCAGGTAAACGGTCGCCATGCCGCCCCGCCCAAGCTCAGATTTAATCTGGTAGCGGCCAATCAACACGGCTTAAGTTGCTTCTTGTAATTCGACGACGACGGCGCCGATATTGTCTGCCCCCCCATAGGCGTTGGCGGCGTCAATTAACTCCTGGATGGCGGTCGGCAAATCGGCCGCGCCCAGCATTTGGGCCAGTTCTTCCTGGCTGCGGATCATTTCCCAAACGCCGTCACTGCACAGCAACAGGCGGTCTCCGGACCTCAGCGGCCGGGTCCATACGTCCACCTGGACTTCCGGCTTGTTGCCCAGGGCGCGGGTGATGACGTGGCGCTGGTCGTGATCATAAACGTCCTCAGGCTGTAAAAACCCTTCACGGACCAACTGGCCCACGTAGGAATGGTCGTCCGTCAGTTGGCTGAGCCCCTCCTGGCTGAGCAAATAGGTGCGGCTGTCGCCGACGTTGGCAATGGTGGCCTTGTTGCCGTAGACGATAGCGCAGGTCACCGTACAGCCCAGGTTGCCGGCCTCGACCGGGTTGTCCTTCGCATAATCATGAATGGCTTGATTGGCTTCTCCGATGGCCAGCTCCAGCCGTTTTTCCAGCGGCGAGGCCGTCTCGTCTTCGCCGGTGGCCGGCCCGTTTGACAGCGGGATCGGCTGGGTAGCATCGTTATCGTCCTGGTCTAACATCCAGGAGAGCGAGTGGCGGATAGTTTCCACGGCCATCCGGCTGGCGACCTCGCCGGCCTGGTGGCCGCCCATGCCGTCGGCGACGATGAACAGCCCCAGCGCGTCTCCCATTTCTAGAGGGCGCACATAGGCCAGAACGCTGTCCTGGTTGACTTCGCGGGAACGGCCGGGATGACTCCCGGCGGCCGCTTTAAGGATGTATCGTGATGCCATATCAGTCCCCTATGAGAGAGTGTTGTCGCTTGCTTGAACCCACGCCCATTGTACTATTCAATGAAGGGGTGGACAATAGTTCCCGAAGGGCAGGAATGGCCGTCGGGTCAGCCAGTAGCCAACGGGCCAGTTCGTCGTGGGGCAACGCGTTCCGCCAATAGCGGTAGGTGGCCAGGGGCAGGTGGCGGTAGAACAGAGCCACCACGACCACGGCCCCATCTTCAAGGCGCTGGGCGTAATAGACGGTGGTCAGAATGCCCGGCAGAGAGCCATTCTTGTAACCAATGGTCGTAAAGAGCGCCTGGTTATCCGGGAAGGCCATTGGCCACTCCAGGGCCCGGCGCACCAGGATGTTGACGTACGGGACGCTGAGCTGGTTTTGCACAATGCGGGCCATCAAGTGGGCGTAGTCGAGGGCGCTGGCCTGGGCATTAAGATTTTCGCTAAAGAGCGCCTGGGTTTCAGGTGGCGGGCCATTCCACCGCCCGGCCACCTCGGCCCGGTGGAATGATTCGTCGCCGGTGTACAAGGCAGCCAGGTACATCACTTCCCGGCCGTAGGCGGCCGGATCGGTCAGGTAACTCTCCAGGGTAGCTGAATAGTTGCCGGCCAG
The DNA here is from genome assembly GCA_022616275.1 of Chloroflexota bacterium. Classification (GTDB taxonomy): domain Bacteria; phylum Chloroflexota; class Anaerolineae; order Promineifilales; family Promineifilaceae. The sequence continues at coordinate 46,915 of JAKEFB010000083.1, forward strand.
AGTGTGGTTGCCCATCGCCAGGAACTGGCCGACAAAGGGGCAGGGAGCGGTGTGGCTGGCCAGCCCCAGGTTCAGGACGGTGGTCTCGATGGTTTCCTGGCCCAGGGTGAGATGAAGGTAGTCGCTGGCGGCGTTGGAGCTGTGGCGGATCATCATCCAGGGAATTTCTTCCAGCGGCGTGGCCGGCGGATTGAAGGCGACCAGGTCCCGTTCACGCAATTCCTGGACGGCCCGGTTGTGCGCCCCCAGGTCGGAACCGGGCAGATAGTACTGCTCCAGATCGTCCAGGGGGATCCAGGCCGCCGGGTCCAACCGGCCGGCGTTGGCCGCCTCGGCGTAGGCCACCAGGGTGATGATCTTGGTCACTGAAGCCAGGGGCATAGGGGTATCGGCGTTGAGGTAGACTCCCTCGGCCTCACGACCGACCACGTAGGCGGCCAGTCCAACGGCCTCCGGCGCACTCAAAAGACGCTGCAGCGCCGGCCGGGCGGTGGGCGGGACCAGGTCGTCGGGAATCTCGGCCTCGAGCCGGGTGACGGCCGGGCCGGCGCTGGCCGGCTGGAGGGGGAGCAGCAGGCCGCAGGGGGTGTCGTTGTGTGGTTGTGTGGTTGTGTGGTTGTGGAGGGGTGTAGGGGTGGAGGGGTGTGGAGGGGTGAGGGTGTGGAGGGGTAGGGGTATAGGGGTGTGGAAGGGTGCAGAGGTGGAGGTGACGGGGGCGGCGGGCGCGGGTGCGACTGCGGCCGGGGTTGATCGGCAGTTGGCCAGCAACAGAGATAATGCCAGTAGCGCCAGGCCGGTCACTCTAACTCTGATTTTATTCGGCAACTTCCTCATGACCGGCCCAGCACTGCCCGTGTGGTGCTGCGCGCCTCTTCTTCTTGCTCGCGCCGCCACGCTCCTTCCCGGTAAGCACTAACGATCACGTCCCGGACCTCCTGGGGCGAATCGGTCAACAGGATTAACTCCAGGTCGGCCGGGGCAATCTTGCCTTCGGCCAGCATCGTGTTTTTCAGCCACTCCAGTAGTCCCTGCCAGTAAGCGGCGCCAAACAGGACCACCGGGAAATTCTTGACTTTCCCGGTTTGAATCAGGACGAGGGACTCAAACAGCTCGTCCATGGTGCCGAAGCCGCCGGGAAAGATGACAAAAGCCTGGGCATACTTGACAAACATCGTCTTGCGGACGAAGAAGTAGTGGAACTCGACAGGCAGGTCCACGTAGTCGTTGATACCCTGTTCGAAGGGCAATTCAATGTTCAGCCCCACCGATTGGGTCCCGGCCTCCTTAGCGCCCCGGTTGCCGGCTTCCATAGTACCCGGCCCGCCACCGGTAATCACCGTAAAACCGGCTTCACCCAGCAGCCGGCCGACCTCCACCGCCGCCTCGTACTGGGGGTGGCCGGGCCTCACCCGCGCCGAGCCAAAGATGGTCACGGCCGGTCCCAGGGTGGCCAGGCTTTCAAAACCTTCAATAAATTCCCCCATGATCCGCAGCACCCGCCAGGGCTCACTTTCAAGGAAGGCGGCCGCCGGCGGCGGCCCTTTTGGAAGAGTGTCTAACAGTTGTTCGTCTTGCGTCCGGGCGTTCAGGCGGGCGGCCAGGTTCAGTTGGCTTTGGGCCGCCCGCTTTTCTGTATTCCGCGCTTTGCTTTTAGCCATGCTTTACTCCACGCGAGTTAGAGCGTGCGCTCCAACTCTGGCTCTAAACTCCAAACTCTTAAGGAAGCGTTTTTACAACGACCAGGGTAACGTCGTCAAATTGGGAGGCGTCGCCGGCATGGTCCTGGACGGCGTTGGTAATGGCCGCGACAATACCGGCCGCGTCCTGGTCCCGGGCCTTTTGGGCAATGAGGCACAAGCGGTCCAGGCCAAATTCATCCAGATCTTCGTTGACAGCCTCGGTCACGCCGTCGGTGTAGAAAACGACGATGTCCCCCGGCCGGAGGCGAGTTTCTTTTTGCTGGATGCGCACTTCTTCCAGGACACCCAGGGCAATTCCGTCCGATTGCAGCAACGAGGTCTGGCCGTTGCTGCGCAACAGCAGGGCCGGGTTGTGACCACCGCTGGCGTAGGTCAGCATTTCTGTTTCCGGGTTCCAGATGGCATAGAAGACAGTCACGAACAGGTCGGACTGGCTGTCGTTGAAAATAATCTGGTTGGCCCGCTCCAGGACTTCGGCCGGCCTGTCACGGCTGATAGCCACGGTCCGCAGGATGGTGCGGCTGAGAGCCATGAACAGGGCCGCCGGCACACCCTTGTCGGCCACGTCGGCCACGGCAATACCCCAGGCGCCGTTGGCCAGAGGCATAAAGTCGTAAAAGTCGCCGCTTACCATCCGGGCTGCTTCCCAAAAGCCGGCCACGTCGCAGCCGGGAATCTCCGGCCGGCCGGCCGGGATCAGGCTGGCCTGGATGGAGCGGGCCACGTTCAACTCCTGTTCAATCCGGCTGCGCTCGGCCGACTCCTTGTACAGTTGATCGTTGACCACGGCGATGGCCGCCTGCTGGGCGATACCGTTGATGATGTTCAACCGCCGGCCGGAAAGGGGCCGGCCGTTGAGGGGCGGGCCAACGATCAGCGCCCCCACCAGGCGGGCCCGGGCGTGGAGCGGAAAGGTATCGGCTTTAGCTGCGCCAACCATGGCGCGCATCCACTGTGGCAACTGGATCGTGTAGTAGACGGTGTCCGGCCCGGCCTGTTCCACGTCCTGTGTTTCCACCAGGGGAAATTCCGAAAGGTCCATTTCAAAACTGCGCAGCAATCCTTCTTCCATTTCGCTGAGGCCAAAACTGGGGCCGGCCCGGAAGAGTTGTTCCCGTTCATCCCAGAAAAGGATGATGCAGACCCGGACGCCGACCAGCAAGGGGACCATACGCGCAATCGTATCCAGGATTTCGTTTAAATTGGTCAGGCGATTGACCGCCTCGGCCACTTGCAGCAGGGCGGTGTTGACCCAGGCCTCTTCCTGTTGGGCTGTTTGTAGTTGCAGGCTCTCAATGGCCTGGGCTGCCTGGCCGGCGATGCTACGCAGCACCTCTTCCCGGCCGTTGGTCATAGTCTCCGGCCGGTCTCCGGCCGGTTCGCCATGCACAACCAGCACGCCCAGGTTGCGCCCCTTGGCGACCAGGGGCCAGAGGGTGTAGGCGCCAGCCACATTGGTAGCCGGCCGGCGTGCCTTGGCCCTGGTTCTGGTTAGCCACGGCGGCCGCTGCTGGGTCGCCAGTTTCTGGTGGCCGACGTGGACGGCGTCCAGCGCCGGCCAGCGGCCGATGGCCAGGCGCGTCTGCTTGAAGCGCGCAACCGCCGGGCCGGTCAGGCCGAAGATGGCCATACCCTGGTAAACGCCGCTATCTTCATCCCACAAAAGAATGGCGCACTGGTCCACCCCGACCAGCAGCGCAGTGAGCCGGACCAGGGTTTCCACCAGCTCTTCCAGGCTGGCGCTCTGGCTGGTGGCCTCGGCCACCTGGAGCTGGGCTGTGGTCAGCCAGGCCTGTTCGCGCTGGAGGGCAAATTGGTGGGCTTTGTGGATGGCAATAGCCACCTGGGCGGCCAGAGCTTCCAGCACCGTTTGCTCGCGGCTGGTAAAGGCCTCCAACTCCTGGCTTTGCACGTCCAGTACCCCCAGCAACTCTTCGTCCACAATGAGGGGGATGGCAATTTCGGATCGGGTTCCGGCCGAAACGGGGCCAATCAAGAAGCGTTCGTCGGTCAGCGTGTTGTTAGATAGGGTGGACTGGCCGGTGGCTACGGCCGTGCCGATGAGTCCCTGGCCGGGCGCCAGACGCACACTGCCCGGCCGGAGTTGGGGAGCACTGCTGGCCCGGGCCACGGCCTCGCCCGTTTGGGAGTCAATGCCGAAGATGTTGACCGAGCTAAAACCAAAAGTTTGCTGGGTGAGCACCACCACCTGGCTAAACAGTTCGTCCAGGTCGTTGATGGCATTGACCTGGCGAGCAATCTGGCTGACCAACGCCAGGTGGGCGGCCCGGGTCCGTTCCTGTTCGTACAGTTGGGCGTTGGCGATGGCTGCTGCCGCCTGGTTGGCCAGGATGGTCAACCGGTCCATGTCTCGCTGGCCGAAGCGGTCCGGCTGGGTGTTTTGGGCGGCCATGACGCCCAGGACCAGGTCACCGCTAATCAGGGGAATGAAAATAGCCGAGCGGGGCGGGCTACTGCTGATGTAGCGCGGCCGGGCCGGGAGGCTGTCCATCTCTCGCAAAAAGTCGTGGACCAGCAGGGGGCTTTTGCTTTCCCGGATCCAGCCGACGACGCCGCCGTTTTCGCTCAGATTGAAGGTTTGGGGGGTTGGCTGCCGGACGTCGCCGATGGTCCAGAAGAGGATGTGATACAGGTTGGCCTCAAATAGCCCAATCTGGAAGGTGCTGTTCTCAATCACCTGGCCGGCCTGGCCGGCAATCAACTCACACAGGGCGTCCAGGTCCAGTTGGGCGGCGACGATGGCCCGGCCGGCGGCGCTGAGGGCTTCCAGTTCGGCCACCCGGTGTACCAGCCGCTGCCGCGAGCGGTAACGGCCGTACAGAACAAAGGCGGCCGTCGCCAGCGCCAGGATCAAAATCACAAATAAAACGGACGGCCCCACGAGACCGTCCGCTTGCAACAGTGAGAGTTGAGCCATAGAAATACGGCGTGGCCTGTAGTAACCGCTTTAGCGGTTTAACAACTAAAGCCGTTACTATGAACTATCCTCTACGGGCTAAGCTGCCTTTAGCGCCTTTTGGGCTGCTTCAGGCGTTGGATAAATTTGGAAGACCTTGTCGAAACCGACCATGGTAAAAATTTCTTTCAAACGCGAATTCAGGCCGCTCAGGACCAGGTTGCCGCCTTTCTCACGGGCCTGCCGCCAGGCAGTGACCAGGCAGCGCAGGCCACCGCTGTTAATATACTCTGCCCCGGCCAGGTCCACGACCAGGTAATAGTGGCCCTCCTCGATCAGGCTGAGCAATTCGGCTTCCAGGGTAGGGGTCAATTCCTGGTCCAGCCGGCCGCGCACGCCCACCAGGTGAATGTCGTCGGATAGTTGTTTTTGCCAGACATTCATGGTTTGTTCCTCCGAGGGAGGCGTTTGATCATAACCAGCGTGTTGCCCCTGTTGTCGTCAAAAGAGAAGTAAACTTCATCCATCAAGCTGCGCATGAAATGGATACCCAGCCCACCAATCTTGAGGTTGTCCATGTCGTTAGCGTCGGTCGGCACGATGGGTTGCGGCACCTCGTCGGGGTCGAACGGCTCGCCGTGGTCATGAATGGTAATGGTAAATACGTCTTTACTGTACTGCCAGATTACCTCGATCTCTCCTTTGTTCTCAGCCCCATAGGCGTGCTCAATGATATTGGTACAGGCTTCGTCGCAGGCCAGTTGAACCCGGAAAACGTCGTCAGGCTCCAGCCCGGCCTCTTCGGCGCCGGCGGCAACGAAGTCACAGACTTCGCCAATGCGGTCATAGCGGCCGGGGATGGTGAATTCGTGTTGCTTGCCCATGAGAGGGGGTAATTGGGCAATTGGAGTAATTACTTAATTACCAATTACTTAATTACCAATTACCTAATTACCAATTACTATCAACCAACAACTACCTGCACCCTAAAAACTCCCCACGGCCGAAACGGCATCATCATAAATCTCAAAGACGCTGGTCAGGCCGGCCAGCTCCAGAACTTCGGCGACGCGCTGGGAAGGGGCAGCGATGCGCAGGTCGCCGTTGTGCTTTTTGCATTCGCGCAGGGCGGCCACCATGGCCCGCAGGCCGGCGCTGCTGATATACTCCACCCCCGATAGATCGAGGACGTATTCGTGACGGCCGTTTTCGGCCAGCTTCTTCAGCCCGGCATCCAGTTCCGGGGCGTTGCTGCTATCCACGCGGCCGGTTACTTTCACCAAGTCCACTCGTTTCAATGAGTCAACCGTAATGTTCATCGTCAAGCCTCCTGGATTCGATAGTCATTGGCAGTGGCGGCATTATATCACGGATTTTAGATTTTGGATTCAACACCCTAATCCAAAATCTAAAACCCCTTCGCGTGATTGGCTTATTCGCGTGATTCGCGATAAAAACTGGGCGATGATTGAGGATCTGACCCGGCGGTTAAAGGAAGAGGCGTGCCGGCTGGGGTTTAGTATGGTCGGCGTGACGGCGGCCCGGCCGGGGCAGCGGCTGGCGGCTTACCGGCGCTGGCTGGCCAACGAGTACCACGGCCAGATGGCCTACCTGGCCCGGCCGGACCGGATCGCCCGGCGAGAGGACTTGAACGTCATTTTGCCCGGCGTGCGCAGCCTGGTTTGCGTCGGGTTGGACTACCAGGCGCTGCAACTGCCGGCCGGGATTGCTGGAGACCCCAGCCGCGGCCGGATTTCCAACTACGCCTGGGGAGCGGACTACCACGACGTCATGACGCCGCGCCTGGAGGAGCTGGCCGCCTGGCTGGGCCGGGCGGCCGGCGAAGCGGCGCGCTGCAAAGTGTACGTGGACACCGGGGCCATCCTGGAACGGGACCACGCCGAGGCGGCCGGCCTGGGCTTTACCGGCAAGAACACCATGCTCATTGGTCCCCGCCGGGGCTCCTGGTTTTTCCTGGGCGAGCTGCTGACCACGGCCGCCCTCGTCCCGGACGCGCCCCGGCCGATGCCCGGCTGCGGCTCCTGCCGGCGCTGCCTGGCGGCCTGCCCGACCAACGCCTTCCCCGAGCCGTACGTCCTGGACGCCCGGCGCTGTATCTCTTACCTGACGATTGAGCTGAAGGGCGCGATTCCGGTCGAGCTGCGGCCGCTGATGGGCAACTGGGTCTACGGCTGCGACGTCTGCCAGGCGGTCTGCCCCTTTAACCGCTTCGCCCCGGAGAGCGTTGAGCCGGCTTTCCGGCCGGCCAACTGGGACGCGGCCGCCCCCCCGTTGTTAGAGTTGCTGGCCCTGGACGAAGCGGGCTTTCAGCGCCGCTTTGCCGGCAGCCCCATTTTGCGCATCAAGCGGCGCGGGCTGCTACGCAACGCCTGCGTCGCCGCCGGCAACTGGGCCAGCCCGGCCGCCGTCCCCGCCCTCACCAGGCTGCTGGCCGACCCCGAGCCGATAGTTCGGGAACATGCGGCCTGGGCGTTGGAAAGGGTGATGAGGGCTGAGCAATGAGGCTTTGTGGGACACCGGCAACGGATAGACAACAGATAAGCGGATAGCCTCAGCAACGCATCCGTTTATCAGCTTTCATCCGCTGCCGGGCACAACTCATAAAATGGGGAAAGACGCAAAGACGCAAAGAAAATAATTAATCTTTGCGTCTTTGCGTCTTTGCGTCAGTTATTGTTTCCGTTGCCGTTGCCATTGCCCTGGCCGTTGCCGTTGCCGCCGGCCCAGGGAGGTGGGCCGCCCTGGCCGTTACCGTTCCCGGGGCCATTGCCCTGGCCATTGCCGCCGCCGGCCCAGGGGGGCGGGCCGGGCGGCAGGCCGAGCTGGTCGCGGATTTCGCCCCAGCCCATGCCCTGCTGCATCATGGCAATGACCTCGTCAAAGGTCGCGCCCAGGTCGGCCCCGGCGATGAAGGCCGCCTGGCGGATCCGGCCCCAGCCCAGGCCGGAATTCTTCAGGTCCAGGAATTCCTGCGGCGTCAGGCCCAGCTCGTCAAACTCCTCGGAGAAGTCAATGGCCTTCTTGATTTCGCCCAGCCCCAGGCCGTTGGCCTGCATGTCCAGGACCGCCTGGCAATCCACGCCCAACTGGTCGGCCAGGCTTTGGGCCACCGGGTTGCAGTTGGGGGTCTGGTTGTCGGGGCTGCCCAGGTCTACCGCCTGGGCGATGCCGGTTGCCGCCAGCGCCAGGGCGATGACGGGCATGATCAGTTTTAGCAAGATTCTTCCATTACTCATGTTGTCCTTCCTTGGCTGTTGGCTGTCAGCTTTTAGCTATCAGCCAACAGCCTACTCACTCCCTGCGGTTGCCCAGGCAACCGGCGTCCTCAGTCCTCATCACTACCTTGTCAGGAACGGCCGGCCGGCGGTGATGTTGATGAGCCAGGTGTGGGCGTCGCGGTAAGGTGTGTAATTCGCCTCCAGGGTGCCGCCGACGAAGATGCCGGTCGGGATGCCAACTTTATACTGGGGGTATAGCCACCAGTTGTCGCAATCTAGGGGATTGTCCAGCGGGTCGGCCGGGTCATCGCAGTTGGCTTCCCAGTCTGGTGGATTGGGGTCTGGGACGGTGCTGACGATATTGAACGGCACGCGGAAGTCGCCCCAGCCCAGGGTGTCAATGGTCATGGTGATATTCTCGGAGGGCAAGCCGGTGTCGTAGTCAAAGAGCGTGGCGTAGATGGTGCCGCCGGCCTGGCGCGAATTGATGTTGGCCAGCGGGAGTTTCACTTCAAGCGTGTTATAGAAATTTTGAACTGATATCCGCCCCAGGGCATAGACCCGCACGCCGTTGGTGGCGTCGGCCGCGGGCGAGTTGGCCAGGGCCAGGTTGCGCACGTTAATGTCGGACGGCATCGTGAAACTGTAGTAACCGGAGGGCAGGCCGGCCCAGATGTCCCAGCCGTTCTTGGAGTTGCCGATGGCCGTCACGTCCAGGTGGATGTACCTGGCTCCCAGAGCATCGGCCGGTAGAGGCGTAATATCTACCTCAAAACTGCCAGAGGCGGTGGGGACGCCGGCAGTTACGCCCGGAGAGACCCATTTCATGTCGGTGCTGTTATAGTAGGCGTTGTTGTCCACGTACTTGGCCAGCGGGACCTTGTTGCCCGAAGTATTGTAGTAAAACAGGTCGAACGTCGTCACCGTGTTGCCAAAGGGGTCACTCGTCAGTGGATTGCAACTGCTATCGTAATTTTCGTCTAATCGCCAGAACCAGAAGGGGTTTTGGTTGCCGGTGAAGAAGCTCTCGCCGGTCTCGACAAAGCACATCTGGCCGTCGCCGGCGCCGCAGTTGGCTGAACCACCGCCGCCCCCGTAGGCAAGCGTGTGGGTAAAAGCGACAGTGCTACCGGTTACGTTATTGATGGAATCAGGATCAAGAAGTTCAACGCGAACAATATTGGTCTGGGTATAGGTAGACGGGACACGGATCCGGTAGTGGTAGATACCCCCGGTGATGGGAAACTCTAAATTGAGGTTGTCCCCGCCGGCCACTGAGTTCCTGGGCGAGACAGGATCGCCGTACTTGGTGCAGGCCCCCTGGCCAAAGATGAACTGCGAGGCCTGGCTGACGACGCCGCGCCGGTACTGGCTGGCCGTGTAGATTTCAGCCTGGGCGAAGAAAGCGGCCGTGGCCGAGCGGGTAATGGGAATGTCGCTAAAACCGAGCAGCCGCAGGAAGAAGGTCTCTACCGGCCAGGTAATGGTCAGCGAATACTGGGGGATCCCCTCGCCGGTCAGGGAGCGGCCGCTGGTAAAGACGTCGAACGTGTCGGTCGGCCAGCCGTTGGCCGTCAGGAACTGTTCGGCCCGCAAATCGGCCGCCGCCGTACCCTGGGGGTCGGTGATCGGGTTGAAAGACGGGGGCAGGTCCACGACGCCGGCCAGAGTGGCCGAGTCCACGGCCGCGGCAAATTGCGAGCTGCGGACAAAGACGAAGCCGACATCTACGGCGATGCCGACGAAAGCCAGCAAGGCCAGAAAGACCAACACGACGAGGACAATACTTTGCCCGGCCTCGCCGGGCGGTAACTGGTCGGTTGCCTGGGTGGGTGGGTGGTGATCGTTCATAAGCAATCCTTTGGTAGTTTCCCGGCTACACTTTGGTCAAAGGGCAAAGGAGCGCTTGGACTGCGCTCCTTTGCTCGTTAACCTTGATGGGTTACTCCTCAAAAATGCAGGGAGCACCCCAACTGACAAATTCAAAAATGATCCATTTCTCGTTGCCCTGGAAGCTGAAGCCGATCAATTTGACGACGACAAAATCCCATAGCCGGTAGAGGGCGTTGGCGCCCCCGGAATCTACGGCATCGAATACAACGAGCGTGATTGGCTGTTGTGGGTTAGTAGCGTACTCTTCCATATAGTTGTCTAGCGAGGCTACGTTACCAGTCATGCTCTCGACCCATTCGCCTCTCTCCAGGGCGCCGTCGCTATTGCCGGAGATATCATTGTAAGGCGGACCAATCGTGTAGGCGCCAATGTCGGCCGGGCTACCGGGATACATCTGAAGGAAATCGCCCGGGAAATCCAGGCTGGCGCCTGCGTCATTGGCATCACAGGACGGCCGCCAGCAAAGCCAGCCAAAGTTGCCGGAGGTCGTGTCTTCACGGGCCCAGAAGATGTAACCAGGCTGGGCGTATCTGAGTTCGATACCAGGGACGTTATACTGGAAGCGATTTGTATTCAACTGAGGTGGCGTTGCATTGTTCAAATAACTGACCTGGCTGGCTGGATCCGGGAATTCAAATTCCTGGGGCCCATTGACGGCTTCCGGGTAGATGTTGGCGGTCGTGGCCGGCGATCCTGATACATAAGCCATACCCGGTGGCCATAGATATGGATAGACGGAATCCTGGTTCACCCGGACGCTGATCGGTAGCAGCGAGCAGCCGATAAAGGGCGCCGGGCCGTCCACCCGCATCACCGTCAGGTCGTGCAGCCGGTACAGCCCCGACCACTGCCAGACCGGCAGCCCCAGAACGTCGTCTGTGTTGTAGTAGGCCAGCGAAGCGACGACCTCGATGCTCTTGGCGTTGTCCTGCCCGGTGGACAGCAGGTCGGCCAGCATGTCGGCCTCGGCTTGAGCCAGAATGGCCGGCTCGTCAGCCGTGGCTACCACCGCGCCATCGTTGGTATGGACGTACTGGAACCACTCGAAGCCCGTACCGGTCTCGTTGGTCCGGGCGCGGATGGACCAGACGTCCCAGAGCGTGGGGTTCAGGTCCAGCGTTTCGGTCACGGTGTTAAACACCACCTGGCCCATGCCGTCGGCCGTGCCGGCCCAGTCGTTGGGGTCGTAATTGGCCGCGCCAAAGCCGGCCCCGGTCCGGGCGGCGGTGGTGACCCGGTTCTGGGTGATCAGCACGTTGCTGACTTCGACCACGCCAGCCAGGACAAGAATCAAGATGGGCAGGAGAATGGCAACCTCGACCAGGCTTTGCCCTCTCTCTCTGCTTTTGTTGATAAATAATTGCCAGCGGTTCATAGATGTGAAACCTCCTTTGATATAGCTTGCGAACTTACTCTGATTGAATGACTTCTAATAATTCACCGTTACGGGCGTCTAGCCGCAACTGCAAGGTGCGGCGTGATTGTTCGTTAATAAAGGTCCCGGTCCAGACCGGTTGGTCGTTAAGATTCAGCGCCAACACCAGCGTGGCGCTGCCCTGTTCGTCTACAAACGACTGGCCGCCGTTGGCCAGCAGCGTTTCCACGGCCGCCGGGCTGTCTACAACCCACTCTTCCGGTGCGCCGGGCTCCAGGACCCGGCTGGCCGGCTGGCTCCTGATAAGCGTCGCCTGGTCGCCGGTGACTGAGATCAGGGCCGTGGCCATGGCCGCCGGCGAATAGAAGGTAAAACTCCAGCTTGCCACTTCCGGGTCAAAGCCGCTGGCCGACTGCCAGGTGGCCCGGGCACTGACGAATTGAGCGTCGCCCGCCCACTGGCGGGCCAGCGGTTCGGCCAATTCGTAAGCCCCCATCGCCGTTGGGTTCATTGGGTTGTTAACTGCGTCGGCCGGCTGGTCTCTAAAAAACCAAAAAATTAACACCGCCGCCGCGACGACCAGGACCAGGAGGGCCAGAACGCCGCCTAATATCCACTCGGTACGACTCATACTATTCTCACCCCCCGAGGTCAAGCGATGAAATCGCCAACCTCCGGGAGGGTCTACTCACTACGGTCGCCGGATAACTGGTAAATACGCCGTGTTGGCCTGGCCCTGGACCAGGTAGATCTGGTTGGGTTGGGCGGGCACCAGCCGCTCAAAGGCCAGGTACAGCTTGCCGCTGGAGCAGGCCATAGACGGATAGTAGTCCCGGTTGACGGCATCGGTGACTTCGTCACGCGGCGTCCAATTATCGGCGTTGTTTGACCCCACGATCTGTTCTTTGGCGTTGGGGTCGTTGGGCGCCAGCGCTCCGTGGTAGTAAATGTAAAGGGCGTTGTTGCAGTAAGCGCTGGTAGTAATCAGGAAAAACGGGTCCTGGGTGTTGACATCAACCGGGTTATTTAAGGTCGTATCAAACGGCGTGCTCCAGCCGCTGCCGGGCGTGTACTTGGTGTAATAGGCGTACTGGTTCACCGTAGTGGGGTCCACCTCTACCTGGCGGGCGAAAGAGACGTGCAAGATGTTGCCCTGAGTGACGATGTTGGGGGCGTGGGCGTAGCCGGCCGCCGGGCTAAGATTGGAAATAACGGTTGGCGAGCCATCCCAGGTGATAGCGCTGCCGCTGACATCACCCTTCTTGTAATAGATGTGGTAGCAGAAGTTGCCGCCGCAGCCAAAATCGGCCACCCGCTCTTCCCAGACCACGTGCAGGTCGCCGTTCTGGTCCACGGCAATATCCGGCTCAATCGAGTGCTGGAACGCGGTGTCCAGGGGTGGCCAAATAGTCCAGTTCGTGCCGTTGTTGGTCGAGCGGGCGTAGTAAATCCGGTGCAGGTTGTCGCTCTGGGCCCAGACGACGTGGAGGCTATCGTTGGCGGCGATGGTGATGGCCGGGTCTTCAATGACCTGCGTCGTCACGGTGATGGGGCTGAGGCCACTGGGCCACTGGGTGCGGCGGGCGTGGTACAGGCTGCTGCCGGCCACCTCCTCTTCGACCCAGACGGCATTGGCGCCGCCGGTGTTATTATAGGTGAAATCATATTCCGGCACGTCCTCGGCCGTGGTTCGCATCGGGGCGGGCGCGCTCCAGGTCGAGCCGTCATTGGTGGATTCGCGATAGTAGGGGTTGCGGATGGCCCCGATCTTATGGCTGTAAATAACCATCACGTCGCCGTTGGGCGCCGAGCGGACGAGCGGTAGGGAAGCGCCGCTGGTCGAACTGGTCGAGATAAGTTGCGGCGCGCTCCAGCGCGGCAACGCCAGCGGCGCCAGGGGAGCGGGATCGGCCGCCACCGGCCGGCGCAACCACAGCGCCAGGCCCAGGAAAAGAGCCAGGAGCAACAGCCACGAAAGTCTGAAACGGTTGTTTCGTAACATACTTACCTGTAAGAAGGTAATTAAGTCATTGAGTCATGACTCAATGACTTAATTACCCAATTACCTCGTCAGGAACAAACGTCCTGGGTCAGGAACAGGTTCAACTGGATTACGGTGCCTGCTGGCAAGACCTGGCCGGAGACCGAGTAGAAGTAATCCTCGTTCTCAATGGTGATGCAGCCAGTGATGGTGTAGGTGCCAGGCGGTATACCGGCAAAGAAGTACTCGCCGTTGCTGTCGCTGAACGTGAACTGGTCCGGGTAACCTGGATCGGTTTCGCTGCTCAACGTCACCCATACATTGGCCTGCGGCAGTGAGCCGCCACTGGCCGAGGTGACGAAGGTCTGGCCGACGAAGCCACCCGGCATTGGCGTGGCCGTGGGGGTGGGCGACGGGCCGCCAGTAGGCGTCAGCGAGGGTGTTGGCGTTAGACCAATCGTCGGCGTAGCCGACGCCGACGGCGTCGGCTGCGGCGTCAACGGTGGAACGACAGTGACCTGGGTCACGTCTATGTTGTCCGTCTCGTTTAGTTCGCTGACGTTGCCGGGCGCGGTGCCTGGCGGGGTGCCGGTGTCCGCCCAGGCGTAGACGTCATGTGTTCCGGCCGGGCCGAGGCCACCGGGCAGAGTAAAGAGGACCAGCTTGGTCTGGCCCACCGCCAGGTCGGTGAGGCCCACCAGTTTCACCAGGCTGGACGTGTCGGCGATGGTGGTGCTGGTGCCAACCTGTGGCGCCGGGTCAGGATTGACGTAAAGGCCGACGAAGAACTGGCCGGCAACGGCGACCTGGCCGTCGTTGGTCACGAAGACCTGGATGGTCGTCGGTAGGCCGGCCTGGGCCGGCGGGTTCAGCACGACCGGCGCGGTGACCCAGATATTGGGTGACGGGCAGGGCACCTGGAAGGTAGCCGAGACCGTTGGGCCGGGGTTCTGCCGGACGGCATAAACCGTATATGTCCCATTAGCTACTGGGGAGGGAATTGTAATCGTTGTAGACCAGGTCGCCGGGTTGTTAGTAATGGTAGCCAAAATGGTCCCTGTGGTGCTGTTCCAACGAATATCAATGTCTTTGTTGCCACTCGTCGGCCAGTTGTAACCGTTGACTGTCACCGTATAACCGGCCGGGCCACAAGAAGGCGTCAGAGTGATAAAGGCGTTGGTCGCCGGCGTCACCGTCGTCGTTTCCGAGTCGGAGTTGTTGGCCGTGTTAGGATCAAAAGTGCTGCTGGTAACGCTGGCCTGGTTGAAAATTGAGCCTTGCGCCGTGGGGATCACGTTGAGCGTGATCGTCGCCGAAGCGCCGTTGGCCAGGGTGCCCAACTGGCAGGTCACGATGCCGCTGGAGAGCGAGCAGCTACCCTGGGTCGTGCTGTAGCCGGCGAAATTAACCGTAGGCGGCAGGGTGTCGGTCACTTGAACTGAGTTAGCCTGGGTCGGACCGGCATTATTGACTACCAGGGTGTAGGCCAGCGCGCCGCCGGCAAAAATTGGGTCGGCCGAGTCGGCCTTGGTTATAGAAAGATTAGCCGTAGTCTGGATAGACGTAGTAGCCACGGCCGTGTTGTTGGCCACTACCGGGTCAGTCTGCCCGCCGCTGTTGGAGACCACTGCCTGGTTGCTGATGGTTCCTACCTGGTTGGGCGTGACCACGATGGTCACTGTAGCCGGGCTAAGCGGCGGAACTGTGCCCAGATTGCAGGTGACCACGCCGGCCGCCTGGCTACAACTGCCCTGGGTGGGCGTGGCCGAGACGTAGGTCACGCTGGCCGGCAGCGTATCTACCACCGTTACCCCGGTGGCCGCGGCCGGGCCGTTGTTGCCCACCGTCAGCACGTAGTTCAGTTGCTGGCCGACCGGCAGTGGGTCCGGCGAGTCCGATTTTTGGACATACAGGTCGGACTCCGGCGGGGCGACGATCGTCGTTTCGGTCTTGCTGTTATTAGTCGGGACTGGGTCGCCTTGCGGGCCACTGTTAGACACAGTGGCCGTGTTACTAATGCTTTGCGGCGCGCCTGGGGCGGTAGCGCTAATCGTCACCGTGGCCGTGTCATTGACGGCCATGTTACCGATGTTGCAGGTGACGGTCACGCCGCTCACGCTGCAACTCCCCGAGCCAGAGGGCGAGGTCCAGGTACCCGAGACGCCGCTCAGGCCGCCGGGTAAGGTATCCACCACCGTCGCCCCGGTCGCGGCCACCACCCCATTATTTTTCACCAGGATGGTATAAACCAGCGGATTGCTGATAGTCACCGGGTCCGGCGAGTCTTGCTTTGAAACCAGTTCCAGGTCGGCCTGGTTAGGGTTGATAATAGTCACCACCACCGAATCAGTGTTGTTGCCCAGGTTAGGATCGGTCGTGCTGCCGCCGGCCCCGACGGTGGCCGTGTTGGTAATGGGGCCGGTCACCAGAGGGGCGGTGACGTTAATCGTCACCGAGGCTGAGCTGCCGGCGCCGCCGCCGTTCAGGTTGGGCAGTTGGCAGGTGAGCACGCTGCCGGAGAGAGAGCAACTGCCTAACGGCGAAACAGTCGAGTTGACATAGGTCACGCCGTTCACACCGCTGGGCAAAGTATCGCTCACGACGACGAATTCGGCGTCGAAGGGGCCGCTGTTTTGGACGTTGATGGTGTAATTGAAGCTGCCGCCGACGACCACCACCGAGGAGGAGGCCGTCTTGGTGAGCGACAGGTCGGCGTAGGACGGTCCACCGCCACCGCCACCCCCGCCGCCACCTCCGGTGGCGGGTGGATCATTATCAGTCTGAGTGCTGGTTACCTGTAAGAAATCCTCATTGTTGAGCAACACGTGCCCGGTCAGCCGCACCGAGTCGGCGATCGGCCGGAGCAGCGGGGTAATAACCGGCATCTCAAACTGCACCCGGACTTCTACCGCCAGACCTGGGCCACCAGCATAATCGGGCAGCAAGGGGCCATCCTTTTCCGCCTGGCCCTGGACCTGCACCAGGTGGTAGCCAGGCTCGCCAAAGGCAGCGTTGGGATCAATGTCCAGGCCGGCCGAGCTTTCTCGAGCGACATCCTTAATGCTTTCCACTCGAGCGTCCAGGCAGGGTGGAAACTGCGTCAGGCACTCTTCCTCGAAGGCGCCGGTAATGGCGTAACGGCCGCCGGCGCGGGCAGCGTTTTGCACCGTTAACCAGCCCTGGAAGAGCCGGCCGCTCTCGATGATGATAAAAATGAAGAACAAGAGAACAACCAGGATTAAAGCAAATTCGACCATCGCCTGGCCGTGAGCAAGGATTTTCTTTTTCTGAAACATCTTCTTGTGTGCCCCGTTTTTGTTGCGTGCCGTTATAAAATCGCGATAAAACAATAAAATGGAGATTTGCTTCAGAAAATTATAACATACATTTTGCCCCGGATGGTGTAAGTAGGGCTATTTTCCTAGCCTATCTGTCTATACAGAGCAAAAAGCTATCTTTGGTGATACGTGAGTAGTACTCTATACTCATATGAAGTGCTGAGTGATGAGGACTGAGGACTGAGTAAAAGGGCTATTACACTCAGTCCTCAGTCCTCAGTCCTAATTTCTTATGGAGGACCAGAATTGACTGTTTTGCACCCTGCTTTCGACTGGCGCGAGGTGGCCCGGCTGGTGTTGGCGTCGCGGGCGGTGGACTTGCTGCAGGAGGAGGAGCTGGCCCCACGCGGGCTGGTCACCTACCAGTTTTCGGCGCGGGGACACGAGCTGGGCCAGGTATTGCTCAGCCAGTTGTTGGACCGGCCGTTTGACGCCGCCGGCGTCTATTACCGCTCCCGGCCGTTTCTGCTCGGCGTGGGACTGACGGTGGAGGAAGCGATGGCCTCGGATATGGCCCGGCCGGGTGGGGTAAGCGCCGGCCGGGACGTGGGCGTGGTCTTCAACCTGCCCCGCCGCCAGCGGGCCACCGTGTTGCCGATGGGCGGCGACGTTGGCTCCCAATTTACGCCGGCCGCCGGCTGGGCCCAGGCCATTCGCTACCGCGTGGAGGTGTTGGGCCAGTCGGAGCTGGACGGTAACATGGTCGCCGTCTTTGGCGGCGATGGCTCGGTAGCCACCAACGGCTTCTGGTCGTGCCTGACGATGGCCACCACGCTGCGCCTGCCGCTGCTCTTTGTCGTCGAGGACAACGGCTACGCCATTTCCGTCCGGCGCGATTTACAGACGCCCGGCGGCAACATTGCCGCCAACCTGGCCTCCTTCGGCAACCTGGCCATCTGGCAGGGCAGCGGGACGCAGCCGGCCGAGACGGCCGATCTGGTGGCCACGGCCGTCGAACACGTCCGTAGCGGGCAAGGGCCGGGGTTATTGCGGCTGGTGGTGCCCCGGCTGTCTGGCCACTCCGGTCATGATAACCAGGCCTACAAGCCGGAAGCGCTGCTGGCCGACGAGCGCAGCCGCGACCCGCTGCCGGCGCTGCGCGATTACCTGGCGCCGGCGCTGCTGAGTCCGGCCGACTGGGAAGCGCTCTGCCAGGAGGTAGAGACGGCCGTGGCCGCCGCCGCCAAAGCGGCCCAGGCCCAGCCGCCGCCGGACCCGGCCGGGGTCGAACGGTACCTGTTTGCCGTGCCGGGCGAGGGCCAGCAAGTGGGCGGGCTGGCGGCCGAGGGGATTACCCTGCCGGCCACCGAGCCGGTCAGCCGGCCGGATGAGCCGCGCCGCATCAATATGGTAGACGCCATCCGGCAGACGCTGGACGTGGAGCTGGCCACCAACCCGCGCTGCCTGCTCTTTGGCGAGGACGTGGCTGAGAAGGGGGGCGTACACACGGCCACGATGGGATTGATGGCTGGCCATGGACCCGGCCGGGTCTTTGATACCAGCCTGTCGGAGGAGGGCATTATCGGCCGGGCGGTGGGTCTGGCCCTGGCCGGCCTGGCCCCTGTGGCCGAAATTCAATTCCGCAAGTACGCCGACCCGGCCACCGAGCAGTTAAACAACTGTGGCATGCTCCGCTGGCGAACGGCCAACCGTTTTGCCGCGCCGCTGGTGGTCCGCATCCCGGTTGGTTTCGGCCGGAAAATCGGCGACCCCTGGCACAGCGTGACCAACGAGGCCTTCTTTGCCCACGCCCCCGGCTGGCTGCTGGCCTTCCCCGCCGACGCCGAAGACGCGGTTGGCCTGCTGCGCACGGCGCTGCGGGGCAACGACCCGGTCATTTTCTTCGAGCACCGGGCCTTGCTAGACGCCGCCTGGGCCCGCCGGCCGTATCCCGGCGACCACTATGCCATCCCGTTTGGCCAGGCCAGGCTGCTGGCCGAGGGCGATGATCTAACTGTGGTCACCTGGGGGGCGATGGTCGAGCGGTGCGAGGCGGCCGCCGGGGCGGTGGGCGCGGCCGTTGAGTTGATTGACCTGCGGACGATTGTGCCCTGGGACAGGGAAACGGTGCTGGCCTCGGTCCGCAAGACATCCAAGTGCCTGATCGTCCACGAAGACATTGGCCCGGCCGGCTTTGGGGCCGAGATTGCCGCCACCATTGCCCAGGAAGCGTTCCTCGACCTGGATGGCCCCATCGAACGCCTGGCCACCCCGGCCGTGCCCATCCCCTTCAACCCCGCCCTCATGGACGCCGTCGTCCCCACCGTCGAGCGTATTCGCCAGAAGATGGAGGAGCTACTGGCATTTTGAGGGGGAGACAAGGGGACAAGGAGAGGGGGAGACAAGGAGCGTCGGTATCTTGCTTCTCATCCTTTCACCCTCTCATCCCCGCACTCCCTCACCCTCTCACTTCTTAATGACCCAGTGCTCTGGATGGTTGATTATGTTGACTAGCTTACCCAGGATGTGGTTGTAGAGGGTGTGGATTTCCTGAGCTGTCGTTTCGTCCAGGTAGTGGCAGCGCACGGCGAAGTTCAGCCAGACCTGGGTTTCGGCCGCCTCGGCTTCGGCGTCGTTTAGCTTGCTGACGAAAGCGAGTGTATACCGGCGCTTTCGCCAGGCTTCGGCAATATTCGAGCACACAGCTCGGGATGAACGGCGAATCTGGTCGGTCAGGGAATAGGTCTCCTCTCGCGGAAAAGAGCGGCTCAACTCAAAAATCCGCATCGCCGCATCAAATCCCTGCTGGAAAACCTCTAAGTCGCTGTGCGTTATAATTCTATCAGACATGCTGCAATAGATCCGCTATGTTCTACGCCAATCTCTGTGTAGAAGCTGCTTTGATTTCTTGAGCCAAGTTATCCTGCAAAGATTCGTACCCATTATCGGACTTCAGGTCTACTCCGTTTCTCCCCCTCTCCCCCTCTCCCCCTCTCCCCCTCTCCTGGTGCTTGACGGCCGCGGCGAGGAAGGCGGCGAAGAGAGGGTGGGGGCGGTTGGGGCGGCTTTTGAATTCGGGGTGGAACTGGCAGCCGAGCATGAAAGGATGGCCGGCCAGCTCGGCAATTTCCACCAACCGGCCGTCGGGCGAGAGGCCACTGAAGAGCAGCCCGTGCTGGCCCAGCAGATCGCGATAAGCGTTGTTGAACTCCCAACGGTGGCGGTGGCGCTCCTGAACGACCTCGACGCCATAAGCGGCCGCGGCCTGGGTACCTGGCGTCAGCTCGCAGGGATAGATGCCCAGGCGCATCGTGCCGCCCATGTCGGCCAGGCCGTGCTGATCCGGCATGAGGCTGATGACAGGATGGGCCGTCTTGGCGTCGAACTCGGTACTATTAGGCTCGTCGCTACTCACAATGTGGCGGGCCAGCTCAATGCACATGACCTGCATTCCCAGGCACAACCCCAGGTAGGGAATCTTATTTTCCCGCGCCCAGCGGGCGGCCTTGACCTTGCCCTCGATGCCCCGGTAGCCAAAGCCGCCGGGCACGACGATGCCGTCCAGCCCCTCGAACTCTTCCCAGCCCTTGTCTTTTTCCAGGTCGCCGGAATGGATCCAGGCAATTTCCACCTGGCGGTGGTTGGCCAGCCCGGCGTGGTGGAGCGACTCGCGCACGCTCATGTAGGCGTCGTGCAATTCCACGTACTTGCCGACGATACCGATGCGAATCGAAGGCTTGGACCGCTCGATCTCGGCCGTCATGGTCTGCCACTGGCTCAGGTCAGGCGGCGTGTTGGGCAGGCCGAGCCGCTCGACAATGAAGTTCCCCAGGCCGGTGGCTTCTAGTTCTAGAGGGATGCGGTAGAGCACGTCGTTGGTCACGGCCGGAATGACCGCCCGCTTTTCCACGTCGCAGAAGAGGGCAATTTTCTCAATGTGCTCGTCAGGAATAGCGTGGTCGGCGCGGGCAATGATGGCGTCCGGGTGGATGCCGATGCTACGCAGTTCGCGGGCGCTGTGTTGGGTCGGCTTCGTTTTTAGTTCCCGGCTGGCGGCGATGTAAGGCAGGAAGGTGACGTGAACGTAGAATGTGTTTTCCCGGCCGACGTCGGAACGCATCTGGCGTATCGCTTCCAGGAACGGCAAACTTTCAATGTCGCCCACTGTACCGCCGACCTCCACCAGGACCACGTCAGCCTGGCTGGTACGGGCCACCGTGTGGATATAGCGCTTGATCTCGTTAGTAATGTGGGGGATGACCTGGATCGTGCCGCCCAGGTAGTCGCCACGCCGCTCCTTGGCAATGACCTCGGCGTAGACCCGGCCGGTGGTAACGTTGGACGCCTGGCTGAGGTTCACGTCAATGAACCGCTCGTAATGGCCCAGGTCCAGGTCCGTTTCGGCCCCGTCCTCGGTCACAAACACTTCGCCGTGCTGGTAAGGAGACATCGTGCCAGGGTCTACGTTAATATAGGGGTCCAGCTTTTGCACCGTCACGGAAATCCCCCTGGCCTTCAAAATCCGCCCCACGGCCGCCGCCGTTACCCCCTTACCGACAGAACTGACAACACCACCTGTGAAGAATATGAACTTGGTCATCGTTTTCTCCTGTCTTAATTGCATCGAATGACGCAAATGCTTTGCGTTCGCGCGAATTACCGCCAATAAATAATTCGAGAAATTCGCGTTAATTCGTTGCGATCCCCTAAAAAGAGAGGAGGGGCATGTCATCTTGGGTGACATGCCCCTCCTGGATTTCGTCGTTTCCTATAGTGGAGAGCGGATTTGCTCGTCGCATTTGTTGCCTATAGTAGCCGCGCCAGATCCTCGGCCGCCCGGCCCATATCCAAAAAGATGAGACCTAACTTGGCCGTACTGCGGGCCAATACTGTCAAGACTGCGTCCTCGCCAACAGCCATCAATACAATAATACCATTTCGCCCGCGAATGTAAACCTGGTCCAACTGGCCACGGCTGAGTTCACTGGCAATCCGGTCGCCCAGAGACAACATTGCGGCCGACATCGCCGAGATTCGGTCTTCATCAACCCCGGCCGGCAAGGACGAGGCCATAATGAGGCCGTCAACGCTGACGACGGCCGAGGCTTCAATGTCTGGGGTGCCTGCCTGAAGGTCTCGCAAGCGATCCACCATCATCTCAGTACGCGATCTCATCCGGGATACTCCTTACATTCAGTGCAAGTATGGCAGAGGGTTAAGGACTCTGGCATTGACCCCACAGTTCACTTTTTGTAAAACACCAGGCCAATGCGGCTGACACGGACTTATTATGTTAGCCTAGAACGGCAGGATAATACCATAAGGGGTATGGGCTGTCAAACCAAAGTGGACATAATTCCTAGTAGAGTAGGGGCACGAACCATCGTGCCCCTACTGCTCTGACGGTCGGATCTGGGAGAGCTGTTTCCAGGCCGCTGCGATGCCGGCCAGCTCCTCGGCCGTCTCCGGTATCTCGCCGTAGCGGACCCGGTTATAGGCCGCGGTAATCAGCCTGCTTTCGGCCGTGTGCTCCGGCCAGGCCTGGGCCAGCGCCGCCAGGTACTCGGTCGGCGTCTCCGTCGTGGCTCGGGGGTAGCCTCCGTCCTCGGCCAGGGCACACATAGCCCGGTAAATGCGGCGGATGGAAGCGGCCGCCCGCCAGCGCTGCCAGAGGCCCAGCCGGTTGAGCAGCCGTTGGACCAGACCCTGGGGGCCAAGACCGTCGAGGTCTATCTCCGGTTTTACCTGTTCGCTGTCCAGGCCGGCCAGGCGGCGCGCCCGGCGGAACAGCCGGTTGAGGGCCAGCGAGACCAGCAACACGATGAACAACATGCCCAGCACGCGAACCGCCTGGGTCGGCGCAGCCAGGGTGGGGCTGATGATTTCCCCTGTTTCTCCTTCAGGTAGAGGGAACGGTTGCTGGGTGGCTGGAGGCTGCAAATTTTCTAACGCTTCCCGCAGCGGCGGGCCAAGCAGGTTTATCAGGAGTTGCACGAGCCAGCTCAGGACAATGATTAGAGGCGTGCTCAGGTAGCTAATGACGGCGAAGGCCGAATAGAGCGTAAACCGCATCGCCAGCCATATGGGCGAGATCCAGCCGACGAGGGCCACGATGGACTGGCCACTGGCCAGGCTGGTGAGAACGCCGCTGGCCAGGATGACGGCCACGGCCGCGCCGACGACGGCCAGCAACCAGGCCGGCCGGAGGGGGAAGGAGAGGCCGGAGCGCTCTAATTCAAGTTGTTCGACACGGGTCAGGGCAATAGCGACTAAAGAGACCAGGAAGAAAAAGAAAATAAACGGCGTCACTGGCCAGGGCAATTGGAGGCCGGCTACGCCGGCGATCAACGGGGCCGACAGCAAGGCCAGAACGCGGAAACGCAGCCCAACGTCGCCCACGTCCACGTGCCGGCCGATCAGGGACAGGCCGCGCCACCAGGCCAGGCAGACAAAAACGAAGATGGTCACATCCCGAACCCAGAAGGGATCGCCGCGCAGGGCGAGATGGCCGTAAAAGTCACCTAACCAACTGAGATCGAAAATAGACGTGGTCTCGTAGAGCAAGCTGCGCAAGGAAATGACCACGGTAAAAAGCAAAGCGCCGACCATGACGATTTGCTGCCTGTCTACCGGCAGCTTGATCAAGCTCATCAGCCGGCTCAGGTTAAAGGGCAGCAACATCAGCAATAAGAGCCAGGCGGCCACCTGGGCCGGCGACCAGAGCCGGGCCCAGGGCATGAAGGCCAGGGCTACAGGAGTGAGTAGGGCCACTTCCATCGAGGCCCACGACACATACAACAGCTCGTGCCGCAAAAAATTCCAGCTTGCGCTCAAATAGGAATGAGTCATAAGCGATGAGTTCTACACAACCACTGAGCAACCGAAGGTTGCCCTACACAACCACACCCCTACACCCCTTCAGGGACAGGGATGGCCGCCAGGGCGGCTTCCGTGGCGGTGCCGGTCTTGTGGCCCCGCTGGAAGGCCGGCAGCGTGGACGGTGTATGGTAAGCCAGGATGCCGGGTGGGCAGCGGGGCGGCTCGTCGGCCAGGGAGATCAGGACCACCCGCCGGCCAGCTTCCTTCAGGCGTAGCAGGCTGACCATGATTTCCTCGGTAACGACGGCCGTCACCAGAACCAGCGTGGTGGCCAGCGGCAGCCGGCGGCTTTCCCGCTGCATGAGCAAATCCATTGAGCCGGTGGCGAACTCGGTCACAGCCGCCAGGGCCTCCAGGATGTGGATCAGTTGCTCCGGGGAGCGGCCGGGTGGCACCCGGATGGGCTGGTCCGAGCCGGGCACGGCCCCATTGGCCAAAACACCCACCGCCCATTTTTGCTCGGCGGCGTAGCTGGCCATGGAGGCGGCCACGCTGACAGCCCGCTCCAGCAAGACCGGGTCAAAGCCCATCCAATGTTTGGCGTAGGTAGCGACGTTGAGAAAGACGACGACGCTCATGCCTGACGACGGATCGTAAACCTTGGTTTGCAGGTCGCCGCGACGGGCCGTGGCTTTCCAGTGGACGTCGCGGAAGCGGTCTTGCGGCTGGTAGTCGCGAATACCCTGGGTCTTAATCGGGTCGGTGAAAAGGCTGCGCCGCACCTGGAACTCGCCGAATAGCTCCTTGGCCGGCAACTGCAAGGCGTCCAGCGGCCAGACCTGGGGATAGACGACGAGCGTGTCTTCGTATTTGTGCTGCCGTTCAATGGTAAAAAGGGTAAAGATGTCGCCAGACTGATAACGAACCGGGCCGACCTTATAAAAGCCACGCCGGGCAATGCGAAAAGAGACGGAGCGGTGGGTACGCTCGAAGGCCTGCATAGAGAGCGTATTTTGCAGCACGTAGCTGCCCGTCTTCTCGGTGGCCATGGCTGCAATCTGGTCTTCTTCGTCTGGCGCGGCCGGCAGCTCGTCCTTGAACTGCAGCCAGGTCAGGGGCAGCGGCTTGCGGTTGGCAATGTCCAGGGTCATGGTGATCGGCTCGTCGGGGAAGACGTGGGTGCGGTCAAAAGAACGTTCGTAGGTTACACCGGCCAGGGAGACGTTTTTCCACCAGGCGCCGACGCCAACCACGACCAGCAAGACAATGCCCAGGGCCAGCAACTCCGGGTTGCGGCCTGCGGCCAGGCCAATCAGCACAAAAAAGATGGCCAGGGGCACCCAGGCGTCGCTGAAGATGCTGTTTTCCCGCTCGCGAATGACCAGGCCCCGCGCCTTGACCGCCTCTTCAAAGCTGAGCGCCTTGCCCTCACGGATACTTTGCCACATGGCGGCCCGCGCCTTGCGCCGCTCGGCCGCCTGGCTCTCCTTGACAAAGATGTAGATTTCATCCATGCCTTGCATAAGCTACCGGGTCAAGTGTTTCCGTGTCAGGTGCCACGTGTCAGGTGTCAGATGGTTAACCTTACTTGACACTTGACACTGGGCACTTGACACTTGCTTTATCCCTCCACCGGCACGGCCACCGTGTTGACCACGTCGCGGATGACGTCTTCCGGTTGCCGGCCGCGCAGGCGGGTCTGGGGCGAGATGATCAGGCGGTGGGTCAGGGCGTAGGGGGCCATCGTCTTCACGTCGTCGGGCAAAACGTACTCCCGGCCGCGAATGGCAGCCAGCGCCTGGCAGGTGCGGTAGAGAGCCAGCGTGGCCCGGGGGCTGGCTCCCAGCTCGATGTCCGGGTGCGTGCGGGTGGCCCGGCAGACGTTGACGATGTAGTTGCGTAGCGAAGCCTCCACCCTGATTTCCCGAACGGCCTGCTGCATAGCTAGAAGCGTCTCCGGCTCGGCCACACTTTCCAGGGAGTCCAGGGGGTCTACCCGCTCAAAGCGGAGCAGAATGTCATTTTCTTCCCCGGCGCTGGGATAGCCCAGACCGATACGCATGAGAAAGCGGTCCAGTTGCGCTTCCGGCAGGGGGAAAGTGCCTTCCAGTTCAATTGGGTTCTGGGTGGCCATCACCAGGAACGGCCGGGGCAGCTTGTGGGTGGCAATGTCTACCGTGGCCTGCCGTTCCTGCATCGCTTCCAGCAAGGCCGATTGGGTGCGAGGTGTGGCCCGGTTGATTTCGTCGGCCAGCAGGATTTGCGAGAAAATGGGGCCCGGCCGGAACTCAAATTCCTGGTGCTTTTGGTTATAGTAGTAGATGCCGGTGACATCCGAAGGTAACAGGTCCGGCGTGAACTGGATGCGTTGAAAGGTGCAGTGCAGGGAGCGGGCAATCGTCTTGGCCAGCGTCGTCTTGCCCGTGCCGGGCACGTCCTCCAGCAGCAGGTGGCCCTCACAAAGGATAGCAATAAGGGTCAGCTCGATGATTTCGTCCTTGCCGACGATAACTTTCTGAATGTTCTCACGTAGCCGGGCGGCCGTTTCGGCAATCACGTCACACCATCTCTTTCAGGGAATGGCCGGATTGTAACATAGCGCCTGAAAGGGTGGCAAATAAGTGACGATTTGGGGTTTGTAGTGCCTGCGCATTAACACGCGCAGGCACTACAAACCCCGGGCCGCCCCATGAGGAGCCAGGGCGGCCCGCACCTGGTCATGCAGCCGGCCGTTGTCGGCGATGATGCCGTTGACCTTGGGGAAGGGTTGGTTGAAGGTGATGGGGTTACCGTCCAGGTCCACGCACCGGCCGCCGCCTTCCAGCACCAGCAGCGTCCCGGCGCAGATATCCCACTCGTTCTTCGGCCCCCGGCTCCAGGTAGCGTCGGTCTGCCCGGCCGCCACCCGGGCCAGCTTGTAGGCGATACTGCCCATCGTGCGAAGCTGGACTATCTCCTCGAATGGAGCGAACTCACCCCGCTTGCGCTCCGAGCGGCTGGCGTCTACCCTGGCTCCGGTTAGCTCCGCCTGGCCGCTCACCCCCACCGGCCGGCCGTTAAACGACACCCCCTGGCCACGCTGGGCGCAGTACAGCTCGTTGG
The DNA here is from genome assembly GCA_022616275.1 of Chloroflexota bacterium. Lineage (GTDB taxonomy): Bacteria > Chloroflexota > Anaerolineae > Promineifilales > Promineifilaceae. Next base: position 73,219 of record JAKEFB010000083.1, read on the forward strand.
CGGCCGGGTTGTAAATCACCGCCAGGAGAGGCTGGCCGTCTTCCACCAGGGCCACGGAAACGGCAAACTCGGGAATGCCCATGACAAATTCCTTCGTGCCGTCCAGCGGGTCCACCACCCAGGCATATGTTCTGTCCAACCGGTCCGGCCGGTCCACCGTCTCTTCGCTCAACCAGCCGGCCTCCGGCAGCAAAGCGCCCAAGCGTGCCTTGAGCAGGTTATCGGCGGCCAGGTCGGCGTCAGTCACCGGGTTGTCCGGCGACTTATCCGTCACCGAAAAAGAGTCCCGATAAAAACCCATCACCGCCGCCCCGGCCGCCCGCGTAATGTCAATGGTTTCGTTGAGTAGTGGGTCCATAGGAGTGATGAGTAATGAGTGATGAGTAATGAGTCTCATCACTCATTACTCATTACTTTTATCTGACCTGCACTGACAGAAAGTCGAGAATATCTATCTTGGTCAGGATGCCCTGGACTTCGTCGCCGGTGGCGATGAGGGCGACGCTGTTGTTGCTGAAGATACCCATCAGCGCCTCCAGGGGCGTGTTCGGCCGGACCACCGGCACGTTGGGGTCAATCACTGATTCGATGGTCTCATCGGCGGAGTGCTTGTGGTCCTGGCTAAGCAGGTGGTTGAGCAGGTCAACTTCGGTGACGACGCCGCACAGCCGGCCGTCGTCGTCAATGACCGGCACCTGGGAAATATTGTGTTCCTTCAGCAAGCGGACCACATCGGCCATCCGGTCGGTAGGTCTGGCTGAGATGAGCGCGCCGTCCGGCTTGGCCGCCTGAATATCTCCGACCCGCACGTCCAGCCAGGCCCGCTCCAGGAAGCCGTTTTCACGCATCCACTCGTCGTCGAAAATTTTGCTCAGGTAGCGGGCGCCGGTGTCGGGCAAGAGGACGACTACCAGGTTGTCCGGGCCAAGGTCGCGGTCGCGGGAGTACTTAATAGCTCCCCAGACGGCCGAGCCCGAAGAGCCGCCACAGAAGATCCCCTCCTCGCGCACCAGCCGCCGGGTCATCAGTAAGCTGTCCCGGTCGTTCACCTGGACGATGGTATCCACCACTTCCAGATCAGTCGTGCCGGGCAGAAAATCTTCGCCGATTCCTTCCACCTTATAGGTCTCGGCCGTCGTATACTGGCCGCTGCGGTGTAATTCGTACAGGATAGAGCCAATAGGGTCTACGCCGACGACCTGAACCTGGGGGTTTTGCTCCTTCAGGTAACGGCCGGCCCCGGTAATCGTGCCGCCGGTGCCCATGCCGACCACCAGGTGCGTGACCCGGCCGTCCGTCTGTTCCCAGATTTCCGGGCCGGTGCTTTCATAGTGGCTTTGCGGGTTGATCGGGTTGTAATACTGGTTGGCCAGGACGGCGTTGGGTGTTTCTTCCACCAGCCGCCGGGCCACAGAATAGTAGCTGCGGGGGTCGTCAGGCTCCACGGCCGTAGGCGTCACCACCACCCGCGCCCCGTAAGCCCGCAACAGCAGGATTTTCTCCTGGGACATTTTGTCCGGCATGACGAAAATGCAGCGGTAGCCTTTGGTGGCGGCGGCAATGGCCAGGCCCACGCCGGTATTGCCGGAGGTGGCTTCGACAATCGTCCCGCCGGGTTTCAGCCGGCCGCCTTTCTCCGCATCTTCAATGATGGTTGGACCAATGCGGTCCTTGACCGAACCGCCGGGGTTAAAAAATTCGACTTTGGCCGCGACAACACAGGCCAGGTCCCTGGTGACTGAGTTCAACCGCACCAACGGGGTATGGCCAATAGTGTCGAGGATACTGTTTCGTATATCCATGTTGCTTCTTTTGTCGGGGCCCGACGGTTCGTACCCCACCAGAAGATTATATGTCCCGCATCCAGGCCCGTCAATCTAAGAGCAAGATACACTCTTGTGTTAAGGTCCAGTTTACATATAATGTATGGTGGGACACGATAGTTCGTGTCCCACCATACATTTTTCAGGGAGGCTATCATGAACAAATTGCGTGTAGGGATGGGGGCGCTGGCGCTCACTCTATTGGTCTTATTATTTGCGCCGGCCGCCTACGCCGCCGATACCTCGTACGTCATTCAGTCGGGGGATACACTGTCCAGCATTGCCCGGCGCTTTAACACGACCGTGCCGGCCATTGTGGCCGCTAACCCGCAGATCACCAACCCCAACCTGATTTACGCCGGCGAGATTCTAATTATCCCGGACGGCGCGCCGCCGCCGCCAACCACGGGCAACTACATCGTCCAGCCCGGCGATACGCTCAACGCCCTGGCCCGGCGCTTTGGCGTGACTGTCCAGGCCATTCTGGCGGCCAACCCCAGTGTTACCAACCCCAACCTCATTTACGTCGGCCAACAGTTAGTGATCCCTGGTGGCACGGGCGGCGGCACGCCGCCGGCCGACTTTGGCGTCGGCGGCCAGACGCAAACGCTGGCCAACGGCGGCCGGATGCGGGAGATTGGCATGACCTGGGTCAAGTTCCAGCACAAATGGACCCCTGGGGCCGACCCGGCCGCAGTTGGCAATCTGGTCCAGCAGGGGCACGCCGGTGGGTTCAAGGTCCTGGTCAGCGTCACCGGCGGGACACCCTATCCCCAAAGCGCCATTGATTACACCAGCTACGTGGCCTTCTTGCAGGCTCTGGCCGGCCTGGGCGGTAACGCCCCGGACGCCATCGAGGTCTGGAACGAAATGAACATTGACTTTGAGTGGCCGGCCGGGCAAATCAACCCGGCCACCTATGTCAACAGCATGTTGACCCCGGCTTACAACGCCATCAAGGGAGCCAACAGCAACATTCTGGTCATCACCGGCGCGCCGGCCCCGACTGGCTTTGACAATGGTTTTAACGCCTGGGCCGACAGCCGTTACATCCAGGGTATGCGCGACGCCGGGGCAGCCAACTACGCCGATTGCATTGGCGTCCATCACAACGCCGGGGCGACCTCCCCCTCGGCCAGCAGCGGCCACCCGGGCGGTTCCCACTATAGCTGGTATTTCCTGCCGACGTTGAACCTCTACAACACCACCTTTGCCGGTCAAAAGCCACTGTGTTTTACCGAGCTGGGCTACCTGTCGGCCGAAGGCTTTTCCGGGCTGCCTCAGAACTTCGCCTGGGCGGCCGGGACGAGCGTGGCCGAGCAGGCCCAGTGGCAGGCCCAGGCCGTCACCCTGGCCCACCAGGGCGGACGGGTCCGTTTGTTGATCGTCTACAACGTGGATTTCACCAGCTACGACCCGGCCGGCGATCCCCAGGCCGGCTACGCCATGTTCCGCCCCGGCGGCAGTTGCCCCGCCTGCGACACGCTTTCGGCCGTCATCCCCAGAGGGTAAGTGCTGAATAAACGCGAATGACGCAAATAGGCGAATGGCGCGAATGATTTTCCTTAAAAAAAAATTCGCGCCATTCGTTCATTCGCGCAGCTTTCGCTTCGAAAGCCATTCGCGATTTAGAGGGCTAGGCTCTCGGCGCGGAAGCGGGCGGCTTCGGCCGGCTGGCCCTGGGCTTCGGCGACCTGGCTGAGGAGCTGCAGAGTGGCGGCGATGCGCGGCCGGACGCCGATTTCCTGGTAAATGGCCAGGCTTTCTTCCAGGCGCGGCCGGGCCTGGCTGTAAGCCTGGCGGGTCAAAGCCACCTGGCCCAGGTCCTGGAGGGCTTTGGCAATCCCCCAGCGGTCGCCAATCTCCCGGCAGATAGCCAGGCTGGCCTGGTGCAGCTCTTCGGCTTCCCCATAAGCGCCCTGGGCACAGGCCACCAGCCCCAGGTTGTTAAGAGAGACGGCAATACTGAACGGCTCGCCCAGCTCGCGGGCGATAGCCAGGCTTTCCTCGTGCCACTGGCGGGCCTCCTCGTGGTTCTCCTGGGTATAGGCGACCAATCCCAGGTGATGCAAGACAATGGCCAGCCCCAGCCGGTCGTTGATCTGGCGGTAAATGGCCAGGCTTTCCAGCAGGCGTTGCCCGGCTTCAATGTGCTTGCTTTGCAGGTAGGCGGCCGCGCCCAGGTAGCAGCAGGCGTAGGCGATTTCCTGGAGATGGTCGTGCCGCTGGAAGATGGCCAGGCTCTTTTCCAGCAAATTGTTGGCCATTTCCCTCAGCCCCAGCCGGTAAGCAAAGCTGCCCTGCCGGGCCAGCGCCTTCCCCAGTAAAATTTCCTGCGTTGCGCCGGCCGGGGCCGGCGGGGCCAGGACGGCCGCAGCCGCGTTAAATGCTTCCAATCCCTCCTGGAAATAGCCGCGAATCCAGTAGAAACGGTACAGACCTTCCAGGTATTGTTCAATCAGGCCGGCCTGGCCCTGGCCCAGCGCCCACTGCCAGCCGGTGCGGATGTTTTCGATTTCGGGGCCAACTTCTTCCACGGTTTGCTTTTGCTCCCGGCCGCGCAGCCTGTCCCGCCGCTGGGCCAGGAAACGGCCGTAGTAAGCGCTGTGGCGCTCCCGGGTCGCCGCCTCTTCCTGGGGCTCCTCGGCCAGCCGGGCGGCGCCAAAGTGGCGGATAGTCTCGTGCAGTTCGTAGCGGCCGGCCGGACTGCGGCGCAGGAACGATTTGTCAATGAGCGCAGCCAGCAGGGCCAGGTTGGCCCCCGCGACCTCGGCCGCGGCCTCGCGACGAAAACCCTGGCAAAAGACGGAGGCCTGGCGCATCGCCCGCTGCTCCTCGGCCGCCAGCAATTTCCAGGAAGAGTCGAAGACGGCCTGCAGGCTCTGGTGCCTTTCCGGGGCGTCGTGGGCAGCGGAGGCCAAAAAGGCCAAATTGTGGGCCAGCTCTTCGGCAATTTCCGGGATGGAGAGCAGCCGCGTCCAGGCCGAGGCCAGCTCGATGCCCAGGGGCAGGCCCTCCAGCATACGGCAAATATGGACGATGGCCGCCCGGTCCTCATCGGTCAGCCCGTAATGGGGGTTGGCCTTGCGCAGGCCCTGGAGAAAGAGCTGGACGGCGGCGTAGTTTTCGGCTTCGGCCGGCGAGATCGTCTCCGGCGGGTAGCCTATGCCGGCCACCGGCAGCGTCCACTCGGCCTGCAAGTTCAAGCGCACCCGGGAAGTAACCAGCAGCCGCAGCTCCGGAGCGTTGGTCAGGATGCCGGCCAGCAGGTGGCTGGCCGATGCGCCGTTGCCGGCCAGCAGGTGCTCAAAGTTGTCCAGGACGAGGAGCATCTTTTTAGGGGCCAGGTAGTCCAGCAACTGTTTTTGGCTGTTACCGCCCTCGTAAAAGGAGAAATGGAGGGCGTCGGCCACGGCCGGGACAACGTGATCGGGCGTGGTCAGGGCGGCCAGGGGCACGAAGTAGACGCCGTGGGCAAAGGGGTCACCCTCGCCGGGCGTGGCCGGCAACTGGGCCCCGGCCGCGGCCAGGGCCAGCCGGGTTTTGCCGATGCCGCCGGGACCGACCAGGGTCAGCAGGCGGCAGCCGGGGGTGGCCAGCAGTTGGCTAATCTGGGCCAACTCCGCTTCCCGGCCGATGAAAGGGGTGGCCGGCGCGGGCAGGTTGTTGGCCCGCGCCGAGAGGGAGCGCAGCGGCGGAAAGGTTTGCAGGGGCAAATCGGGGTGCAGCAGGCCGTAAATCTGTTGCGGCTGGTCGAGGCCACGGAAGGCGTGAGCGCCCAGGTTGTGCAGCGTGGCCCCGGCCGGCAGCTCGTCAAGCGTCAGCACCTCCGGGGTCAGCAAAATCTGGCCGCCCCAGGCGGCGCCCATGATGCGGGCGGTGTGGTTGACGGCCGGGCCAAAGTAATCGTCGCCCTCCCGGAAATAATCGTTCCCCTCCCGGCCGGGCGGCCGGCCGTTGAGGGCCAGCCGCACCCGCAGCTCGCCAATCCCGGCCCACGGCTCCCGGCCGAGCCGTTTTTGGATTTCGATGACGCATTGCAGTGGCCGGCCGCCGTCAAAAACGGCGTAAATGCCATCCCCCATGTGGTCTATCAGCCGGCCGCCGTGCCGTTCCAGCTCCTCCAGCAGAATGGCGTCGTGGCGGCGCAGGACGCCGGGCATGGCCTGGGGGTGCTTTTCCCACAGCCCGGTAGACCCCTCTATGTCGGTGAAGAGAAAAACCGGCATGGAAAAGAGTATAACACAAAGACCCCGTAGGTTTTCAAAACCTACGGGGTCTGGGTCACAGTTCACGCTGATGCGCCGGAGTAGTGGCGGATGCCGATTTTCCAGAAGAGACGGGAAAGGAGGAGGAGGAAGAGGGCCAGGGCGATGGCGCCCAGGAGGGTCTGGGTGTTGAGCCGGCCGATGAGGCTCTGGGCCGGGACGGTGACGGCAAAGGCCACCGGCACGACGAAGGTCAGGGTCAGGCGCAACCAGCGGGGATAGATGCTGACCGGCCAGCGGCCGGCCTCGTACACACTCTCAAAGATAACCAGGATGTTTTCGACGCGGACGAACCAGAAGGAGAGGGTGGCCAGGAAGAGCCAGAAGCTGTAGACAATGGCCGCTCCGCACAGCAGCACCAGGCCGAAGGCGGCCGCCTGGCCCAACCCCAGCGAAAGCCGCAGCCGGGCCAGGGCAATGCCTAAAACCACCAGCCCCAGGATTACGTCGGCGAACTTCCAGACCTCAAACTGCTTGATGCTAACCAGGAGCTGGGCGTCTTCCGGCTTGGTCAGGGTGAAGTCAAGGGTGCCCATACGCACGTCCTCCATGAAGCGGCTCATGCTGGGCTGGACGACCAGGTGAATAAGGCCGCCGATGAGGAAGAAAACGCCCAACAGAGCCAGCAATTCGTCCGGCCGCCAGCCGCCCAGCGTGTCGGTATGGCTAAAGACGACCGCCAGCCCGCCCAGCGACATGCCCAGCCCCAACAACGACTGGAACACCTGGACGTAAAAATTAGCCCGGTATTCCATCTCGCTCAACAGCCCTAGACGGAAGAAAAGTAGTAACAAACGGAAGTAGGTTATCATTCTACGCCCCAAAAGCCTCATACCGCCTTACCCCGGCCCGCCAGGCGACGCGGACCAGGGCCAGGCTTAGCAGCAGCCAGGCGAGCTGGGCGGCGAACCCGGCCGCCGTCTCGGCCGGCGAAAGGCGGCCGAGAAGCAGCTCGACAGGGAAGGACAGGATCCAGCGATAGGGCAGGATGGTAGCGGCGACCTGGGCCGCCGGGGGCAGCAGCGACAAAGGGGCCAGTTGGCCGGCCAGGAACAGCTTGCCGACGAACCACATCTGGTTGATGGCCGCCACCCGCGAGGTCCAGAAGGCGGCCATGGCCAGCGCCCAGCCGCAGAAAAACTGGATGGCAAAGGCCAGGAACAGGGCGGGAATAAAGGCCAGGACCGCCCAACCGGCCGGGTCCCAGGCTGGCCGGAAGAGCAAGACCAGGGCAGCGGTGATGGGCACGACCACGACCACGGTGATGATTTTGTAGGTGACGTTGTCGCTGATGTCTTCGTGGATGGGGTGGACCGGCCGGAGCAAGAGAATGGACATTTCGCCGTGGCGAATGCGGTAGTCGTATTCCCACATGTGCCAGGTGAAGGTCAGGTGGTTGACGATCATGGTGGCAATGAAGTAGGCGGCAAAGCCGGCCCGGTCGAAGCCGCCGACCTCCCCCTGGCCGGCCACGGTGGACCAGACGACCAGGTAGAGCACCGGGTCGAGCACCAGGCCGATGAGCCAGATAAGCAGCGCCGCCCTATACTGCAACTGGACGGCAAACCAGCGCTTCATTTGGGCGCGATAGATATCCAGGAGGGCGTTCATTCACTTACCGAGGAGTCGGCGAGTTTGCGAGTTTGCGAGTGGGCGAGTAACTTGCACACTTACACACTTGCATACTTGCATACTTGACACCTGACACCTGGCACCTGACACTTCATCTTTGCTACCCTTGCGAGAATACTTGTTCAATCACGTCGTCAATCGGCGGGTCTTCGACGGTGAGGTCGTGGATGGGCAGGTCGGCCAGGAGGCGGCCGGTGACGGCGGCGGTCTCTTCTTTGGGGACGCGGAGCGTTACCTGCCCGTCGCCGCGGGCGACGACTTCGCCGTAGGCAGAAAGGTCGCCGGCCCGCTCTTTCAGCTCCACGACGATGGTCTTGTGGGGCGAAAAGCGCTGGACCAGGCTGGCCAGCTCGCCGTCGAAGAGAATGCGGCCGTGGTGGATGACGATGACCCGCCGGCAGAGGGCTTCGACGTCGGCCATGTAGTGGCTGGTCAGCAGGACGGTGGCCCCGTGGCGGCGGTTGTATTCGCCGAGGAAGGCGCGGATGCGGCGCTGCATGGTCACATCCAGGCCAATGGTCGGCTCGTCGAGGAAGAGGACGCCCGGCCGGTGCAGCAAGGCGGCGGCAATTTCGCACTTCATCCGCTCGCCCAGGGAGAGGTTGCGGACGGGCTTGCGGAGTAGTTCTTCCAGGTCAAGCAGGGCGACCAGTTCGTCCAGCGTCTGGCGGTATTGGGCCGGCGGGATGCGGTAAATGGCCCGGTTCAGCTCGAAGGTATCAATGGCCGGGATGTCCCAGACCAACTGGTTGCGCTGGCCCATGACCAGGGTGATTTGTTTGAGAAACTCCTTCTCCCGCTTCCAGGGGACGTGGCCGAGGACATCTACCCGGCCGGCGCTGGGGTAGAGCAGGCCGGAGAGCATCTTCAGGGTGGTGGTCTTGCCGGCCCCATTGGGGCCCAGGAAGCCGACGACCTCGCCGGGCATGACCTGGAAGGAGATCTCTGCCACGGCCCGGACCTCCCGGCTCTTGCGGCGGAAGAGGCTGCGCAGGGCGGCCAGGAAACCGGCCTCCCGCTCGTGGACGCGGTAGGTTTTGGAGAGGTTGTGGGTGGTGATGGTGGGCGGGGGAGCGTTCATGGGATTGGAGACGGCGGCCGTGCATAGGTGATGCCGACCGTGAATCCCTATTTTAGTATAAATGTTCTATCGAGCCAAGCCCCGCTAAGCTCTTTCTAGCGCAATTGCCTGCTTGTAAAAGAGAAACGCGAATCGAGTTGGACAGCAAATGGTTTATAATGCAGGTATCGTCAACAGGCGTAGCACATTGGCGAATCTCCAAAAATAGCTGGGCAACAAGCACATGGATGAGAGAGGACTAGAAAGTGCAATGCACATGGGATCGTGTCGGTACTGGCCCGCGTTGCGCTGTTGAATCTGGCCGTTGTATGGACAGGGATCCAGGCTCTCCGTTGCGCGAGACGAGATGGTTACTGCTGAAGACGTAGTCGGCATCTACCAACGTCTTCTGAGCGCCGAGATCCAGGTTTGGCTCACTGGTGGTTGGGGGATTGATGCCTTGCTTGGAGAGCAGACGCGTCCCCATAAGGATCTCGACTTGATTATGCTCGTTGATGACGTCGTCCAGATGCTCGAACTCTTGAGCGACGATAGCTTCTTCTTGAAGGAAGTTTGGTCCGAGAACCGCTGGGTAGTTGACGCCCGTGGGTCCAAGACAGCGACGGCCGTCGTACTCAAGGATTCAAAAGGCCGCGAAGTTGATCTGCATGCGATGCGCCTTGATGAACAGGGTCGTGGGTTCCCGGCCTGGGACGCTGATAGGTTCGTATTCGAGGCGGATGATCTGGCGGGCGAGGGCATGATTGTGGGGTTTCACGTTCAATGTCTTGCTCCGGCCACCCAGATGCTGCTACATACCGGCTATGAGCTTCCACGCCATCAGGTGCGTGATTTGGAGTTGCTCCATGAAAGGTTCGGCGTCGAGTACCCCGAGGAACACTCTCACCTTCGACGGTCACGCGCCTAGCATGCACGGCCCATCGTCGCCGTACAGTTCAGCGCTGCACTCGACTGTTCGCTCGCTGCACGAGATTCCTAAAGAAACGGCCTTGAACCGCTCATGACGAGTATCCACCCCCGGCCGTTGTAGGTGACGTTGGTCACCAGGCTGTTGGCGCCGGCAGTGAGGGTGTTCTCGCCTTCGTGGTCGTAGGCCAGGGTGACGATAACGAACAGCCGAGAGGTTATTGGACGTAAAGATTAGGGTCCGATTTTAGGACTCGACAGGATTTTACTTATCTGGAGCACACGGCCATTCAAAATGGATATAGCGATTATGTTCAGTATCCTCTTCCAGGCGAAAGGAGGCAAGATGGAAATCGAAATCCTCTAGAGCAACAATTATTGAGACCTCGAACCTTGTTTGCGGGCTGAACCGGGTAACTTGCCGGAGAGTATAGAAAATGGCCCCTTGCTCCGGGAAGATCAGATAAGTGTAAAGCGATGAGCCATGATAGCCTATCTTCGGAATTTGCCAGATAACCTCGGCCGGCGGGCCATAATAGGCAATGATTTCGTTGAGCCTAGTGCGGGCGGCAGCATGCCTTACCAAGATGCCATCTTCGAATACAAACTCGAAGGGATAATCTGGATATCGCCAAGTTGTATGGTACGTGCCATGCCCTTCATAAGCCGGGGTGCCGTATAGTTCTGATACCTGGCTCATGGTGCTCTTGCCTATCAGCAGTTGATCGCTCGGATAGGTGTTCGCCTCGTTGGTGAATGTGCCTGCACAAGTTACGTCGCTCAAAGATTGAATCGGTGGTAACGGCATAGCAGTGGGCCAAGTATCATTTACAGTCCCTTCAGCCGGATGGGAAGTACCTCTATCGGCTTCTTCTCCGATGCCCTGTGTGCAGTTCGTCAGCCCAAGGGACAAAAAGAATATGAGCATGATTATGAACAAAAGATAATGGATTCTATTGAACATGAGGAATTTCTACTCCTTGTATAAAAGGATTTAGAAAGAACCAGCAATCCATCTCGTTGCATTCCAGAGTCTTGCTTGGGAATTGATGACACTCCCTATATTTACGATAACACTCTTGTCAAGAGGAGAAAGTTGTCCAAATTGGGCGTTTGGCCCTACAAGTCCCCATGAATTACCCCCGGCCACATAGTAACCCATTAGAGCAATCATATGATGGCGAGGGTCTTCATATTGATACACAGTTCTTACGTCGGATCTCCAATTGTATGCAGAGAGAGAGTCATAGTATGTCCAGTCCCTTTGAGAACTGTAGTACTCCCAAACTGAAGTGAATTCGAGGCGATCTATGATATGAGCAAACTCGTGAGCCATAATAATGCGTGCTGCATTGAATTCACCGGGTTCATTTAGGGCTCCAACAGCTCTCGCACTAGCTGAATCTGGATCGTATGCAAATGTTTCAGTTAAATCAAAGGCCACCTGCCCACCTCTTGCACAGCCGGTAGTACAACGATCAGACGAACCAAGTAAACTACCTCTAACAATGAATTGGTCACGACCTACACTCCTGGCTGACTCTGCCAGTATACTTTTGAATATATCAGCACCGCCCACATAATTGCCATACTGCTCAAGAGTGTATTGTAGCGTTTGGAGATACTCTAACAACCATAAAAATTCATCTTGAATATCGATTCCCCAATCCTGTTCCAAACCCCATAACAACTTCCAGCAATCGAGGTCGGCGGCAACGTTCTGAGCACAATGTCCTGTTGGATCGACATACTTGAGTGGGTTATTGGCGGAATAGGTATAGCGGTTAAA
>JAKEFB010000084.1 GCA_022616275.1 Chloroflexota bacterium
ACAATAAGGTGACATTTGTCACACCAAGGTGACATTTGTCACACCTTCACTTATCCCAATTGTTATACCCATAATCATGACAGGCTTCACTTCCTCTCGCACCAGGGCACTACTATACTTGCTAGCGAAATATCTCGATAGACAACGGATTATATGGGAGACTAGAATGTCCAATTATATTCTACCCTTCTCATCTACTGGGGCGACGCTTACCTGCGCCGGAGGCAAAGGCGCGAATCTTGCCGAACTCGTCCGGACTGGTTTTGCAGTTCCCCCTGGCTTCATTGTCACGACCGATGCATACTATGCATTCGTCGAGGCCAACCGGCTTCAACCACACATTCTCGCGCTTGCCCAAGCTATTTTGCCCGACGATTCCGCTGCCCTTGAGAACAGCTCTGCCGAAATCCGCGCCCTGTTCGAGCAGGGCACGCTACCGGCCGAAATCGCCACTGAAATCGCTTCTGCTTACCACACACTCTCAAACTCCCGCAGCCTGACGCTTCCTGCTCCTCCCGTCGCCATACGTTCCTCGGCCACGGCCGAGGATTTGCCGGGCCTGGCTTTCGCCGGTCAACAGGATACCTATCTCAACGTTGTTGGTGAGGGCGCTGTACTCGACGGGGTAAAACGGTGCTGGTGCAGCTTGTGGACCGCGCGAGCGATAGCCTATCGGGCGCGCAACCACATCCCAGCTAACGAAGTTGCACTGGCCGTGGTCATACAGAAAATGATCGCGTCCGATTCATCTGGTGTACTCTTCACCGCAAATCCGGTGACGGGCCGTCGTGACGAGATGGTCATTGATGCGAGTTTTGGCTTGGGCGAAGCGATTGTCTCCGGACAAGTCGACCCCGACCACTATGTCGTCAATTCACTCGAGTGGAAAATCAGCGAACGCAAACTAGGCGCGAAAGAGATGGCCATTCTCCCCCACGCCGCCGGCGGCACCGAGCAGGTCCGGCATCGCAGGAGCCAAGAGCAAGCTTTGCCAGATGCGCAGATTATCGAACTGGCGCAAATCGCGCAACGCGTGGCCGAACATTTCGGCTCACCCCAAGACATCGAATGGGCGTGGGCGAACCGGCGGCTTTACCTGTTGCAATCGCGCCCTATCACCTCCCTATATCCGCTGCCGGCGAATGTTGGCCCTACTGAGGCGTTGCGCGTCTACGTCAATTTCAATGCCATTCAAGGGGTCAGCGAGCCGTTGACGCCGCTGGGGATTGACACGCTACGTTTACTTTTCAGCGGTGTAACCAGGCGGCTGCACACTCACAGTTCGCTACGCCAGCTTCTCCCCGATGCTGGTGGTCGCCTGTTCCTCGATTTCACCGATCTCGTGCGCGACCCGCGCCTGCAGAAGGTGGGGCTCTCTCTGCTGGCCGGTACGGAACCGGGCGCGCAGCAAACGCTCCTCCGCCTCCTGGAAGAGGGGCGTATCCCCCCCAAACGGGTCCTCACAGCACGGCGAACGGTCACACTTTTCTTTACCCTGCTACCCGTCCTGCGTCGCCTCCTGGCAGCCCTGCTCAGGCCAGACCAAGTCCGCCCTCGCCTGATCGCCGACGCCGAGCAGTACATTGCCGAGGCCCAGCAGCACGCCGGAGCTGCCAGCGATCTGGCTGCGTGCTTACGGGCGATGGAACACGATCTGCCCCGCGTTGAGCGCATAACATTCAACGTCATGCCCGCCGTGATGCCGGTCGTATCGGCCGCTCTGCCGCTCGTGGGGCGCTGGCTCTCGGATTGGCTGGGCGAGCCACCAGGAGCGGCATTGCAATTGATGCGTGGCCTGCCAGGCAACGTGACGATGGAGATGGATCTGAAGTTGTGGGCCGTGGCCCAGACGATTCGTGCCGATGCTGTGGCGCTTGAGGTGATGCGCACATGGCCGGTCGAAGCCCTGGTCGAAGCGTATCGCCGCGGCCAACTGCCTGCGAACGCGCAGCGTACCCTTGGCGACTTCTTGCAGGGATATGGGATGCGCGGCACGGCCGAAATTGATCTGGGCAGGCCGCGTTGGCGCGATGACCCTACGCCCATCATGCAGACCCTGCTGAATTATCTTCAGTTGGAAGACCCGCTTCTCGCGCCTGACGTTCTATTCCAGGATAGGGTAGCGCAAGCAGAACGCCTCGCGAGGGAGTATGTTGCCCGTGCCCGCAACATGCGTTTCGGTTGGCTACGCGCGCGTTTGCTGGGCAGCCTCATCCGGCGAATGCGACTACTCGGTGGACTGCGTGAGGCACCGCTGTTCTACATCTCCCGCGTCTACGGCATCTATCGCGCTGCCTTACTTGCCTGTGCGCACCAACTCGTTGTACAGAGTGAACTGGAACGCGTCGAGGATATTTTCTTCGTGTCTCTGGAGACGTTAAACTGTTTCGTCCGGGGCGAAAAGGCCGACTTGAAAAGCATCGCTGCCGCCAACCGCGCCGGTTATGAACGTGAACGCGCGCGCAAACAGATGCCGCGTGTCCTCCTTAGCACCGGTGAAGCCTTCTATGAGGGTGTAGGTGTTGCAACCGTCAGTGAAAATGATCTGGTCGGCGATGCGGTCTCGCCGGGCATTGTTGAAGGCCGTGTGCATGTGATTTTCGACCCGCGTGGGGCACGTCTGGAACCAGGCGACATCCTGGTATGCCCCTCGACCGATCCAGGCTGGACACCCCTGTTTCTCACCGCAGGTGGCCTGGTGATGGAAATTGGCGGGCTGATGACGCATGGCTCGATTGTCGCCCGTGAGTACGGCATTCCTGCTGTCGTAGGTGTCCACCAGGCAACGACCCGGCTCCAGACTGGGCAGCGTGTCCGTGTAGACGGCAACCACGGCCGTGTGAAGTTGTTATGAACTTCAGCCAGATGTCAGGGCCAGTGACAAAGTCGCTCACCTGGCCTACAATTGGTGGGAGTGGTTGATAGTTGATGGTTGGTAGTTGGTAGAGACGAGAGTTGGCCTTGCAAACTCCAATCTTGCGTCTCTACGACCAGGAGGTAGACGATCATGTTCTGTCCCCATTGTCTTCAGCCCAATCCGGCCGACGCTGCGGCCTGCCAGCAGTGCCAGAAGGACATCAGTCACCTGTCCAGGCGGCTGTTTCTGGGCCAGCAGTTTGTTTTTGCCCTGGCCGACGAGCAGCGCCCGCTGACCTTGAAGGTTGGCGAAGCGGTACAGACGTTCCGCTCGCCGGCTATTCTTTCCCGCCACCGCCAGGCCGTGGGGCTGGGCAGCGAGGCCGGCCGGGCCGACAATCCCGGCCTGTTACGCCGCCTGCTGCCGGGACAAGCCCGCCGGCCGGAGCCGCCAGACCAGCCGCAGTTGCCGCCGCCGTCGCTGCACCTGCTGACGCTGGTCAGCGACCGGAAGATTTACCGGCCGGACACGGAGGCCAGCCTCTTGATCATCGCCCCGGACGCGGCCGGGCAGGAGGCCAGCCTGGAGGTCAAGATTGCCGGCCAGAAAGTGTACGAGGCCAAAGTACCCTTAAACCAGGACGGCCTGGCCTTGCACCCCTACGGCGACCTCAAAGAAGGGGAGTACACGGCCGTGGTCACGCTGCCGGATAGGTCCCAGGCCGATTGCACCTTTAGCGTGGCCGAATTTACCCTGTCACCCCTGGTGGCCACGCTGGAGAAGCACGAGTATGCCCAACAGCGCCTCTCCTTTGCCCTCAACCTGCGCCTGCTGGCCGTGCCTTATAGCGGCCCGGCCGAGTTTGGCCTGCAGTGTAAAGTTTGCGGCGAGCGAGTCGTGGCTACCCAGACGGTCCAGGCTAAAGACGGCCTGGCCGAGGGGGAATTTGACCTCTCCGGCCACGGCGGGCCGTTCCACGTCCAGGTGACGACGCCGGACGGCAACACCGCCCTGGTGGCCTTCCCCGGCACCGGCCGCGAGGAACGGGAGCACGTCCGGGCCAACACCCTGGGCCAGACGGCCGACATCGGGCTGCTGCCCTGGGAAGGCGCCCAACCGGTGCGCGGCTTTTATCTGGGGCAGGGGGAGATGAACCTGACGCCGCTGCTACTGGAGAGCGCCTATGCCAGCGCCGGCCGGCTGCAGGCGGCCACCGATTTAGCCCTGGCCCAGGTCGTGCTCTTCGACCCGCGCCAGGGGACCAGCCAGGTGATCGAACAGGCCAACTTAAAGCGCGGCCAGGCGCTCGAATTTGAAGTGACCGCGCCCTACACGCTGTTTACGGCCGCGGCCATCCCGGCCGGAGAGGACAAAGCGCCCGACGGCGAAGTGCCGTTTGAAGGGTGGGGGGTGGTCGTTAAACCGCTGGCCCACGAAGCCAGGCTCAGTGCGCCGGCCTCTGCCCGGCCGGGCCAGGAGATAGACGTGGCCCTGGAGATTCCCCCGGCCGGCCCGGAGGCCGCCCCGGTGCCTGCCTTTTGCTGGCTGCTGGTCTACGATGTGCGGCTGGAGCACGAGAGTCCCGTCCCCAAGCTGGCCCGGCGGATCGTGGACAGCGTGCGCGAGGCCAGTAGTGGCCTGAGCGCCGGTCCGGCCGCCAATGTGGAGGACCGCCAGCAATCGCTCGAAGGCATGCGCTTCAGGACGGGCGCCCTCGCCCAGGAAAGTTTTGCCGCCATGCCCATGCAGGCCATGGCGGCCCCCTCAAGCCCGGAGCCCGGGCCCAGCCCTGTGTCTCCCGCGGCGATGAAGCCGATGGGCGGCAGTCTCAAGAGAAAGGGCGTACCGGACCTGGCGGTAGACACCGAAGCGCCGGTCATGGTCATGGCCCCGACCCGGATGGAGTTTCCCGAGCTGGCCTACCAGGAGCTGTTCCACTTTGCCGGCCGGGCGGCGCGGACGGTGCGCCTGGGCGAGCAAATCGGGACCTGGCGAGTGAGGGCTTACGTCTGCCGGGGAGCCGACGTCCAGGAATTGACGGCCGACGTCCAGGCCGACAAGCCCCTCTACGCCGAATTGGACCTGCCGGCCATTGCCAGCGAGGGGGATGAGATCAGCGCCGCCGTCAATTACTTCAGCCGCGAGCCGGCCGAGCTGATTATCGCTACGGCGACGGGCGAGAGCCGCTACCAGGTCCAGGGCAGCGGCAGCCAGCGTTTTACCATCCACGGCCCCGGCAAGATCGAGGTCTACCTGAACGGGCCGGCCGAATCGGACTGGAGCGCCCGTCACGTGGCCCGGCCGGGTGTGCAGAAGGTGACGGCTTCGCGCCTGGTTCTCCTGGACAAGGGCCAGAGCGTGGCCGGCGGCCGGGTGGTCGTCTACCCCTCGGTCGGCCAGGTCTTGCAGGAGACGATTACCGCCCTGGTGGACTACCCCTTCGGCTGAGCGGAGCAAACGTCAAGCGCCCTGTATGGGTTAGCTACCGCTTATCGTGGGATTGACAGTGGCGTCGTTTCCGGCGACCTGGTCCGGGCCAACGGCCGGATCCTGGCCGGCCTGCAGCGGCTGGCCACCTTCCAGCACGGCGACGGTCTGTTTTCGATCTGGTGCGGCGGCACGCCGGGGCTGGACATTACCGCCCGGGTGGCCCACCGGCTGCTGGGGCTGCGCGGCCTGCCGTTCCCGGCCGCGGAAGAGATGTTGGGCAAGGCCGGCGCGGCGCTGCTGCAGGCCGGCCACCACGACAACGCCCTCTTACCGCTGGACACCCGCTTCGGCCAGGCCATGAACACGCCTGAAGACGCCGTGCCGTATTACTTTGCCGGCAACGGCCGGCGGGAGGAGGCGCTGCAACTGCTGCGCCAGACGGTCCGGCGAGACGGCGACAAGGCTTACTGGCCGGCCAAATCGGCCTGGGGCGGCGTCCTGGAAGTCACGGCCGACGCCGCCCGGGTGATGGCCCACGCCGGCGATGCCCTCTTCCGGCCGGCTTTTACCTACGTCACCGGCAACCTGGTCAACGGCCGGCTCTACTCCACGGCCGACACGCGGGCCTTGGTGGAGCTGCTGGCCTCGCTGACCTTTGGCCCGGCGGGGCGGGCGGTGATTGACGGCCGGGAGGTGGCCCTGGATGAGGTGGGTATCGGCCGGGAAGTGACGGCGCTGAGCGACAACCTGCTGGTCCGGCTGGACGAGGAAATTGAGATCAACCACCTGGAGCCACGGGCCGATTTCCAATTTGCTGTCGCTCTCCACAGCGGTAAACCAGGCCAGTCCGATAAGGGGACGGCGCTGGCCCCCGGCTCGCGCCTCAAGGTTGGCGAACGTATCCAGATTACGGTGACGCCCAAGGACAAGACGATTGCGCCGCTGGCCCGCCTCTTCCTGCCGGGCAACCTGGCTTTGCTGAAGGGCGGGGCCAACGCCCAAACGGCCTATCTGCCGGTGGAGCAGGCGGAGCTGACCGTGGACGCGGTGGCCGTCCGGCCGGGGCGCGGCCGGTTGTACGTCTCTGTCCACGACATGTACGACGCCGGCAAGGTGGGCACGATTCCTGGGATAGAGGTCAACGTCGTTTGAGTGGCGTGCCGGGGCCGCCCGGCGGTCACGAAGGTTAAAAATTTAATTCGGTAATAGCTGTGACCGGTCTCTGACCGCGCCATACCGTGGTGGTCATTCTGGCCGTCTGCTGGCCGGTGGCCATACCCCTCAACTGGCTGGCCATCGTCCTGACTAACCTGGCCTCCTACTTCGGCGTCTACGTTCCCGGCCACCCCCGCGATCTCATCCATCCCTTCCCCCCTGGCCACTGGCATAGAGTTAGAGTCTTGAGTTAAAGTACTAGCTCAGCCCTCTAACGCTTACCTCGCTCTACCTCTAAACTTTAAGTCTAAACTCCAGACAAGCTAAGGCCGGCGCCCCAAGCGTTTTCAGAATAGCTTATTCTACCGTCCGCAGTAGCTCAATAAGGATAACGAGGAATAAAGCCATCTGCAGGAAGCCAGGAAGCGTCTGCTTCCCTTGACTATTAAAGCCATGTAGAATACGTGCAACTAATTTAAACTTGTTCCAGTTAACTATAAAAACAGGGGCTGTTAAGGCTCTCCTTGCACCCTTGGGGGACACATCATGATAGGGTTCAAAGTATTTGTCAGTGCATCGCCAACTCTAAGGTAACTAAAAATCCTGGCTTTGAGAACTTTTGGCTTTGATCTTCCTCACTTTGAAGTGCTTATGGAGTCTTAGTAATGCCTAATCCTTTTGTTTATGGTACGCGTATAATAGAACAAGACCGTTTTGTGGGACGTAAGGATCAATTAAAGCGTATCTTCGGTACACTCGATACCATCCACACTGGACAGTTACAAAGCATCTCTATTGTTGGCCCACGCCGTATTGGCCGCTCATCTCTCCTGTATCACCTTAAGCAAGTTTTCCCTAAGTACCTTTCATATCCAGAGCGCTACATATTTACTTATATTGACCTAGAAAGTGGGCAGTATGGCACACTTAACTCATTACTAAGAGGTATCTTAGAAGAATTATCCATTTCTATTTCATTGGCAGAAACCAATGACAGTAGGCTGCTACACAGGGAACTAAAGAAGGTTATCCGTAACCAAGAATTAGATTTGGCTGCATTTGAAGCTGGCATTCAGCAATTCAGTAAAATCCCTACCTTACCTCTATATCCTGTTATCTGTTTAGACGAATTTGAGCAACTAATTGAGTACAGTCAGGAATTTCCTGATCGCTTATATGACTCGTGGCGGAGTTTGATGAATGCCAACCACGTAGCTTTCGTCATTGTTTCCACAAAACCACTACCAAATTTATCGCAAACCAAAAAGCTTACATCCCCCTTTTTCAACATTTTTTCTACTTTCATTGAACTTTCAGAGCTAACTCAAGCTGAATCCCAGGAGCTTATTAACTGGGGTCGTTCTTGTGACCGTCCTTTTATGGATAACGATTGCCGTCGTGCGTTAAGAATAGCTAGACACCACCCGCTCAAACTTCAGCTTATCGGCCATTTGATTTATGAGGCTAAAGTCGAACC
>JAKEFB010000085.1 GCA_022616275.1 Chloroflexota bacterium
CGTGGCCCCATCTACGCCGGGCATGACCAGGTCGCTGACGACCAGGGCAATCTCTCCCTGGCACTTCTCGAAAATTGCCAGGGCTTCCTGGCCGTTGGCGGCCGCTAACACCTGGTAATTCAACATCTCCAGAACCTCAGCCAATGCCAGCCGCGCTCCCGGATCATCCTCGACGACGAGGATAGTCTGGCCGCTGCCCTCCTGCGCTTCCAGCGCCGGAGCCGGACCCTGGGCGGCTACGGCCGGCAGTGCCGGCAGGTAAATGGTAAAGACTGTACCCTGGCCCGGCTGGCTGGCCACGTCAATAAAACCGTCGTGCTGCTTGACAATGCCGTAGACCTGAGCCAGTCCCAGGCCGGTCCCCTGGCCGGGCGGCTTGGTGGTGAAGAAAGGCTCAAAAATGTGAGGCAGGTCCTGGAAGGGAATCCCGGTGCCCGTGTCGCTGACCTGCAGCTCGAACCAGTCGCCGGGGAACATGTCTGGCAGAGGCGGGGGCTTGCCCGGGGCCACAGACAGGGCACGTAGCAATATCCGCAGCCGTCCCCCGGCCGGCATCGCGTCTCGGGCGTTGACGGCCAGGTTCATGATCGTCTGCTGCAGGCGCGTCGGGTCGCCGTTGATGATAAACTCCCCAGCCGGGTAAACCAATTCCAGGTTAATGGTCTCCGGCAGCGTCCGCTCTAATAGCTTGACCAGCTCTTTTAGAAAAGGCAGCAGGCTGAACGGCGCTCGCTCGATGACCGACTGGCGGCTAAAGTCGAGAATTTGCTGGATCAGGTGGCCGGCCCGCTGTGCTTGCTGGTAGATGGTCGTCAACCGCTCCTGGTCTTTGGCCGACAGGTGATCGGCCTTGAGCAACATCGTGGCGTAAAGGACAATAATGGCCATGATATTGTTGAAGTCGTGGGCAATGCCGGCCGCTAACTGGCCAACAACCGCCAGCCGCTCCTGGGCCTGGCCATATTGCTCTTGCTTGCGGGCCTGGGTCACGTCTCGCAACACTACCACCCAGCCGCTTTCCTGCCCGCCCCCTCGGATCGGCCGGGCGGCCACCTCAAACGTCCGCCGCTGTTCCTTTAATTCCACTTCCTGCCAGGCGTCGCCGCCGGGAAGCGCGGCCAGAAGGACAGCCAGCAGCTCACTCCTGAGAGTGGGCAACTTTTCGCCCACGCCGCCGTTGCCTAACAGAGGTAGATATTCCTGGGCGGCCGGGTTGGCCATTACCACCCGGCCCTCGTGATTGAGTAGCAGCACCCCGTCGGGGACGGTGTCTACAATTTGCTGCAACCTTTCCTCTGCCTGCCGGCGGGCGGTCACGTCCTGGAGCAGGCTCAACACACAAGGCTCGCCGGCCAGCTCAATTTTGACGAACGAGGCCAGCACGTCGCGCAGCTCGCCGGATTTCGTCCGTGCCTGCATTGGCAAATCGTGGACCGACTGGCCTTTCTCCAGGGCTTGGCCGATTTGATCCTGGTAATTCCAATCACTCCAGAGATTTAGCTCCCGGGAGGTGCGGCCGATGATTTCGTCGCGGCGATAGCCGGAGAGCCGCACGGCGGTTTCATTCACGTCTATCAACCGGCCGCTCACCAGGGAGGTAATGCCCAGAGCCAGGGGGTTGGCCTGGAAAGCCTTGTAAAAACGCTCTTCTGAGGCCCGCCAGGCGCTCTCGGCCTGAATACGGTGAAAAGCGCCGCCGCAGTAATCGGCCAGCGCCTGCAACAGTTCCAGGGACTGCTGGCTGTAAGCGTGGGGGGTGTAGCTTTGAATGGAAAGAATGCCATTGACCTGCTGGCCGTGGCGGATGGGGACAAACATCAACGAGGCCGAGGGGCGGGCGGTATCGCCAAACGACTGCAGAGCAGCGGCCGGCGTCGGCGTCTCCGGGCGCAAAAAGAGCCTGGCGCCCTCCTCAATGACCTGGCGAACCAGAAGGCTGGGGGGGCCGCTGTAGGCCGGGGGCACGTCGGTCCGCCGGCCGTCTATCAGGTCAATGGTCAAAATAGGGGTCAGCGAGTCCTGTTCCGGCGAGTAAAAATCCAGGCTGCAGGCGTCCCAGCCCAGGAGTTCGTCGGCCACCCCGACAATGATCCGGGCGGCTGCTTCGGCCGTAGCCGCCGCACTCAGTTGCCGCCCCAGGCTCAAAAATGTACGAAGTTGTTCTGTCTGGGTTTGTTCGGACATAGAGTAGAGATTAGAGATTGGAGATTGGAGATTCTAATCTCTAATCTCTCATCTCCAATCTCTTCATTAAGACGGCGTTTCTTTGCCGTTGTCGCCAAGCAGATCCTGGAGGGTGGGGATGAGGTGAGTGAGGAGGCGACTCTTGGGCACAAAGCCATCGGCGCCGGCGTCTGTGGCCAACGTCTGGTAGTGAGGGCCTTCGTAGAGGGTGACGATGACGATCTTGGACTTGGGCGACTTTTCCTGCTTGATCAGCCGGGTCGCCTCCAGCCCATTAATTTTGGGAAGGCCGATGTCCATCAGGATCAACGCCGGCTGCCATTGACCGGCCAGGTCAATCGCTTCCTCGCCACTCTCCGCTTCCAGAATCACGTGGTCAGGAAAAGTGCTCTTGATCCAGTTGCGTAGAACGTGCCGCAGCGGGCGGCTGTCGTCTACAATCAATATTTTAGGCCCATCGGTTGGTTGGGGGCCTCCCTGCGTTTCTGTTGTGCCTTGATCTTGCAAATTCACCTTTGGCTACCAATTGGCAATTCTAAGAATGTTAGGCGCCGGCCCGGCCGCTTACTTCCCCTCAGTCAATGGCCGTCAGCTTTAAGCTATAAGCTTTTTCATTCATTCGTGGTGGGCCGTAGCCCAGGTGATCTTCTTGAAGTATAACCACCGTCATCATCTTAATTGTCGTAAAACCTTGACAATGCCTGTAGTGAAAACCTTACAAAGATGGGGAATGGAGATTGCGAGCAACCTCCGGTTGCCAATCTCCAATCTCTAATCTCTATTCTAGAGAAGTTAATCCCTGCTGGATGGCAAATTTGACCAGACCGGGCAGGTCGCTAATCCCCAGCTTGTCCATCACCCGGCTGCGGTACGTTTCCACCGTGCTGGGAGCCAGAGATAGGAGAGCGGCAATTTCGACGCTGGTCTTGCCCTCCACCACCAGTTGCAACACCTCTCGCTCGCGTGGGCTTAACTCGGCCAGTGGATCCCTAAATGGCCCCATCCGGCCGGTGCGCAGGTAATCGTCAATGAGCTGGTTGGTGACCTTCTCATTCAAATAACGGCGGCCATTATAAACTGTTCGGACGGCCTCGACCACTTCCCGGCCGGCCGATTCCTTCAGCAGGTAGGCCCTGGCCCCAGCCTTCAAGGCGCGGAAGATATACTCCGACGAGGCGTGGACGGAAAGGATGACGACGTTCGTATGGGGGCACAGCGCACTCACCTGCATGGTGGCTTCAATGCCGTTCAGCCCGCCCATGGTGATGTCCATCACGACGACGTCCGGACATTCCTGCTGGACCAGGGTAAGCGCCTCCCGGCCGTCGGCGGCCGTGCCAACCACCGAGATATCCTCCTCTAACTCCAACAAAGCCCGCAGGCCGTCGCGCACCACGGCGTGATCGTCAACCAAAAGTACCCGGATCACTGGTTCACCTCCACAATGATCGCCGTTCCCTTGTTGGTGGTCGCCTGGATCTGCAAGTTACCGCCCACCGATTCGGCCCGCTCGTGCATAATCAGCAGGCCCCAGCCTGACTGGCCGCTTTTCCGGCCGGCCAGGTCGGCCGGATCAAACCCTACGCCGTCGTCGGTAACACACAGGCGGGCGCCCGTCGGCGTGCTTTCCAGCGTGACCGTCACCCGCCTGGCCCTGGCGTGCTTGGCCACGTTGGTCAGCGCTTCCTGGGCAATGCGAAACAGGGCCGTCTCGGCGGCGGCCGGCAGACGCGTCGTCGGCGTCTCCACCCATACCTGGACCGGAATGCTGGAGCGCTCGGAAAACTGCTGAGCGTGCCAGCGCAAGGCCGGCGCCAGCCCGTAATCGTCCAGGACGGCCGGCCGCAGCTCGTGGACGATAGTGCGCATCTGCTCAATCGTCTGCTCGACCAGGGCCAGTGAGTCGTCCAGCCGGCTATAAATTTGCAACAGGTGCTCCTCTTTGTGGCGTAGGAGGCTCTTAATCAGGTTCAGGTCAATGCTCAGGGCAGTCAGGTTTTGGCCCAGGCGGTCGTGAATCTCCTGGGCCAGCCGCCGCCGTTCGGCCTCCTCCGCCTCGGCCAGCCGGCTGCCGTAAGCCTGGAGTAATTCCCGCTGTTCCCGCTCCACTCCGTACAGTCGCGAATTGGTCAGCGCCAGGGCGGCGTGGTCGGCCAGGCTTTGCAGGAAGGCCTGGTCGGTGGGCGTGTAGGGCTGGCCTGGCGTGTCCCGGGTTACGGCCAGCGTACCAATAACTCCTTCACGGGTCCGCAGCCCCACAATCAGCACGCTGTGAATTCCATACCGCTCCATATAGGTCTGGTAGACAGGAGACAAGGTGACGTAAAAGGCCGCCTGGTCTACGACCGGAATCAGGATCGGTTCACTGGCCTGGATGACTTGCCTGGCCACACTGGTAGCCACGGCGGCTGGCGGTAACGAAGCCGCTTGTAAAAATGCCCTGGCTTCCGGGTTGGGATGGTGAAAAGCCACCGGCCGGAGCCGCTGGCCGTCGGCCGACAACAAGGACAGAAAACAGCAATCGCCGACGAATTCGGCCGTGTAGCGGACAACCGTTTCCAGGACATTATGGCTGTCCAGGCCGGCCTCGGCCAGGGCGCGGGAAATCTTGGCCAAACCCTCCACCTGGGCTACGTGGCGCTGGAGTTCTACCTCGGCCTGCTTGCGTTCCAGCAATGCACCCAGTTGGGTGGCTACGGCCAGGAAGACCTCGGTCAGCCACGTCTCTTCCGGCCGCAACTCGCCGTGGTAAAAAACGAGCACGGCCACGACTTCCTCTCCACTCTGAACCGGCACCGCGAGGGCTGATCTTAAGCCGGCCCGGCGGGCTACTTCGGTCCGGACGTATTCCTCCGGCGGGAGGGTGGAGACATCCATCACCCAGACCAGCGCCCTTGTTCGCCAGGCCCGGCCGGGCAAGCTTTGGTTCAGGAGCAGGTGTCGTGTAAGGGTAGAGGCGCGGAATTCCTCCAGGGCTTCGTTTCCACCCACCGGTGAAATCACCAGGGAACTGAGTTCAAGGGATGATTTATCGGCGCTCAACAACCAGGACTCTCCTACCAGCCAGCCGGCGTGCCGGCAGACCAGGGCCAGGGTCGCCTCAATTGCGGTCTCAAAGGTGGCTGCCTGGTTAATAGCCCTGGTCAACGCCGGGAAAAGCGTGGCCACCACCTCCAGCCGTTTGCTTTCCGGTTGAGAAGGAAACGCTTTGTCCGGCCGGCGCCCGGCCTTCACTTGCGACTCACTCACACACTTAAGTATGACCTGCTTGGGCGTCCTTGTCCAGACTCTTGATCGTCCAGGCGCGTGGTGTACAATTTGATCATGTTCGCCGTTTCACCCAAGTTTGGACCAGAGCATTACCCGGCCGGAACCATTATCTTTGGCCAGGGAGACATCCCGGATAAGTTCTACATCATTACCCGTGGCCAGGTGGAAATTATCCGCCGCCGGACAGACGGCCGGGAAACGATCATCAACCGTCTCAACGCCGGTGAGTTTTTCGGTGAAATCGGCCTCTTGAAAAAGAGCCGGCGTGTGGCCACCGTCCGCGCCGCTACCGATGTGGACCTGATGGCCATGGACTACCAGACCTTCCTCGACTGGCTCAACTCCTCCGTGCTCAGCCGCGACGAAATCAACGCCGTCATGCAGCAACGCATCAGCACCATTGAAGAGCTGCACCTGGTCGAGGGCGAGTCGGGTGAAGAGACAAGGAGACAGTCGCTCTACGAGCAGGGAGAGGGGGGGACAGGGAGACAGGGAGACACCCCCACACCCCCACACCCCCACACTCCCACACTCCCACACTCCGACTCCGGCCCCCAATACTTTGGTCCCGGCGAACTCATTATCCGCCAGGGGGAAATTGCCGATAAGTTTTACATCATCGTAGACGGCCAGGTTGAGGTGACGCAAAGGGAGCCGGACGGCCGGGAAAAAGTCATTAACCGCCTGGGCGCCGGCAACTACTTTGGTGAAATTGGGCTAATGGAGGGTGGCCGGCGTGGAGCCACTGTTCGCGCCGCCAGCCCCGTCAGCGTCGTCGCCTTCGACCGTTCCACCTTTAGCCGTTGGCTGTCCCAGGCCCCCTTTGCCCAGCAAGAACTGAAGGAAGCGGCTCAACGGCGGCTGGCCACCCACCCACCCCAGGCTGATGAGTAAGGGCACGATATATCGTGCCTCTGGCACGATGCATCGGGCCCCTATCGGTGGGGTTTTGCGATTTTACAAATACCAGGCCCTGGGCAACGACATGATCGTGGTTGACCCGGCCGCCTTTGACCGGCTGCTCACCCCGGAGCTGGTCCGCCGCCTGTGCCATCGCCACCTGGGACCAGGTGCCGACGGTATTTGCTATGGTCCTTTGCCTCACGGCGACCACCCCCGCCATTTGCGCTTCTTCAATCCCGACGGCGGCGAGGCCGAAAAGAGTGGCAATGGACTGAGGGTCTTTGCCCGTTACCTGTGGGACGCCGGCTACGTAACCGGCCGTGAGTACGACATCTGGATGAACGGCGAGCCCATCCAGGTCAGGGTCGAAGAGGAAACGGCGACCCTCATTACCACGACCATCGGCCGGCTCTCCTTTGCCAGCCAGGACATTCCCGTGACCGGCCCACCCCGCCTGATTGTCGAGGAAGAAATGGTCATCGCCGGAACGGCGTACCAGGTCACAGCGGTCACCGCCGGCAACCCTCACTGCGTCATTTTCGGTGACGACCCCTCCCCTGCCCTGGCCCAGAGCGCCGGGCCAGCCATTGAGAATGCCTCCTTCTTCCCCAACCGGGCCAACGTCCAGTTCGCCCGCGTCCTCGACCAGCACACCCTCCAGATTGAAATCTGGGAGCGGGGCGCAGGCTACACCCTGGCCTCCGGCACCTCGGCCAGCGCTGCCGCCGGGGCCGCCGTCCGCACCGGCCGTTGCCAGAGCCCGGTCGAGGTCCACATGGCCGGCGGCGTGGCCCAGGTGGCCATTGACCCCGAGTGGCACGCCACCCTCACCGGCCGGGTCCAGGCCGTTTACCAGGGTATACTAGCGGCTGACTTTTGGCCTCTGGAAGAGGAATGCGAATGACGCAAATGAACGTACAACTTTAAATTCGCGTGATTCGTCCATTCGGGCTATTCGCGATTTTTATTTTTGTTCTTGGGTAGATGTGGTTGCTTCGGCCGCCTCGACTTCGATGACTTCTTGCGTGACAGGGTCATTACCGGGCTGCTCCCAGTGCTTGCCCAGTTTCTCGCGCCGGTTACGTACCTGGCGCTCGACGGCGCCCAGGGCTTCCTTCAGCGCCGTCGTGGCGTGGTCCTTTTGTCCGGTAGCGACAATAGCTTCAGGGCGGGCGTAGACCACGACCTTTGCCTCATAGAGATAGGGCGTTTCGCCGTGGGCAGGTTGCCGGATCGTGATGGCGGCGCCAGTCATGTCGTTGTTGCCTTTAGCCAGTTGTCGCAGGCGGCGGTCTGCCTCGTCAAATAACTCTGCCTCGGTGGTTTCGCCAACGCCTTCGGCGTTCAATTCCAGAGTGAAATCGGAGTCCAGTTCATTCATTCCTTTTTCCATCCTTCATATTTCCCTCTAACTTGCCAACTCATAACGAAATAGCGCCGCTAACTCATCATCACCCGGGACAGTTTCCGCTTTGACGGCGTAAACCGTGCCGCCGTTTAACAGGGTCTGCACGGCCGTCAGGCTCAGCAGGTCATCGTTATCGAATGTTGGCCCTGGCTCCAGCCTGACACGGCCTGTTTCGCCGTTGAAAGTCCCCCACCTTTGCCGGTCAGTAGCCACAAAAAGCGTATCAACCCGGCCGTAGTAGGCAGCAGGAACAACTTCTTCCACTGCGCCGGATGCCTGGCCACGGCCGGCCAGTTCGTAATAGCGCCTGGTGGCCTCCTGTTGCGCCTGCATAAAGTAAGGCACGGCAATCTGCCAGGCGCGAGCATGTAGTTCCTCTGGACTTAACGCCTCTGGATTGCCGGTGATTCCCCGGTCGAGCAGATGGGGATAGGTGTTAGCCTCCTCGTAGATAGGAAACAGATACTCGACGCTGGCCAGTAGCAACGGGGCACTTTCATTTCTAAGGAGCGGATGCAGGCCCTCGTCCACCTCCTGGAAGTAGCGAAGGAGCGTCTCTTTCTTCTCTTGCGTCGGGTTCTGGCCGTAAAAGATGGCCGCACGCTCACGGGCCGTACCCGGCGCCCCCGTTGCGGTGTGAAATTGTACCTGTCTCTCAGGGTCTTCCTCACGCAGTGCGTCGGCCATGCTGGCAGGTAACCCTTCATAGTCGATCTCATCCAGGCTATTGGACGTGCCTTGCAGGAGGCGGACCTCGTTCTGGCTGAGGGCCAGGACGTAGAAACGGCCATCGCCAGAGAACAATGGTAAGAGGGGCTTTAGATGAAATTGCCGGCCGGCGACGACCAACTCGTCAAAGTGAAGCGGCAATTGGTCAATCCGGGAGAAATCCTCTGTCAGGAAAAGA
>JAKEFB010000010.1 GCA_022616275.1 Chloroflexota bacterium
CCACTTTGGCTTTGAAGCTTGCAGAATATTGTTTTCTCATCTTGTTATTATAGGACTTTTTTTCCTGCTTTTCCTGTCCAGTTTTTCGGGTCCATTATACTTGTCGCCAAGCCACGCTTTAGAGCAAGACCTATTTGAAAGGAACATAACCAATGAAGAGTTTAGTTGCTTGTATAACCCTGCTTGTTATTTTGGTCCTGGCTGCCTGTAGTGGAACAACGGCGACCCAGGCAGGCAATTCGGGCGAAAGCGCCGTCCCGGCCTCAGCCGGTGTTCTGACCGAGGCGTATGATGATGCTCTGGTTATCCGGAATCAACTCTTGTTAGGTACCCTGCGGCTGGAAGGTACGCCTGAAGCGATTACCCCGGAGCAGGCCGCTCAACTGGTCCCCCTCTGGCAGGCGATGAAATCTCTGACCACCAGCGGCACGGCCGCCGACGAGGAGATTGTGGCCTTGCAAGATCAAATTATAGACATTCTGACCCCGGAGCAAGCGCAGGCTATTGCCGCGATGCGATTGACCCAGGCCGACTTGCAAGCCTATTATGTTGAGATCGGCGCTTCGACGCCTTCCACATCCAGCGCCGATACGGCGGATCTATCTAAAGAGGACAGGCAGGCTACAAAAGTAGCGCTGGGTACGCCGGTCGGCGTTAGCTCCGGTAAGAGTGCGATTTTGCTGGATAATGTCATTGAATTGCTCAAGGACAAGGCGGCCTGATAAAAATCTTCAAACAAAGGATTAGACCAATGAGAAATTTAATCACCTGGCAGTTATCGGCTGTTATCGTGTTGGTCTTACTCATCGGTGGAGTAGCTTTGGCCCCCGGTGCAGCCGCTCAGAGCGACAACACCCCTCGCTTAATGGTTATGATAGAAGCGCTCAACGTCCGCAATGGTCCCGGCACAAGTTACCCTGTCGTCGGTCTGCTGGTTGAAGGTGATGAAGTGAGGCTGGTCGGTCGTCATTCTGTCAGCGGTTGGTGGCAGGTAAAGCTGCCTGATAGTCGCACCGGCTGGGTGAGCGGTGTGCCGACCTATGTGCAAGTACATGGTGATATTGCCAGCTTGCCAGAAACAGGTGAGACAACAATCTCTATTGCCCCGCTTGCCGACCCTCCCCAGACCCAACCCGGCTTAACCGGTACCATTGTTTTTCAGACTGTTAGCGGCGGCCCTATTTACGCCGTCAATGCCGATGGGAGTAACCTGCGCTATCTGACCACAGGGATAGATCCCACCCTTTCACCGGATGGGCAGTGGGTGGCCTTCACCCGCTGGGAGACCAACCAAAATGGCGCTTTAGGTAACCTATGGGTTATCAATGTAGACGGCAGCAGCGAGCGGGTCATCATGGACAACGTGCTCCAGCCTAAATCGCCGGTCTGGTCGCCGGATGGAACCCAGATTGCCATCAATATGCAGCACGGCGGCTGGATAGAACCAAGGGAGAACATTTGCAGCACTTCGAAACCGCCAAAAGAGGCTTACGACATCACCTCTTCACCGATTAAAGGTGGTGGCAGGTTATTCTGTTACACGCTTCCCGCAGATCCTTACTGGGGGCTGCGTGTGGTTGATGTGACCACCGGCGCGTTTGAAGACCTGCCGCGCGATGATCACTCTTTTTCTCCCGCGTGGGATCCGGCCAATGATTGGCGTATTGTTTATGATGGTGACCTGAGTCTCATCAATCTGGACCTCAACCTGGGAACTACCTGGCCGCTAACCGGTGACGTGGGAGATCACTCGCCGGCCTTCTCTCCCGACGGCAGCAAAATTGCCGTCAGCTATCGCCAGCACGACCACTGGGAGATCCATGTGTTGAACGCCGACGGCAGCGGGCGGGTCCGGCTCACCGAGACACCCTGGCGCGTCATTGGCGACCAGCGGCTCAAGGGGGAAGAACCCCGGCTATGGAACAACGCTGCCCCGGCCTGGTCGCCTGATGGGTCGCACCTTGCTTTTCTAACCGACCGCACCGGCCGGTGGGAAATCTGGGTGATGAACGCCGACGGCAGCAACCAGGGGGCCCTGTTTCCGGCCGGCACGCTCGATGGGCTAACGCTGCAATATGATGGCATGGATGAACGGGCGCTTTCGTGGCGATGAGTCCGGTCATTGTCACCTGAAATCCGGCCGTGTCCCGGGTGTAGGTGACTCAACCTTGGAGGGCGGATTGCAATCCGCCCTCCCGCAAAATTTTATTGTACAAGGAGTTAATAAAATTACTATGATTGACCTGCATCCACTCGTTATTCACTTTGCCATTGCACCCCTGGCGCTGACCCTTCTCTTTCAATACGCGGTCCTCAAATGGCCTGATCGCGGTCTTCAATACCCAGCACAATACTCATTATGGGTCGGGTTGGTAGGCGCAGTGGCTGCAGTGATCACCGGTATCTTGACCGCCCGTGGCGTGCCAGCCGACAGTCCGGCGCAAGCCACGATCTTCAACCATCGCCTTGCTGGTTTTGTGACGTTAGGTTACTTCGTCCTTTATCTGCTCCTGCGCCGCTGGCTGCTGGCACGCTATACCGGACGTCCGGCCCTCTTCCTCGTCCTGGCCATCATTGGACTGGGGATTGTTGTCACCACCGGCTTTTTCGGCGGCGAGCTAGTGTATACGTTTGGCATTGGCGTTGGTGGAACGGTTCCGTAAAGAAAAGTCAATTCCAGGAGGCGATTCGTGAACACATATCCTCTAATCCGCAATTTATTATCGGCTGCGACTCTTCTCAGCCTGCTTACCCTGATAGCTTGCGCTGCGACACCAATAGCGGCGCCGGCTAGCGGCGGGGCCGCCGTTACCGGCAGTGACACAGACGTAACCAATGTTGACGAGAGCGGCAACACAGCAATTGACCAAACCGCCTTGAGCAGCGCCCTCGGCCAAATCGCCGCAGGCGCATTGAGCGCTGCTGAAACCGAAGGTCTGCTTTACATGCGAGAAGAAGAAAAACTGGCCCAGGATGTATACCTGGCGCTCTACGAGAAATGGGGGCTGCCGGTCTTCCAAAATATCGCCAACAGTGAAGCGACTCATACAGAAGCTGTCAAAACGCTGCTTGATCGTTATGACCTGGCCGACCCGGCCACAGGTAACGACGTTGGCGTTTTTACCGATGCCTCGCTTCAGGGTCTTTACGATCAACTGGTAACACAGGGTAACCAATCATTGGCCGATGCTCTGCGTGTCGGGGCGGCTATCGAAGAGATTGACATCCTCGACCTGGAGGAACGGATAGCCCAGACTGATAAGGCCGACATCCAATTGGTCTATGAAAACCTGATGAAAGGCTCGCGCAATCACTTGCGTTCCTTTACCTCAACCCTGAAAACCCAGACAGGCGAAACCTACCAACCTCAATATCTTGACCCGGCGGCGTATGAGGCAATTGTCAACACGCCACTAGAGCGAGGGGGCCGCCGCCAGGGACAAGGTCAAGGCCGCGGCGGCAACTAACAGTAGCGGGTGGGTCGCCGGCCGCCCCTGTTCCATTCAACATCTAGCCGCGCCCACACTTTCTTAAAATTGTAACCGGGAATATAATGACCCCTGCCCTGTCACCTGGAACGGGTGATGACAAACTCATACTCATTGGCTTGAAAGGTTGTAAGATGACGACAGAAACACAGACGCTGATCCTTCCCGTTCAACCAACGATATCCGAAGCGATACCCACAACCGACTGGAAACGCCGCTGGCGCTTCCAGGCGGAGGCGCTGGCGCAGACGCTGGGACCTCGCCAGGGGGTGCTCAAAATTCAACTCGACCGGGCGGCCGGGACGCTGACCGTAGAGTACGACCCCGACCGTTTCTCGCTCGACCAGCTCAAAGCCCTCGGCCAGGAAGTTGGGCTGGTCATCGGCAGGGCGGTGCATCACACCATCGTAGACTTGCCGGCAGCCAGCCGCACCGCGCCCGCCCGCGAACTCGAAGCGCGACTGAAAGCGATGCCCGGCGTGGCCCGCGCGGCCGCCAACCCGTTGGCCCGTACCCTGGCCATAGAATACCTGGACGACTCGCCAACCACCGGCGCCGACGTGCTGCAACAACTGCGCGCCTGGGGCTATCGCGCCCAAGAGTGGCAGTTGGCGGTCAGCTGGTGGGAGAAAAATCAACTCATCGTCTACACAGTTGTAGCCGGTCTGGCTTTGCTGGCCGGCTGGCTGGCCGAACGGGCCGGCGCAGGGCCGTGGCTGTGGGGGACGCTCTTTGCCCTGGCCTACCTCGCTGGGGGCGGCTTTGCCGCCCGCAACGGTTTCAATGCGCTACGCCAGGGCCAGATTGACGTGGATTTCCTGATGGTGGCCGCCGCCCTCGGTGCAGCCGTCATCGGCGAGTGGGTCGAAGGAGGCGTCCTGCTCTTTCTCTTTGCCTTGAGCAACGCCCTGGAACATTACGCCATGGATCGCACCCGACAGGCGATTCGCGCCCTGATGGAGTTGCGTCCGGCCACGGCCCGCGTCCGGCGCGAGGGGCGGGAAGTGACGTTACCGGTGGAAGAGCTGGTTATCGGTGACGTGCTGGACGTGCGCCCCGGCGAACGGCTGCCGGCCGACGGCGAGGTCATCAGCGGGCAGTCGGCGGTGGATCAATCGCCCATCACCGGCGAGTCGATCCCGGCGCCGCGTGGGCCAGGCGATCCGGTCTTTGCCGGCAGCATCAACGGCAACGGCGCTTTGGAGGTGCGGGTGACCAAACGGGCCGAAGACTCCACCCTGGCCCGCATCATCCTGCTGGTGGAAGAAGCGCAGAGCGAACGCGCCCCGACCCAGCGCCGGCTGGATGATCTCGAACAAAAATACGCTATGGGGGTGATCGGCCTGGCCGTCCTGGTGATCCTCCTGCCGCCCCTGTTGCTGGGCTGGACGTGGAGTGACGCTTTTTACAAAGCGATGACCCTGCTGGTAGTGGCCTCGCCTTGCGCCCTCGTGATTTCTACTCCAGCTTCCATCCTGTCGGCCATTGCCGCCGGAGCGCGGCACGGGGTCCTGTTCAAAGGCGGAGCCCATGTCGAAAGTCTGGCCAGGGTGCGGGTCGTCGCCTTTGATAAGACCGGCACGCTGACCGTGGGCCAGCCACGCGTCACCCATATCGAACCGACCGACTGCTGTTCTGAGACCGAACTACTGGTCCTGGCGGCCGCGGTGGAGGCTCGCTCCGAACATCCGCTGGCGCAGGCGGTGGTGACGGCGGCGCGGGCGCGCCACTTGAGCCTGGCCGAAGCGACCGATTTACAGGCGGTTGTCGGTAAGGGGGTGACAGCCCAGGTTGATGGGCGCACTGTCCACATCGGCGCCGTCTCCCACCTGCGCGAACAGGAGATTACGATCCCGCCGGAGATGTCGCGGCGGGTCGAGAGCCTGGAAGCGCAGGGCAAAACGGTGATGCTGGTGGGGGACGACACGCGGCGCGCTCTGGGCTTGATTGCAGTGGCCGATACCGTGCGGCCGGAAGCTCGCCAGGCCGTGGCCGCCCTCAAGGCCGCCGGCGTGGAGAAAGTGGTCATGCTTACCGGCGACAACGCCCGCGCGGCTCAGGCCATCGGTCTGGCGGCCGGGGTGGACGAGGTTCGGGCTGAACTGCTGCCCGAAGAGAAAGTGGCCGAGGTCAAACGGCTATTGCAGGAGTACGGCTCGGTAGCAATGGTGGGCGATGGCGTAAACGACGCCCCGGCCCTGGCCTCGGCCTCGGTGGGCATTGCTATGGGCGCGGGCGGTACAGACGTGGCTCTCGAAACCGCCGACGTGGTCTTGATGGCCAGCGACCTGAGTAAACTACCGTATGCTCTTCGCCTCAGTCAACGGGCAATGAGCATCGTCCGCCAGAACCTCACCTTTGCCCTGGGGGTGATTGTGGTCCTAATTGCCAGCGCCTTTCTCAATATTGTCTCCCTGTCGTTGGGCGTGGTCGGCCACGAAGGCAGCACCGTCATTGTGGTGCTCAATGGGCTGCGGCTGCTGGGTTACCGGCCCCCGGCCCCAACTTCATCCGGCGGACAGTGGCGGCCCGTACCGGCCGGTGGGGATTAAACGCAACGACTTCATGAGGACAAGATGACCTTAACGCTGATTGTCGGTTTTAGCCTTCTCAGCAGCGTCGCTGCCATTGCCTTAGCAGCTTTATTTTTGCTCTGTTCGGAGAAAATCCGCCAGGCCCTGACTTCGGGGCTGATCAGCTATGCGACCGGAACGCTTTTAGGGGCCGCTTTTTTAGGGTTGCTCCCGCACACCCTGGCCCATCTCCCGGCGGAGCCGGTTTTATCCACTATGCTGGCCGGTATTGTGCTTTTTTTCATCCTTGAAAAGATTGTGGTCTGGCGTCATTGCCACGAGGCAAACTGCGAGGCGCATGGCCGGCCCGGTCCCCTGATCCTCATCGGCGACGCCTTTCATAATTTTGTAGATGGGGTGGCTATCGCCGCGGCCTTTGTGGCCTCGCTCCCCCTGGGCATTACGACCTCGTTGGCCATCATTGCCCACGAACTTCCCCAGGAGGTGGGTGATTTTGCCATCCTGCTGGAGCACGGTTATTCCCGGCGTAAGGCTTTTATGTATAACATCCTGTCGAGCCTGAGTACTTTGCCGGGCGCGCTGCTGGCCTATCTGTTTCTGGCGCAGGCGCAGCAGGTCACGCCTTACGTGATGACCCTTTCAGCAGCCAGCTTTATTTACATTGCCGTCGCCGACCTGATCCCGAACCTGCACCGCCACACCGCCCTGCTACAGAGCGCCCGCCAGTTGACCTTCCTGTTGGTCGGTATCGGCACCATTGCCCTGTTTCACCTTGAATAGGCCCGATCCTGGTTATAGCGTCCCAAAGATTTGGCTCAGGTTTAAAGAAGGGTTAAACTATGGAAACATTGTCCTTTTTCGTATCGTTTACCAAGGAGGTAGCTGAATGCATTATCCCTGGTGGTATGTTCCCTTTCTCACAGCGCCCATGCTCATCGCCCTCGTCTCCGTATTTCATGTCTATGTTTCGATGTACGCGGTCGGCGGAGGGCTGTTCCTGGCCCTGGAAACCCAATTTGCCTACCGTCGCGGTAACCGCCGCTATCTGGGCTACCTGAAGGACCACGCCTGGTTCTTTATTCTCGTCACCATTGTCTATGGAGCCATCACCGGCGTGGGTATCTGGTGGACGATTGGGCTGGCCTCGCCGCTGGCGACGGAGATGCTCATTCACATCTTCGTCTTCGGCTGGGCGATGGAGTATGTCTTCTTCGTCCTGGAGATTGCCTCGGCTTTCATTTTCTACTACTACTGGGGCCGGCTGGAGCCGAAGACGCATCAAATCATCGGCTGGATTTATGCCTTTTCAGCCTGGATGAGCCTGGTGCTGATCACCGGCATTACGGCCTTCATGCTCAACCCGGGCGCGTGGCCGCAGCAACGCGATTTCTGGGTTGGTTTTTTCAACCCTCAGTTTTGGCCGCAGACCCTGGCCCGCACCGGTGGTTCGTTGTTGCTGGCAACCTTATACGTCTACCTTCACGCCGCCTTCCGCGAGAAAGACGCGGAGCTCCGCGCGCTTATCGGCACCCGCTCAGCCCGACCGGGGTTGCTGGGGGCGCTCCTGGTGACGGTCAGCGGCGTCTGGTGGTATCTGGCCCTGCCCGCCTCGGCCCAGGCTGCCCTCGCTGCCGCCAGTGCGCTCAACATTCTCATGCTGCTCATCTTTGCCGTGACAGTCATTGTGTTTGTTATGCTCTACCTGGGGCCCTACCGCCACCCGGGTTG
Source organism: Chloroflexota bacterium (assembly GCA_022616275.1). Taxonomy (GTDB): domain Bacteria; phylum Chloroflexota; class Anaerolineae; order Promineifilales; family Promineifilaceae. Next base: position 7,751 of record JAKEFB010000010.1, read on the forward strand.
GGTCACGCCCGGCTTTGCGCTGCTGCTGTTTTCGTTCGGGTTGGCCGCCGTTGGTTCCGGAGAATTCATCCGTGAGGCGGTGCGCAAACCGTTCATCGTCTACGATGTGGTCTTGAGCAATCAGATCCTGGCGGAAGAAGTCGCCGCCCTGCGGCAAACAGGCTATCTTGAGGGTGGGGTGTGGACACGGGCTTACGTCGCCCGACATTATCCGCAGGCCATGAACGAGCAGGGGCAGATTGACGAGGTCGCTTTGCTGGCCTTGCCGGAGGCCGAGCGACTGAAAGTCGGGGAAGTGTTGTTTCAGTATCATTGCAACGACTGCCACGCTACGGCCGAGGGCTACTCGGCGGTGGGCCAACTGATGCGCGGCTGGACGCCGGAGTTAATCCGCCTGGTGGCCCAGCACCCGGAGAAAGCGCATTTCTTCATGCCGCCCTTCGCCGGCAGGCCGGAGGAAGCCGAACTGCTCAGCCAATATCTCGCCTCTATCGCCAAACCTTTCCCACCTGGATTGGCGACAGGGGGTGAATAATAAAGAGGAGGTGAGGACAATGTCACCAACAAGTTCCAATCAGTCACCCAAGTTGATACGCTCAACCAAGGTCCTGGTTGTCGGCCTGGTGGCGGTGATCGTGGTGTTGGGCCTGGCCTTGATCATGTTAACCGTGGGCCAATCTGCCCCGCCTACCCAGACCGAACGGGTAGACGCTTTGGCCGATAGCAACGAGGAATGTGTCGTCTGCCACCGTCGGACTACCCCGGGTATTGTTGAACAGTACGGCCATAGTAGCATGGCCGCCGCCGAGGTAAAGTGCCGTGACTGCCACGAAGTTAAATCTGACTATCCCGGCGCGGTGGAGCATGAAGGTACCTACGTGTTAGGGTCGCCTACCCCGGCCATGTGTGAGAAATGTCACACCGCCGAGGTAGCCCAATTCAACCAGAGCCGGCACAGCTTGCCGGCCTACGTGGCCATGGCTGGCAGCAAAGACCTGTCGCCTGATTTGTTAGCCAAATATCAAGCTATCCCCGAAGGCAGCTTTGCCCCCGATAAGATGCGCAATGCCCTATTTGCCATCGAAGGGCCGGATGTGACCCGTTTTGCTTGCGAGAGTTGTCACAATGTCGGTAAACCCCATGAGGATGGCTCGATTGGCGAGTGTCAGAAGTGTCATCTGCGGCACGAGTTCAGCCTGGAGCAGGCGCGCAAACCCGAAACCTGCAATGCCTGTCACATTGGCCCAGACCATCCCCAGTGGGAAATCTATCAAGAGTCGCCGCACGGTATTGCCTATGCTACCGGCGGCCATACCTGGCATTGGGAGGCCGACCCCGGCACCCTCAAAGTGACCGACTTTCCCGCCCCCACCTGCGCTATCTGCCACATGAGCGGGTTTGGGGCCAGCGGCACCACCCACGATGTGGGCGACCGGCTGACCTGGTACCTGTTTGCGCCCATTAGTGAGCGACGTCCCGGTTGGCAGGATAACCAAACTCGGATGCAGAATGTGTGTCGCGAGTGTCACAATAACGAATTCATTGAGACGTTCTATAATGAGGCCGACAAACTAACCGAAGCCATCAACGCCTGGGTGAAGGAAAGCGATGACATAGTTGCCCCATTAAAAGAAAAAGGCTTGATGACCCAAGAACCGTTTGATGAACCCATTGACTTTACTTATTTTGAGCTGTGGCATCACTGGGGCCGCACGGCCAAGTTTGGGGCGTGGATGCAGGGGGCTGATTATGTGCAATGGCACGGCGCTTATGAAATCTTGAGCGACCTGGCCGAACTGCGCGAGATGGTTAAAGCGAAACTGCACGACGCGGAAGCGGGCGAGTAACCATGTATCATCTGGTCACTGTATTTCCGCCGGCGCAACGGATCCGCCGGTTCCCCCTGTCCCGCGACCAGTTGATGCTCCTCATGGCCGCCACCAACGAGATCTTCCTGGGTATTGATATCTATTTTGCCCACAGCATCAGCGGGACCATTGTACCTGATGAATGGATTCCCATCATTTTTGGGCCTATTGCCGGTGGGCTCTTGTTGTTGGCCGGGTTGATAGCCTTGCGCCAGCGGCCCCTGGCGACTGTCCTGGCTACCATCGTTTTTCTGGGCAGTATTGCTGTGGGCCTGCTGGGCGCTTACTTCCACCTTATTCGGGCTATCTTGCCCTACGCCCCGGCGGGTGAACGTGTGTCAATCAACCTGCTGGTCTGGGCGCCGCCTATTTTGGGGCCTCTCATGTTTGCCCTGGTTGGGATTCTGGGGATTAGCGCCGCCTGGGTTGAAGACCCGCCGGACAGCGGTATCCTAGTCTTACTGGGAGGCTGGCGGATGCAACTACCTTACAGTAAAACCCAGGCCTATTTCTTTATGATTGGGACGGGGACGCTGGCTACGGTCATCAGCAGTGTGCTTGACCATGCCCGCACCCATTTTGAAGACCCGTGGTTGTGGCTCCCCACCGCTATCGGCATCTTTGGCGCGGTGGTGGCGGTAACGCTGGGCGCCATTGACCGGCCCACCCGCGCCGATTTGATCACCTACATGGCCACAATGTTCTTACTGATTGCGGTAGGGCTGGTAGGAACAGTTCTGCATGTTAACGCTAATCTCATCGCCGAGGGGACGATTGTGGGTGAGCGCTTTATCCGGGGCGCGCCTTTTCTCGCGCCGCTCCTCTTTGCCAATATGGGAATGCTAGGGCTTATCGTTTTGCTTGATCCCAGAGAGATAGCTGGTTAATCAGAGGAGTGTTCACGGGCCTGCGGCACGCCACCGATAACGAAAATGTCTTGCGGTGGTCGGCGGTCAGCCGTCGGCGGTCTATTTACGAGGAGGTCAAGATGGACACGGACTTGATCGGCCCGGACAACCCGCTGGGGTATCCGGCGCCTTACTGGTTTCTGGTCTTCTTCAAGGTGCTGGGTTTCACCTTACACATGGGGCCGATGCACCTGTGGTACGCCGGACTGCTGGTGATGCTGCTGCTCCGCTGGCGGGGTGGGGCGCACGCCGCCCGGTTGAGCGGCCGGCTGATCAATACCATGCCGGTCATCATCGCCATGGGGGTGAACTTCGGCATCGTCCCGCTGTTATTTACCCAGGTGGCTTACTACAAAGTCTTCTATCCGGCCAGTATCCTGATCGCCTGGCCGTGGTTCAGTATCTTCATCCTGCTCACGTTGGCTTACTACGGCGTCTACATTTATGTCATCGGGCTGCGGCGGGATAGGCTTTCACCGCTCAAACAGGCCGCCGGCTGGCTGGCCGCCTTCTTGTTTGTGGTGATGGGCTTCCTGTTCAGCAACAATTTCAGCCTGATGACAAACGTTGGGGGGTGGGCCGGGTTGTGGGAGGCGACTAATGCCGGCGGAGCGACCACCGGCCTGGCCCTGAATACGGCTGATCCCACCCTGTGGCCGCGCTGGTTGATGATGTTCGGTCTGGCCCTGACCACCACGGCCGCTTATACGGTGGTGGATGCCGGCCTTTTTGCCAGCAGCGAGGGTGAGGATTACCGGCGCTGGGTGGCCGGCTTCGCCCTCAAACTATATACGCTGGGCCTCGTCTGGTTTGCCGTCACCGGCTCATGGTATATTTTCGGCGCGCTGCGGCCTGAGATTCGGGCCCTATTGTTTGGCGGGCCGATGGTCATTCTCACGACCCTCACCGCCCTGGGGCCGGGCTTGCCCTGGCTGCTACTCCTGGCAGCGTGGAGAGGTTTCGATCGCCGGCTGGCCCTGCTGACCGGCCTGGCCCAGGTCGGGGTGCTGGCCTGCAACGCCGTCAGCCGCCAGGTGGTGCAGAATGCCGAACTGGCCCCCTATCTCGACGTGACCGCCGAGCCGGTTAACACTCAATGGGGCCCGCTGCTGTTGTTCCTGGGGTTGTTTGTTGCCGGGTTGGGGGTCACGGGGTGGATGATCAGGCAGGTGGCCAAGGCGCAGCGGCAACCCGTGACCGGGTAAACCAATTGGCTTGCATGTAGGCAAAAGAGAGGTAAACGATGACTCACTCAATCCATTCATCACCTGCTCCTTCACGACGGGAGCGTATCTTAACCATCGGCCTGATTGTACTCGGCCTGATTCTCATTGGTTTTTTTGGCTTTCGGGCGGTGCGTTCTTTTCTGCGTATCCAATTGACGAGCCTTGAACCGGGCGTGACCGATGTGGAACTGATTCGCGGCTGGATGACCGTCCCCTATATTGCCACAGCCTATGGCGTGCCGGAAGAATATATCTTTGAGCAAATTGGCGTGCCCCAAGAAGGAAATCAAGAGAAAGCCCTGCGCCGCTTAAACTTTGACTATTTCGAGGGCGAGCCGGGCGCGATTCTTGAAGCCGTCCAGGCGGCCATCCGGCGCTACCAGGCTGAACATCCACCCACACCGGAGACTGACTATGACTGATTTTAGTTTAACCGACTTTCTGCTGACCGGCATGATCACCTATGGAGCGCCTGCCCTCGGCCTGGCCTTACTCATAGGCGCGCTGGGCCTCCCGGTGCCGGGCACCTTGTTCGTTATCGCTGCCGGGGCTTTCGCCCGGCAGGGGATCATCCATTGGGCTGATAGCTCGGGGTTGGGCCTGTTGGGCGCGGTTCTCGGCGACAGCGCCAGCTATGCCATCGGACGCTTTGCCAAAGGTTGGGTGGAGCGTCGCTTTGGGCAATCGGCCGTCTGGCAAAAGGCCCAGACTACGTTTGGGCGACGGGGCGGGTTGGCGATCTATTTAACCCGCTTTTTGCTGACCGCCCTGGCCGTGCCGGTCAATCTCATCGCCGGGGGCAGCGGCTATCCTTTCTGGCGATTTCTCCTTTATGACGTGGCCGGTGAAGTGACCTGGATTGTACTCTTTGGCGGGCTGGGCTACCTCTTTGGCAGCCAGTGGGAGGCTATCAACCAATTCATCAGCGATTTCAGCGGCCTTTTGGTCGGCGTAGTGGCCTTTGGGGCGGGGGTTTACATCCTGCTGCGCCGCCGAGGCCGGCCTTTGCTCCGCCGCCGGCGCGAACAGCCGCAAGCAGAATAGCCATTGAGGTAAGGCTGGTATCCCGTATATTATCATCCATTTCGTAGGAGGAGCGAAGATGTCCGAACGCAAGCTGACACCCTGGGTAGAGCGTCTGCTGTATACTTCAAGTTCATCTACCAACATTCGCCGTTACCGGATGCAAGCGATAGCGAATAACTTGATTTTGCACCTGCACCCCACCACCGTGCCGGCCCCGGCGCTGCGTTTTTCTTACACCTGGGGTCTGGGGGGGATTTCTTCATTGCTGGCAGTGGTCTTAATCATCACCGGCGTGCTCCTGATGTTCCGCTACGATGCCAGCGTGGAGCGGGCTTATACCAGCATTCAGTTTCTGGAGACCCAGGTGGCTTTCGGCTCCCTCTTGCGGGCGCTGCACCACTGGTCCGGCAATCTGCTGCTCATTACTGTCTTTTTGCATCTGGTCCGTGTCTTCTACACCGGCGGCTTCAAGGCTGGCCGATCCATCAATTGGCTGATCGGCCTTGTTTTGTTGCTGATGGTCGTTACTTTCAACTTTACCGGCTATCTGCTGCCCTGGGATCAACTGGCTTATTGGGCCATCACCGTGGGGACCAGCCTGCTGGGCTACATTCCACTCATCGGTTCGGGCCTCAGTAACTTTCTGCTGGCCGGGCCGGAGGTGGGTCAGAGTGCGCTGCGTAACTTCTATGCTATCCACGTCGCTGTGCTACCGGCGCTGCTGATTCTGGTGATGTCCTACCATTTCTGGCGGGTGCGTAAGGATGGCGGTATCTCTCAGTCTCTACCGCAAACAGGGGAGCGGGTAGAAAAACTAACCACCATTCCCCACCTGGTCCAGATCGAGTTCGCGGCGGCCACAGTGTTGCTGGCCGCCCTTGCCCTGGGGTCAATGCTGGCGCCAGCTCCCCTGGAAGCTCTGGCCAACCCGGCCCATCCACCCAATCCGGCCAAGGCGGCCTGGTACTTTATGGGGTTGCAAGAGTTGTTGTTGCACATGCATCCCCTGGCGGCGTTGATATTGCCGGGGATAGTGCTGCTGGCGCTGGCGGCCTTACCTTATTGGGATACCCGGGAGGACGATATCGCTATTTACTTCCGTTCACCGGCAGGCCGGTGGGCAGCGATCATTAGCGCAGCCCTCAGCCTGGTCTTGGCGCCCCTCCTGGTCGTGCTCGACGAGTGGTGGCTTGACCTGCCAACCTTACTTTCCATCTGGCCAACCTGGTTCTCCAACGGTCTGGTACCCTTGCTCCTGACGTTTGGCGGTCTGGCCGCCATCTACTACGGGTTGCAGCGCGGACTCAAGGCCAATCGGAGTGAGGCGCTGGTCGGGCTTTTTACCTTCATTATGGTAAGTTTGGTTGTGTTGACCATCATCGGTATCTTCTTGCGTGGCCCCAATATGGCCCTGGTATGGCCGTTCTGAATTTGTCGGTTGGTTTACCAAAGCACCAGGCTGCCGGGCTACCAGACTACTATCTGACGATATAGAGGAGGTAAGACGATGCCTGAAGAAAAGAAACAAACTGACGCTACTCCCCAACTGACCCGTCGCAATTTCCTGGCGTGGGGAGGCGGCGCGCTGAGCATACTCGCCATAGTGGAGATAGCCGGCGCGAGTTTACTCTTCCTGGCTCCACGTAGCCTGGAGGGAGAATTTGGCGGCGTGGTCACGGCCGGTTCGGTCGATAACTTTCCCCAGGGGACCGTGACCGAATTCCCGGACGGCCGTTTTTTCCTGGTTCGGACAGAGGATGGCGGCTTTCTGGCCCTCTATCGTCGCTGCACGCACCTGGGCTGCGCGGTCAGTTGGGAACCAACTCGGAACCGCTTCTTCTGTCCTTGCCATGCGTCTAATTTCGATTTTTTCGGCAACGTCGAAAATCCGCCTGCCCCCCGCGCCCTGGACATCTTCCCCGTAGAGATCAACGATGGTCAGGTGCTGGTTGATACTTCCCGACCGCAAACCCGGGATGCCTTCGCCCCGGAGCAGTTGGTCTATGGCTGAGTTGTTAAAGGAGCAAATAGGATGAACAGGTATCTGCTGATCAGTCTTATCGCTTTGCTGGTTTTGGTCATTGCCTTGCCCATTTACGGCCTGCGGGAACCGACCCGGATGGCCGAGGCCCAGGAGGCGCTGCGGCAACAGTTTGTTTCAGACGCGGCCGTGATGTATGTGGAGAACTGCGCCGTTTGTCATGGGGCGCAAGGCGAGGGTATCGGCCCCAACCCACCCCTTGACCAGCCGGGACTGCGCGAAGCAGATTACGATTTCCTGTATAAAACGATCGCCCGGGGGCGCTACGGCACGACCATGGCCGGTTGGCACGGGGATGAGGGCGGCATCTTCAACGACTACCAGATCGAAGAGCTGGTGGCTCTGATCCGCTATGGGGACTGGTCCCAGGTCGGCGAGTTGGCGGCCCAACGGGGCCTGATCCCGCCCACCTTACCCATTCCTGAAGTGGATGAAGCTTTTCTGGAACAGGTCGTCGCCTTGGATCCGCAAGGAGCGGTCTGGGCCCAGGGGATGCAACTCTACGCCGAGAACTGCACCACCTGCCACGGGGTGAACGGCGAAGGCTCTGAACTGGGGGTAGCCCTGAACACATCGGCGGTCCGCGCCACCGATAGCCTTGAACTGGCCCGGACCATCCGCGAGGGCGTGCCGGGGACCCTGATGGCCGCCTGGAACACAACGTTGACCGATGAGGAGATCGAGGCCCTGGTGGCTTTCCTGCAGCACTGGGACATGATTGAGGCGGCCGGGCTGGCCCTGACGCCGCCGGCGCCCATCCGAATCGATCTGAACAATCCTGAAGAAGTATTGGCCCTGGGCGAGCGTATCTTCAATACCACCTGCGCCGTCTGCCACGGCGAAAATGGTAGTGGCGGCGCCGGTCCGGCGCTGAATAGCCAGCAAATCCTTAGTCGCAAGACCGACGAGCAGCTTCGCGAGGCCATCGTCTACGGTGGGCGTCGCCCTAATTCCAGCATGCCCGCCTTTGGCAACCGGCTGACCTCGGTGGAAATAGACGCCCTGGTGCAATTCATCCGGGCCTGGGAGCCGACCGCCCCCTGGGTGGCCAACCCTCGGGGTACCGAGCAAGGTGGGGGTGGTCCGCCCTGGTTACGCAGCACACCGGACCCAAACAGGCCGATTGCGCCCGGTGGGGGTCGAGGTCAGGGCCAGGGTGGTGAAGGTCAGGGAAGCGATACCGGTCCTGTTTGGCGACAGCAGAGCTCCGGTAGCAGTTCAGGCCAGGCGGCGGAAAAGGGGCCACCCCTCTCCTTCCGGGGGGAGGTGGTCAGCGTTGAGGGGAATCTGTTGACTTTTCGCAGCGAGGATGGGACACTGGTCGAGGCGCTGTTAGGTCCACCCTGGTTCTGGGAAGAGCAGGGGATTACCCTCAATCCTGGCGACCGCCTTGAACTTGAGGGCTTTGAGGCGCCGGATCACCTGGAACTAAACTGGATCCGTAACCTGACCACCGGCCAAAGCCTCCAGTTGCGTACCCCGGAGGGAGTGCCTGTCTGGGGCCAGTAGCTATGGCAAGTAGCAGGTTGAACGATTCAGGCAAATGTGGTATAAGAAGACACTTCTTTCCTTAAAATAGTTAAAACCTAAACCATCGATAAGGAGTAATGGCAATGAAGCTCAAGTCCTGGAAACGCATCGTCCCCCTCCTGGGGCTGATGCTCGTCATCGTCGGTGCTATTCTGATTTGGGTAGCTAGCGCCCGAGCCGAGCCGGCCGGGACTCGCCTGGCCCAGGCCGTGCCCAGGCAGCATCCTCCCTTCTTCCTGCGCAACGAGGCCGGGGAGGTGATTGATCCCCTCACGGGCGAGAATGCTGGTGACCCCTACAGCCCGGCCGCGACGTGTGGCGACTGCCACGAGTATGACACGATTACCCAGGGGTATCATTTCCAGCAAGGGGCGGACGTTATTCGTGACGATTTTAACGCCGAACAGCCGTGGGTTTTATCCAACGGCATGTTCGGCAAGTTCTGACCGCCCTCGTTTCGCCAGTTGGCGAAAAAGGTCAATGATACCCCCGACGAAATTGATATCACCGTCTGGCAATGGATCACCACCGGCCCGCCTGACCAGCCGACCTGCGCCAGTTGTCATCCCGGCGGCGGGCCGCTGGAGTTTGATCGGGATGGCCAGCGCTTCGACCAGACCCTGGCCACCGATCCAACGCTGGCCGACTCATTGGACGGTGACTACCGGGGCAGCCACTGGGATCAAAGTGGCGTGTTAGAGGCTGATTGCTTGCTCTGTCACCTGCCCGGTTATGATTGGACAGGGCGCACCGCCCAACTGAAGAGTTGGAACCTGAAGTGGGCCGCCACCGCTGCTGGCGGGCTGGGCGCGGTCAAAGGCCGCCTCTTCGACCCGGAAACCGGGCAACCAACCGGAGAGACGCCGACCGTTGTTTACAACCAGCGTCTCTTCAATGAAGACGGCAAGGTCGTCCTGGACATCAGTTTCCGCCCGGCAGACACCAATTGTATGCAGTGCCACGGCCCATCAGATATGAAGAAGCGGGCCTTTAGTTGGAACGACCCCCTGAACCCGGACGTGCATAACCAGCAGGGCGTGCAGTGTGTGGACTGTCACCCGGCCGGCCTGGACCACAACTTCGCCAAGGGCAATACCACCATCGAGACGGTGCGCGATGATCTGGACAACACCATGCGCTCCTGTGAAAACTGCCACACCACCGGCTACCTGGGCGCTTCTATCCCGACCCACCTGGACATCCCGCCCTCGCATCTGGAAACAATTGCCTGCGAGACCTGCCATATCCCGGCCAAGCATCGCGCCGCCGGGGAGTTCTTCGATACCAGCCAGGGCGGCCTCCATTGGGACATCATCGGCGACCAGGAGACGTGGGGCCAACCGGCCGACTGGTATCCGGCCTACCAGGTTCACGCCGGCCAGATCCATCCGGTCAACCCCATCTTCGGCGTCTGGTGGGGCAACCGGGAAGCGGACGGCACCGTGTACCCGCTCTTCGCCCGCGAGTTGGCCGCTGGCTGGGAGCTGTACCGAGACCAGGTGACGGATGACAACGGCGATGGCTTTGCCGAGGTGAACCGGCCGGAGGAAATTGAAGCCGGTTTGCGGGCTTTTGAGCAGACCCTGGCCGGCAATGCCCGCTTCAGCCAGGTGCATCCGGTCTTTATCAAAGGGGATAAGCTGTGGGAGTTTGGTGAGGCGGGCGTGCTGGTTGGCCGTTGGGATGAGGTCTGCGAGCGGGAGGGATTCTCCATCAGCCACAACGTGGCCCCGGCTAGAGAAACGTTAGGCGCCGATGGGTGCGAGGATTGCCATAGCTTTCAGGGTGAATTCTTCCGGCGGACGTATATCGTTGACCCCTTCGACGAGAATGGCAACGAGGTTGTTGAACCGGTACGTTGGACCATCGGCATCAGCGACTTCAGCTATACCCTCTGCTCCATCCATTGTCCGCTGGTGCGTCCCTGGATTGGCGGTCTGCTCATTGTCATCTTCTTTGTCACCACCCTCCACTTCACCCGCTTTGGGCCACACGACTTTGGTGGCAGGCCAGTAGAGCCGAGAGAGGATGACTATGAACGGATCGAGCGCTTCAACTGGTTCGAGCGGCTGGTCCACCTGGTGGTGCTTTTTACCTTTTTCTTCCTGGCCTTCACTGGCCTGGCCTTTGCCTTCAACGGTGGAGCGTGGCTGCAACTGGTCTTTGGCAACACCCTTACCCCCAGAGTCTGGCATGGTTGGCTGGGCTACCTCTTCGGCGCTGGCGTCATCCTGATGCTGATCCTGTGGTGGCGAGATGCCAAACTTATCCCCAGTGACCGCGAGTGGCTGCGCAAGCTGGGGGGCTACCTGGGGGGACACGAACCGGTGCCGGCCGACCGCTTTAATGCTGGCCAGAAAGTCTACTTCTGGACGGTTGTCCTCGGCGGCCTCATCCTGCTCATCACGGGGGTGCTCCTCTTCTTCAAACGCTCCCTGCCCAACGACCTGGTTTTCGTGGCCGTCATTATCCACGACCTGGCCGCGCTGTTTGGAGTGGCGGGCGTGCTCTCCCACATCTACCTGAGCACCGGGGCCAATCCCGGCACCTTCCAGGCTATTTTCGCCGGCTGGGTGACCAAGGAATGGGCCCGGCTGCACCATCCCCTCTGGTATGAGAAGGTGACCGGACGGCCACCCATTGACCCGCCCGAGGCAGGGACGATCCCGGCGGAGCAGCCAGCAACCGGTGAAGCCCCGCCAGATGAAGTTCCCGAAAACGGCGAATAAAATGTTTTTCGGCGGCCGGCGGTACCACAAGGGTATTATAAACTGCCGTCGGCGGTCTATTTGCATAGGAGGCATCCAATGAAAGTTCAAGAAATCTTAGCCCGTAAAGGGTCAGCGGTGATTATGGTCCGGCCCGACCAAACCATCAGAGAGGCCATCATGCTGTTGGCCAAACATGATATTGGGGCCGTGGTGGTGACGGACGAGGCCAATAAGCTGGTCGGCATTCTCTCGATGCGCGACGTCATCCGCGAGGAAACCGAGTGTATCGCTACGCTTGACCTATCTGTTCACGAAGTCATGACCTGGGAGGTCATCACTGGGACGCCTGACGACGAGTTGCAGGCGGTGGTCACGGTGTTGCTCCAAAATAAAATCCGTCATTTGCCCATTCTGGCTGAAGGTCAACTGGCGGGCATCATCTCCATGGGCGATGTGGTCAGGGCCCAACAAGGGGTATTGTGAGCAGCGGCCGGCGCGAACGAGGAGGAAGATAGAATGACCAGACCAAAGATAACGATTGAGGGGAATGAAGCGGCCGCCTATATTGCCTATCAAGCCAATGAGGTGATTGCCATTTACCCGATCACGCCCTCCTCGCCGATGGGTGAGCTGGCCGATCAGTGGAGCGCCGCGGGGATGAAAAACATCTGGGGAACGGTCCCCAAGGTGATCGAGATGCAATCAGAAGGGGGAGCCGCCGGCGCCATTCACGGCGCGCTGCAAACTGGCGCCCTGGCGACGACGTTCACCGCCAGCCAGGGTCTGCTGCTGATGATCCCCAATATGTACAAAATTGCCGGCGAGTTGACCAGCGCCGTTTTCCATATCGCCGCCCGCTCGCTGGCCGCTCAGGGTCTATCCATCTTCGGCGACCACAGCGACGTGATGGCCGCCCGGGCCACCGGCTGGGCGATGTTGTTTGCCAACTCGGTGCAAGAGGTAATGGATTTTGCCTTGATTGCCCAGGCCAGCACCCTGGAGGCCCGGCTGCCTTTCCTGCACGTCTTTGACGGTTTTCGCACCTCCCACGAAATCTCCAAAGTTGAAAAGTTAAGCGAGGATGATATCCGGGCCCTGATTAACGACGACCTGGTGCGGGCCCACCGGCAGCGGGCTCTCTCGCCCGACCATCCTTTCATCCGGGGCACGGCCCAAAACCCGGACACCTACTTCCAGGCCCGCGAGACGGTTAACCCCTACTATCTGGCCGTGCCGGAGATTGTCCAGCAGCAAATGAACAAATTGGCCGGGCTGGTCGGTCGCTGCTACCACTTGTTTGATTATGTGGGCGCGCCGGACGCCGAACGAGTCATGGTGCTGATGGGCTCCAGCGGCGAAACCGCCGAGGAAACGGTCAATTACCTGGTCGCTCGGGGGGAAAAGATAGGCCTGGTGAAAGTTCGGCTCTATCGCCCCTTCTCGGTGGACCATTTTCTGAACGTGCTCCCGGCCACCACCCAGGTCATTGCCGCCCTGGATCGGACCAAGGAACCGGGAGCCATCGGCGAGCCGCTCTATCAGGATGTGGTAACGGCGGTGAGCGAAGGGATGGCCGGCGGGATTGCGCCGTTTGCCACCTTCCCGAAAATCATTGGCGGTCGCTATGGCCTGTCCTCCAAGGAGTTTACCCCGGCGATGGTTAAAGGCATTTTTGACGAAATGGCCAAACCCCGTCCCCAGAACCATTTTACCATTGGCATTATTGACGATGTGACCCACACCAGCCTGGACTACGACCGCAGTTTCAACCTTGAGCCGGAGGCTGTCACCCGGGCTGTTTTCTGGGGCCTGGGCTCCGACGGTACAGTGGGCGCTAACAAGAATTCGATCAAAATCATTGGTGAGGAGACCCCCAACTACGCCCAGGGCTACTTTGTGTACGACTCCAGAAAGGCCGGGGCGCGGACCATTTCTCACCTGCGCTTTGGCCCCCGGCCCATTCAGAGTACTTACCTGATCGAGCAGGCCAATTTCGTAGCCGTTCACCAGTTCGGCTTCCTGGAGCGTTACAATACCCTGGCCCTGGCCGTCGAAGGGGCCACTTTTCTGCTCAACAGCCCCTACGGCCCGGCTGAGGTCTGGAATAAATTGCCCCGGCCGGTTCAGGAGCAAATCATCAACAAAAAACTAAAATTTTACGTGATTGATGCCTACCAGGTGGCCAGAGAGAATGAGCTCAGCGTGCGCATCAACACAATCATGCAGACTTGCTTCTTTGCCCTCAGCGGCATCCTGCCGCGAGATGAAGCCATTGCCAAAATTAAGGAAGCCATCCAGAAAACTTACGGCAAGCGGGGCGAGGCCATAGTGCGGATGAATTATGCCGCTGTTGATGCGGCCCTGGCCCATCTCCACCAGGTACAGGTCCCCACTCAGGCCACCAGCACGATCGAGCTCCCGCCGGTCGTGCCGGCCGAAGCGCCGGATTTTGTCCGGGAAGTCACGGCCAAAATGATTGCCGGTGAGGGCGACCTGCTGCCGGTTAGCGCGCTGCCGGCCGATGGCACGTACCCCAGCGGCACTACTCGCTGGGAAAAGCGTAACATTGCCTTGGAGGTGCCGGTGTGGGAACCGGATATCTGTATTCAATGCGGCAAGTGTGTGATGGTTTGCCCGCATTCCGTTATTCGGGCCAAAGTTTATGATGAAGGCGAATTGGCCGGCGCGCCGCCAACGTTCAAATCTACCCCGGCCCGCTGGCGCGAGCTGCCGGACAAAACCTATACCTTGCAAGTGGCTGTTGAGGATTGTACCGGCTGCCGGCTGTGCGTCGAGGTCTGTCCGGCCAAAGATAAAAGTCAGGTGGGCCGGAAAGCGATCAATATGGCCCCCCAGTTGCCCCTCCGCCAGCAAGAACAAGCAAACTGGGACTTCTTCCTGCGTTTGCCGGAGGTGGCCCGTGCTGAGACGGCTGGAGACGGCTTAAAGTTTAGCAACGTCAAGAACGTGCAACTCCTGGAGCCGTTGTTTGAGTTTTCCAGCGCCTGCGCCGGTTGTGGGGAAACGCCCTACCTGAGATTGCTGAGCCAGCTCTTTGGCGACCGGGCGCTCATTGCCAACGCTACCGGCTGCTCCAGTATTTACGGCGGCAATCTCCCCACCACCCCCTGGACGATCAACCAGGAGGGGCGGGGGCCGGCCTGGAGCAACTCCCTGTTTGAGGATAACGCCGAGTTTGGGCTGGGTATGTGTCTGACCCTGGACAAGCAGAATGAATACGCCCGCGAACTGGTCACCCGCCTGCACGAGGTGATTGGTTCGGAGTTGGCTGAGACGCTCTTGAACGCCGACCAATCCACCGAAGCAGGCATCGCCGCTCAACGCCAACGAGTGGCCGAATTGAAAACCAAACTAACTGTTCTCAAAAGCCAAAAGCTAGAAGCTACAACTCAGAAAATAAAAGTGACAGGGGAAGTTTCAATCGAAAATCTAAAATCTGAAATCGAAAATCTTTTGAGCCTGGCCGAGGCGCTGGTCAAAAAGAGCGTCTGGATTGTGGGCGGCGACGGCTGGGCCTATGACATCGGCTTTGGCGGCCTGGATCACGTGCTGGCCAGCGGGCACAACGTTAACGTGCTGGTGCTGAATACAGAGGTCTACTCCAACACCGGCGGCCAGGCTTCCAAGGCCACGGGGCTGGGTGCAGTCGCCAAATTTGCGGCAGGCGGCAAATCCACGCCTAAAAAGGATTTGGGCTTGCTGGCCATGAGTTATGGTCATATCTACGTCGCCCAGGTGGCCATGGGCGCCAGCGACACCCAAACGGTCAGGGCTTTCCTGGAAGCTGAAGCCTACGACGGCCCATCGCTCATCCTGGCTTACAGCCACTGCATTGCCCACGGTTATGATATGGCCCAGGGGATGCAGCAGCAAAAACTGGCCGCAGATTCGGGCCACTGGCTCCTCTACCGTTACAACCCGGCCCTGAAAGCCGAGGACAAGAACCCCCTGCAACTGGATACTAAAGAGCCAAAGGCCCCGCTCCAGGATTTCTTCTACAACGAGAGCCGCTACGCCGTGTTGCGTCAAAACAACCCTGAAGTTGCTGCTCGCCTGCTGGCTCAGGCCCAGGAGGTGGTGCGGGAACGCTGGCATCATTACGCGTGGATGGCCAGGGAGGAAGTTGGAGAAGGGTGAAAAATGTGATAGGCCAGGATCGTCGAACTTTCGCGTCTCATCTTTTTTTCTGAGTACAACCGGAGGCAAACAAGCTATGGATCTGACAACAACTTATATGGGCATGACCCTGAAAAACCCCCTTGTACCCTCGGCTTCCCCCTTATCTGAAAAGATTGATAACATTCGCTTGATGGAAGATAAAGGGGCGGCGGCGGTGGTTATGTATTCTCTCTTTGAAGAGCAAATCGAGCATGAAAGCCACCTGTTGCATAACTACCTGGATTATGGCGGCGAGAGCTTTGCCGAAGCGCTCAGTTATTTTCCTGACCTGGAGTCGTACAACGTGGGTCCCGACGAATATCTAAACCGGGTTAGCCGGGCTAAACAGGCGGTTGATATTCCGGTGATCGGCAGCCTGAACGGCGTTTCCACCGGCGGCTGGACCGAGTATGCGCAAAAAATCGAGCAGGCCGGGGCCGATGCCCTGGAATTAAACATCTACTATATTCCCACCAACCCAGATATGACCTCGGCCGAGGTAGAACAGATGTATCTGGATGTGGTCCGCGAGGTGAAGCAGAGTATCTCCATCCCTGTCGCCGTAAAATTGAGCCCCTACTTCAGCGCCATGGCCAATATGGCCAAACGCCTGGCCGAAGCCGGGGCCGACGCGCTGGTTCTTTTTAATCGCTTTTACCAACCGGATTTCGATTTGGAAGCGCTGGAGGTTGTACCCCACCTGGTTTTGAGTACTTCCCTTGAATTGCGTTTGCCCTTACATTGGGTGGCTATCCTCTACGGGCGGGCGCCGGTGAATTTGGCCATCACCAGCGGCGTGCATGATCATTTGGATGTGCTCAAGGGGCTAATGGCCGGAGCCAACGTCACGATGATGACCTCGGAGTTGTTGCAAAACGGTATGGGTCGGATCGCCGAAATTCTGGCAGCGATGCTTGAGTGGATGGAGGAACACGAGTACGAGTCGGTGGCCCAGATGCAAGGCAGTATGAGTCAACACCATGCCGCTGATCCGGCCGCCTTTGAGCGGGCCAACTATATGAAGGTTCTCCAGTCCTGGCGCCCTGACCCGCTCGGTCAGCTTATGTTTTAATCTCGTTGAGGCGGGAACTCTTGACCAGGTATCCTTCACCATGAACGACCTAAAGGCTTACCTCACCTACATCGGGCACGCCACCGTGCTCATTGAGTTGAATGGAGTGCGCCTGCTGACCGACCCCGTTTTACGGGGCCGGTTGATGAACTTGCGCCATCATACGGCGCTTCCAAGATTTTTAAGGGAGTAATTCCGCTTCTGTCTATGGAGACGACTACCATTTACTATCTCCTGGCTGGATTACTGGCGCTGTATGCCCTCGGCGCCTACATCTTTCTGGTCATTGACAATCGTAGCCCCCAATCCACCTTTGCCTGGCTGTTTCTATTCTACATCTTTCCCCTGGGTGGGATAGTGATTTATGCGCTTTTTGGCCGGGGCCATCATGCCTTTAGTGATGAAAGCAAGTTGCTCAAGCAGATCGTTGGCGGTGATTTGAGCCAACCCCTGGCCCCCTGGTTATCACAGCAGGATGAAGCGATTGAAAAACTGAAAACAGAGAGCCGGCCCGCTTTTCGTAGGTTACCGAAACTTTTGCACCACAGCTCCTGCGCCTGTCTGACGCTGCATAACCACCTGGAAATTCTCCAAAATGCCCAGGAAAAGTATCCCCGCCTGGTTGAGGATATTAAAGCAGCTCAACAATCAATCCACCTGGAATATTTTGAGTGGGCCGCAGATCCATTTACGGAAGAGCTAAAGCAAATCTTGATCGGTAAGGCCCGGGCCGGGGTCGAGGTGCGGGTATTGTTCGACCCGGTGGGGAGCTTCGCCGCGCTGAGAAAACGATACGTGCGAGAGATGAACGTCGGGGGCGTCAAGATGTATCCTTTCTCCCCCCTCTACAAACTGCATACGATTGGCTACCGCAATTACCGGAAAATTGCGGTGATTGACGGCAAAATCGGCTACACCGGCGGGATAAATATGAGCCAGGCACACCTCAACGGACCGGAGGGGTTTACCGGCTGGCGCGATACTCATGTCCGCCTGACCGGCGAGGCCGTGCGGGTGCTCCAGGCCACCTTTCTGACCAGTTGGTACAACGGCGTCGGGGAAAAACTTGTGAGTGAGCTTTACCTGCCCCCGCTGACGGAGGCGCACGGTTATCTACCGGTGCAAGTGGTCAATTCAGGGCCGGACTCGGAGTGGCAGGCCATCCGGCAGTTATATTTCTTTCTCATCCTGGCTGCCGAAGATCATGTCTACATTCAGTCTCCTTTTTTTATTCTGGATGAGAGCATTGCCGAGGCACTTAGAGCAGCCGCCTTATCAGGGATAGAGGTCAAGGTGATGTTGGCCCCCGCTGGCGCCGAGGGTCAACTGCCCTATCAGGCCGGTCGGACCTATGCGGCGGCGATGATCAGGGCCGGCGTGCAGGTTTACTACTATCACGGCGCCTACTTTCACCCCAAAACCATTATGGTCGACTCGGCCGTTTGCTCGATTGGGTCGGCCAACATGGATATTCGCAGCTTCAGTATCAATTATGAGACCAATCTTGTGATTTATGACGAAACAACAACCCAGCAATTGGAAAATGACTTTCTCAGTGATTTGAAACATTGCGCCGAATTTTCCCTGGCTGAGTATAAAAAGAGCTTTTTGGTCAGGCTTGGCGACTCCACCACCCGCCTCTTTTCGCCATTGCTGTAGAAAGTCACAATGGTGGCGCTGCCCTGTTAATCCTCTCTCTGTAACCTTTCCCTTAAAACTTCATCTAACTTAATAGAAAGTATCACTATAAGCGAGGTGAAACCGAATGAGTGAACGTTTAGTGATTATTGGTGGAGTAGCCGCAGGGATGAGCGCCGCCACCAAAGCACGTCGTCTTAACCGCAATATGGACATTATCGTCTATGAGAAGTCAGGCTACGTCAGTTATGGCGCCTGCGGGTTTCCTTACTATATCAAAGGGGAAATCCCCCGAATTGAGGACGTGATTGTCCGCACGCCTCAACAATTTGCCCAACAGGGCATCCAGGCTCACGTCTGTCACGAAGTTTTGGCTATTGATCCCACCGAACAAACGGTGCGCGTGCGTAACCTGGAAACTGGCAAAGAATTTACCGACCAGTGGGATAAACTCATTCTGACCACAGGCGGGGCTGCCGTCAGGCCGCCTGTTCCTGGCCTGGACCTGCCGGGTATTTTCACCCTGCGCACCGTGGAAGACGCAGTAGCCATTCGACGGTGGCTGGAGCAGGAGCGCCCGGCCCGGGGGGTTATTGTTGGCGGCGGCTATATTGGAATGGAGATGGCCGAAGCGCTGGCCGTGCATGGCCTGCAAGTGAGCATCGTCGAGATGTTACCCCAGGTGATGCCTAATATGGACCCGGATATGGCGACCTACGTTCTGCAAGAACTGAACCATCAAGGGGTAGATGTCCATCTGGACCGCCGGGTGGAAGCCTTTGCCGGCAACGGCCGTGTCCGGGAAGTCATTGCCGGTGGGGAACAGTTTCCGGCAGATGTCGTGATTTTTAGTGTTGGCGCCCGGCCCAACAATGCTCTGGCTCAACAAGCGGGCATTGCCCTGGGTCCAATAGGGGCTGTAGCCGTAGATGACCACCAACGCACTAATCTACCCTACATCTGGGCCGCCGGCGACGTGGCCGAGGCTCGCCACCTCGTAACAGGTAAGCCGACTTACATCCCGCTGGGCACCACCGCCAATAAGCAAGGCCGGGTGGCCGGAACCAACGCCGCCGGTGGGGAGGCAACCTTCAAGGGGATTGTGGGCACGGCCGCCGTCAAGGTTTTTGATTTGCACGTAGCCCGCACCGGCCTGTCTGAGAAGGAAGCTCGCGTCGAAGGCTTTGAGGTGGAGACCGCAACGATCACCTCGTCTTCACGAGCACATTATATGCCGGAGCATCCCCCGCTCCACGTTAAGCTGGTCTTTGAGCCAGGCTCTCGGCGCTTGCTGGGGGCACAGATGGTCGGGCAAGAAGGCGTCGCCAAGCGGATTGACGTTATCGCGGCGGCGCTCCACGCAGGTTGGACCACCTACGAGCTGGCAGAACTGGATCTCAGCTACGCCCCACCCTTTGCGCCGGTTTGGGATCCCATCCTGGTGGCGGCCAATGTCGCAAATCGATAAGAGAGACCATTTCGGATGACCAGCACAGTTGTCAACTTATCCCAATTTGAGACCGAAAGCGCCCGCTACTATCATCGTAACTTTATAGCCGGTCTGATTCACGGCATCTTCTTTCAGATGTCTGCTGCCTTTGGCAGTATTCATACGGTGTTACCGGCCTTTATCACCTTGCTCACGCCGTCAACCATCGCCGTCGGCTTAATGGCCGCCATTCAGGACTTTGGCGAGATTGTCCCCCAACTCTTTACCGCCTACCTGATCGAAGGAAAGCCTCGCAAAAAAAA